>CBFIGH010000054.1:0-4070 GCA_965662115.1 Cyanobium sp.
CGATCACCGGCTCGCAATCCACCACGTCTTCGCCGTCGAGGGTCACCACCAGCCGCAGCACCCCGTGCATGGAGGGGTGATGTGGGCCGAAGTTGACCACCATCGGCTCCGTGCGCGTTTCCAGCTGCGTCATGGGGCCGAGGGGGTGGATGAGCTCGCTGCCGGGATCTTAGGAAGGAAGGGCCGCTGCTTCTGCCACCGCGCTTGGGCGATCCGCCAGATTCCGCCGCGTTTGATCACGTTCCGGTGTTGGCGGGGCCTGTTCTGGCTGGGTTTGCGGAGCTGGCACAGCTGCTCGACCAGCGTGGCGAGGGTCTGTTGATCGATTGCACCCTTGGTGGCGGCGGCCACAGCGCCCTGCTGCTGGAGGCGCACCCACGCCTGCGTCTGATCGGGCTCGATCAAGACCCCACCGCTCGCATGGCCGCTGCCGAACGATTGGCGCCCTTCGGTGATCGGGTGCAGATCGTGGCCAGTAATTTTGCGGCCTACAGGCCACCGCAGCCTGCGCTAGCGGTGCTGGCAGATCTCGGGGTGAGTAGCCCCCAGCTGGATGTAGCGGAGCGGGGTTTCAGCTTCCGCCTGGATGGCCCGCTCGACATGCGCATGAACCCAGCGGCCGGCGAAAGTGCAGGAGCGCTAATCGAGCGGCTGGACGACAACGAGCTGGCCGATCTGATCTACGCCTACGGCGAGGAGCGGCTCTCGCGCCGCATCGCCCGGCGGATCAAGCACGATCTGGCCGAGCAGGGCCCCTATAGCGGCACTGCTGCGCTGGCTTACGCGGTGGCCGGTTGCTACCCCCCAAAAGCGCGATACGGGCGTATCCACCCCGCCACCCGCACCTTCCAGGCGCTGCGCATCGCTGTGAATGATGAGCTGGGGGTGTTGGATCGGCTGCTGATGGTGGCGCCGGATTGGTTGGTCAGTGGCGGCCTTTTTGGTGTGATCAGCTTCCACTCCCTGGAAGACCGACGGGTGAAGACTGCCTTCGTGAGCGATGAGCGCCTGCAGCGCATCACCCGTAAACCCGAAACGGCTGCGGAGGAGGAGCAAAGCTCCAATCCCCGCAGCCGTTCCGCCAAATGGCGCCTGGCGCGCCGCCGCTGAAGCAGCGATCAGCCGTTGCTGAGGATGCCGGTGTGGTCTTGGCTGCCAAACAGCTGGCGGTAGCCGGCGGTGCCCATGCAGATCAGCGCCGGGGCGAGCACGAGCAGGCCCCCTTCCTTGAAGAACCAGGCCACCAGCGCCACCACCGACTCCAGCACGGCAAACCAGAGCACGGTCCACCAGCTGGGATTCACGCCGGCGATGCCCGATTGCAAGGTTTCCACCGGCTTCTTCACGCCGAACAGGGCCATCGGCAGCAGGAACTGCTGGCTGACAACCAGCCAGATCTTGAAGATGGCGAAGGCCACCAGCGGCACCAGGAACAGGCCGGCGCGGATTTTCTCGAGGCCCAGTCCGATGCCCCAGGCCGCGCCACCCACCACCGCCATCACCAGTAGCAGCAGCATTCCGGAACCGAACAGGCGGCCGCTGGCGACTCCATCCCAGCGGCTGAAGGTGCGGAAGCTGGGCTTCTGACCGCTCAGGCTCAGCCAGGCGCCACGACTGAAACCCACCAGGGCCCAGAGCGCTAGCACCACGTATCCCACAACCCCCACCACCAGGGCGATCTGGGTGGCGATCGGGTGGAGCAGCGGCGCATCGCCCAGCACCAGGTGCAGCAGCGCCTTGTGGATCAGCCAGAGGAAGGGCGACATCACGGTCAGCACCAGCACCTGGAAGAGCAGGAATGTCCAGGGGGCGCGGCAGAAGGCCTGCCAGCCGTCTTCCACGGCGCGCAGCACCTGCAACCGGTTGGTGCCGGGAGTCGGCAGGCTCATCGGTGAACAGCGATTGAGCGGACGGTAGCGATCGCCACAGTGCCCGCCCAGCTTCTGATGCAACCCGTTGGGGCTGCCCGCCGGAGGTCAGCTCCCTCGCAGCTGCTGCAGGGTGCTCGCGAGGATGGCGCTGGCTGCTTCGATCTCGGCGGCGCTGGTGTGGCGGCCCAGGCCGAAGCGCAGGGAACTGCTGGCTTGCTGGCGGCTGAGGCCCAAGGCCTGGAGCACGTGGGAGGGCTGGCCGCTGCTGCAGGCGGAGCCGCTGCTCAGCGCCAGTGATGGGCGCGAGGCCCGTTGCAGCGCGGCCCCATCCACCCCCTCGATCCACACATTGAGGTTGTGGGCCAGGCGTGGGGCGGCGGCGCCATTGCGGTGCACGCCCCCCTGGGCCTCCAGTTTCTGCCACAGCTGATCCCTCAGCTCCCCCAGCCCCACGCTGCGCTGCTCCCGGTCGGCGAGGGCCAGCTCCAGGGCCTTGGCCAGTCCCACGATCAGTGGCACCGGCAAGCTGCCCGGACGCAGCCCCTGCTCCTGGCCACCGCCATGCAGCTGTGGCGCCACATGCACCCCAGGCCCAACCAGCAGGGCTCCGATGCCTTTGGGCCCGTAGAGCTTGTGGCCGCTGAAGCTGAGCAGATCGATGCCTAGTTCCGCCGGCTGCAGTGGGATGTGGCCGATCGCCTGGGCGGCGTCGCAATGGAAGCGGATGCCGCGTTCACGGCAGAGCCCGGCGATGGCCTCGAGCGGCTGCAGCACCCCGATCTCATTGTTGGCGGCCATGGCGCTCAGAAGCAGGGTGTCGGGCCGCAGGGCGGCCTCCAGGCGATCGAGATCCACCAGCCCATCGGGCTGCACCGGCAGCAGGGTGAGCTCGAAGCCATGCAGTGCGAGGTAGCGCAGCGGATCGAGCACAGCCCGGTGTTCAGTGGCCAGGGCAATCAGGTGGCGCCGCTGGCCGCCCGCCTGGAGTTCCGCTTCTGCCAGCCCTTTGAGAGCGAGGTTGTTGGCTTCGGTGGCGCCACTGGTGAACACCACACCAGTGGAGGCCACCCCCAGATTGGCCGCAATCTGAGCGCGGGCCTGTTCCACGGCCGCCGCCGCCAGCAGCCCTGGCCGGTGGCTGCGGCTGGCGGGGTTGGCGAACTGTGCAGTCCACCAAGGCGCCATCGCCTCTACCACCGCTGGCTCACACGGGGTGCTGGCCTGATGGTCGAGATAGATGACGGGATCAGCCATTGCGCCCATGCTGGCAAGCAACGCCCTTTGACTGCTCTGATGGCTTTGGCGTCCCGGCGGGTTCGGTTTGCAGCCGGATTGGGCTGTGCTCTGGTGCAGCTGGGTTTCGGTTCACTGCCTGTGGCGGCTCAAACGTCGCTCGGTGCCCCCGATCCTTTCAACGCCCACCGGGCGCCATCGGAGCAGCGGCCGGCGGATCTGGTGCTGCTGCGCGAGTGGGCCACGATGGAAGGGGACTTCGTGATCGGAGTGCACAATGCCAAGCCTGATCCCCGCGATCCCTCTGCCCGCACGATTGGCGTGTGGGTGGAATCACCGGATGGCGTTCAGTTGGCCGTAGACACCGTGCGCTGCAGTGCGGATGCGCCCATGCGGCTCACCCGCAAGGGCCGCGATCTTCTGATCAAGGAGCTCAACCCTGGCGGCACGATCACGGAGGCCAATCGCCTTGATCACCAGATCTGGTGGGCGGCTTGCTTCCCCGACCAGGCCGGCAAGAATCCCGCCACCCTGCAGGCCCTGGCTCGCACGCTCGGCTATTCGGGCCTGCTGCGTGAGCAGCAGCAGGTATTGCCTGGCCCCCCTCGATAGATTGCGCTGATGAGCCTCGAACCCGACACCCAGGCCCCAGACGTGGCCCCGCAGCCTCCGGCTCGCTTGCTTCTGGTGGACGACGAACCCGGGCTGCGCTCAGCGGTGCAGGCCTACCTGGAAGACGAGGGTTTTCACGTGACCACCGCGGTGGACGGCGAAGACGGCTGGGCCAAGGCTCAGGAGCTGCTGCCTGATCTGGTGATCAGCGACGTGATGATGCCCCGCCTCGATGGCTACGGGCTGCTGCGCAAGCTGCGCGACGACGAGCGCCTGGGTGGCACGCCGGTGATCTTCCTCACCGCCAAGGGCATGACGGCCGATCGCATCGAGGGCTTCCAGGCCGGCTGCGAC
>CBFIGH010000055.1:0-19985 GCA_965662115.1 Cyanobium sp.
AAATCGAGGGCGTTGTTGGCGGCTAAGGCGCGCCGGTAGCGGCGATAGGTCTCCGCCATCAACCGGCCGCGCTGACCGCCGGCATCGGCTTCGAGCTGCTCGGGCAGCCAGCCCTGGTTCTTGGCGTTGCTGATCGCCCAGCGCACCTTCTTCGGCTCAAAACGCTTGGGATCGAGCTGCAGCTCCTGGGTGACGATCTCCTTGATCAGGCTCTGCACATCGTTCTCGTCGTAGATCGAGAACTGACGGGTCCAGCTGAGCCCTTCGAGATCCTTGTATTTATCAATATCGAAGCGCAGCAACCGGGCAAACAGGGCGTGGAAGGTGCCGATCCACAGCTCCTTGATCACCTCGCGGTAGATGCGCGAGCGCAGCTGGCGCTGCTCCACCACCGGCAGGGTGCTCCAGGGCTGGCCGAACTGGCTCTGGGCCAACTTCTGGGCCAGCAGCAACTCCAGCCGCTCCTTCATCTCCCGGGCCGCCTTGTTGGTGAAGGTGACGGCGAGCAAATGGGCCGGATCGGCGCCATGGTGGCCGATCAGGTGGGCGATGCGGTGGGTGAGGGCCCGGGTTTTGCCGCTGCCGGCCCCGGCCACCACCAGCAGTGGCCCAGTGTGGTGGTCCACCGCCTTGCGCTGGGCGTCATTCAGGCCGGCGAGAAAAGCACTCATTACGGCGAACCTAGGCGAACCAGCCGGCCCAGCCGCTGTCCCCAGCGCAACTGCCAGGGTGGCGGACTCCGCAGGGGCGGCTCACCGGCCAGCAGCCGATCCCAGTGGCCATTCACCCGCTCAAGGGCCCTGGCCCAGCGGGCCCGCAAGGCCGACTCCGAACACCCCTCCAGCAGGACCGAAAGGGTCTCAGGTCGGGGGCGCCAGCGCTCCGGATCAGCCACCGCTGCCAGAATCCGATCCCGATCCCCAGCCAGGGTGCCCGCCCCGATCTGGTGGCCGAGCAGGCCCGGATCGAGGCTGTCAGCCAGGGCGTGATTGAAGCTGCTGAACACCACACAGCCGCAGGCCAGGGCCTCGATCGGCGGCAGGCCGAAACCCTCGCTCACGCCGCGGCCCCGCCAATAGTCGGCGGAGTCGTAGAGCACCACTTTGGCGCCGTTGAACAGCTCCACCAGGTCGTCCACCCAGCCCTGCTGCACCTCCACCACCAGCCCCCGGGCTCGCAGGGCCGGCACCAGCCGCTCGAGCAGATAGGCGCTGCTTTTGCGACGCTGCACGAGCACATCGATCGGTCGCTCCCCGTCGCCCTGGCACCGCCCCCGCTCCAGCCACATCGGCTCGAGGGCATTGGGCACCAGAGCGAGGGGGTTGCGGGGCGCCCGATCTCCCCAGTAGCCGAGGGTGTTGCGGCTGACCGCCAGCACCGGCACTCCGGCCGGCAGATCAAACCCATAGCCGCTGCTGTGGGCGTGGTAGGCCACCGGCCGGCCCCGCAGCCGACGCAACAGGACCGGCACATCAAAGCCCCAGCTGACCACCCAGAGGGCATCCCCGGGGGCGGCTTCGCTGCGCAACAGGTCGGCGAGAAAGGGCTTATCCAGGTCCCGCTGGCGATAGGTCACCAGCTCCACCGGCCCCAGGGCCGCCACCAGCCGAGCGGTCTGAAGCTCCACCAGCAGTCCGCCACAACGAAACTTGCCGGTGGTGCCGGGAACCAGAAAGCGAAGCGGCCTCAACGGGTGATCAGGCGGCGACGACCTCGGTGCTGCCGGCCCGCTGGCGGCGGGTGAGGAAGCCGAACAGCACCTTGCCGATGGCCGCGATCAAATTGCCCTCAAGTTCCTGGAACATCACCATGTTGAGGTGGAAGGCCTGGTTGGCCTCCTCCACGATGCGATCGGCCATGGCCTGGTCGATCGGCAGACCATCGAGCACGGAGCGGTAGTTGGCCTTGAAGCCCTTCTCGTCGGGGATGGCGTCGAATTCGTAGAAGCGCAGGCCGTCGTGCTCTCCCAGGTTCATGGCCTTCTGGGCGATGTTCTTGAGGATCTGGCCTCCGGAGAGATCACCGATGTAGCGGGTGTAGTGGTGACCCACCAGCAGCTCCGGGCATTCCCGGGCCACCTGGTGCAGACGCTCGACATACTGCTGGGCACCGGGGGTGGGCTTGACCGCGCTGCGCCAATCCGGGCCGAAATAGAAGGCCAGATCCTGCTCGAGGCTCTCGCGACGGTTGAGCTCGGCAAAACCGACCGGACCCACCACCGGATGGTCCTTGAGCTTGCCGAACTCCTCCTCCATCGCCGAATACACGAAAAAGAGATCGGCGACCAGGGTGCGGTAGCTGGCCTTGTCGACCACCCCCTTGAGGAAGCAACTCACGAAGCCGGTGTTCTCCGCCATCGTGTGGGCCTTTTTGGTGCCTTCACGCAGTTGGGAAGCAAGGGCGACAGCCATCAGTCGGGGGCGCTGCACGGGCAAGGGGCCAAATTAGGCGCGCTCTTTGCCGGGGCGGCTGCCAAGGTTGCGAAGGGTTACGCCGCTCCGGCCAAAACCCACGCAAGCCAAAGCCCCCCTACCGCTTCCATGGCCGCGCTCAAATGGCCGTGAGCCAGCGGGGGGAGCGAACTCAGGCCGCCTCAGGCCGCCCGGCGGGGGCAGGGTCGGCAAACAGGTCGAACAGCTCTCGGCAGAACTGCTGCAGCTTTTGGGCAACCTCACCGTGGGGCAGATGGCTGCCCGCCGGCCGCCAGTCACCCACGGTGGCCAGCCGCCAGCGCTCGCTTTCATAGGTCAGGCCCCGGATCACCACCCCCAGCAACCGGGGTCGGTCCCCAGCCCCCCGGCCCGGGTCCCCATCCAGCCGCAACTGCACCAAAAACGAGCGGCACTGGTTGCGGGGGGTCCAGCCCGGCAGGTGAAAGGAGAGGTCGAGGCTTTCCTGCTCAGCAAAGGCGCGGGTGAGCGGATCGTCGCGCCAGGGGGTGAGGTTGGCGCGGGCATCGGGGAAATGGCCGCGAAACAGGGCCGCCACCGAAGCGATCGCCTGGGCCAGGGCCAAAGAGCGGGCCTGATCGGTGGCATTCATGCCGTTTCCCCTGAGCAGAACCTCTGCATGCCCGAAACCTAGGCTCGCCCAACCGCTCCTGCCGCACGAATGGCTACCAGCTCACCGCAATTCGAGAAGCTCACCGCGCCCAGCGCGGGCACGGCCATCCGCTTCGAGAACGGCCAACCCATCGTGCCGAACGACCCGATCATCCCCTTCATCCGCGGCGACGGCACTGGCGTCGACATCTGGCCCGCCACCCAGAAGGTGCTGGATGCGGCGGTAGACAGGGCCTACGGCGGCGCCCGGCGGATCGAGTGGTTCAAGGTGTACGCCGGCGATGAAGCCTGCGACCTCTACGGCACCTACCAGTACCTGCCCGAGGACACCCTCGCCGCGATCAGGGCCTACGGGGTGGCCATCAAGGGCCCCCTCACCACCCCGATCGGCGGCGGCATCCGCTCGCTGAACGTGGCCCTGCGCCAGATCTTCGATCTGTACTGCTGCGTGCGCCCCTGCCGCTACTACGAGGGCACCCCCAGCCCCCACAAACGGCCCCAGGATCTCGATGTGATCGTTTACCGCGAGAACACCGAAGACATTTATATGGGAATCGAGTGGGAGGCCAGCGATCCGGTCTGCCTCGAGCTGATCCAACACCTGAACGAGACGGTGATCCCGGCCAACGGCAAGCTCGGCCAGCGCCGCATTCCGGAAGGGTCCGGCATCGGCATCAAGCCGGTGAGCAAGTTCGGCAGCCAGCGCCACATCCGCAAAGCGATCCAGCACGCCCTGCGCCTGGAGGGCGACAAGCGCCACGTCACCCTGGTGCACAAGGGCAACATCATGAAATTCACTGAGGGTGCCTTTCGGGACTGGGGTTACGAACTGGCTACCACGGAGTTCCGGGATGTGTGCGTCACCGAGCGGGAGAGCTGGATCCTGGGCAACGCCGATCGCAATCCGGGCCTGAGCATCGAAGCCAATGCCCGCCTGATCGAGCCGGGCTACGACGCCCTCACCCCCGAGAAGAAAGCGGCGATCGACGCGGAGGTGGCGGGGGTGCTGGAGGCGATCGGCGCCAGCCACGGCAACGGCCAGTGGCAGGCGATGGTGCTGGTGGATGACCGCATCGCCGACAGCATCTTTCAACAGATCCAGACCCGGCCCCAGGAGTATTCGGTGCTGGCCACGCTGAACCTCAACGGCGACTACGTCAGCGATGCCGCCGCCGCCGTGGTGGGCGGCCTGGGCATGGCCCCGGGCGCCAACATCGGCGACAGGGCCGCCATCTTCGAAGCCACCCACGGCACCGCCCCCAAGCACGCTGGCCTGGATCGCATCAACCCGGGCTCGGTGATCCTCAGCGGCGTGATGATGCTCGAATTCATGGGTTGGCAGGAGGCCGCTGATCTGATCACCAAGGGACTCAGCGCCGCCATCGCCAACCAGGAGGTCACCTACGACCTGGCCCGGTTGATGGAGCCGCCCGTGGAACCGGTGAGCTGCAGCGGCTTCGCCGATGCGGTGATCCGGCATTTCGCGGGGTGAGGAGCCTGCCACCCAGCTGAAAGCCGGGCAGACTGACCCCATGAACCTGCCCGGCCTACCCGCAGGGGGCACCGATCCCTGCGTGCACTGCGGCTTCTGCCTGCCCACCTGCGCCAGCTACCGGGTGCTGGGCACGGAGATGGACTCCCCGCGGGGCCGCATCCACAGCCTCAAGGCGATCGCAGCCGGCGAGCTGGAGCTGGACGCCACGGTGGCCTCCCACTTCGACAGCTGCCTGGGCTGCTTCGCCTGCGTCACGGCCTGCCCCTCGGGGGTGCGCTACGACCAACTGATCGAAGCCACCCGGCCCCTGTTGAACGCGCCGGCATTGCGCAGCCCGGCCCAACGGGCTTTTCGCAGTCTGTTGTTCAGGTTGTTGCCCTACCCGGCCCGGCTGCGAGCCCTGCTCACCCCGCTGCGGGCCTACGCCGGCACACCGCTGCAGGCCCTGGCCCGCCGCAGCGGCCTCACCCGCATGCTCGGCCCCCAGCTCGAAGCGATGGACCAGCTGCTGCCACCCCTGGCCCCGGAGGCCTTCACCGATTCCTACCCGCTGGTGGTGCCGGCGCTGGGCAAACGCCGCGCCCGGGTGGGGCTGGTGCTGGGCTGCGTGCAGCGCCTGTTTGAGCCCCAGGTGAACGATGCGGCCGTCAGGGTGCTGGCCGCCAACGGCATCGAGGTGGTGATTCCACCGGCCCAGGGCTGCTGCGGCGCCATGACCCACCACCAAGGCGAACTCGGCCAGACCCACCAGCTGGCCAACGACCTGATCGCCAGCTTTGCCGGCGCCGGCCCTCTGGATGCGGTGCTGGTGGCTGCGTCCGGCTGCGGCCACACGATGAAGGCCTATGGGCACTTGGCCAGCGCCAGCTTTGCCGCACCGGTGGCGGATATTCAGGAATTTCTGGCCCAGATCGGCCTCACCGCAGACTTCCGCAAGGGCCTTCAGCCCCTCCTCCACCCCGATGGCCAGCCCGCCAGCGCCGAGCGTCCCCTGCGGCTGGCCTATCACGATGCCTGCCACATGCTGCACGGCCAGGGCATCAGCGCCCAGCCCCGCGCCCTGCTGCGGGCCATTCCCCACATCCAGCTGCGCGAAGCCACCGAAGCAGGCGTGTGTTGCGGCAGCGCCGGCATCTACAACCTGGTGCAGCCGGAGGAGGCCTCCCAGCTGGGGCGCCTCAAGGCAGACGACCTCGCCGCCACTGGCGCAGATCGGGCCGTGAGCGCCAACATCGGCTGCAGCCTGCAGATCCGCCGCCACATGCAGGAGTCGCCCCGGCCGATCCCCGTGAGCCACCCCCTCCAGCTGCTGGACCAGAGCTACCGCCCGGGCCATGCGGGGTGAACGGCCCCGGGCGACTGCTGAACATCCTGGGGCTGGGCCTCGGCCTGGCTGGAGCCATCGGCGGCACGATCGGCGCTGGCATCCTGCGCACCCCTGGGCTGGTGGCCGCCCAATTGCCCTCGGCGCCGCTGGTACTCGGGGCCTGGCTGGTGGGCGGGATCTACGCGCTGCTGGGGGCAATCTGCATTGCCGAGTTGGCAGCCAGCCTGCCCCGGGCGGGGGGTTGGTATGTGTATGCGGAGCGGGCCTTCGGGCCTCGAGCGGGATTCTTGGTGGGCTGGACCGATTGGCTGGCCCACTGCATCGGCCTGGCCTGGGTGGCGACCACCGTGGGGGAATACGGCCAGGTCCTGCTGCCTGACCCTTGGCGGCTGATGCCCCACCCAGCCCAGGTCCTGGGCCTGGTCGCAATCGGCCTGTTCACCCTGATCCAGCTAAGGGGGCTGCGGACCGGCAGCGCCAGCCAGGAACTGCTCAGCCTGGTCAAGGCGGTGGCTTTCCTGGCCCTGGTGGCGGCATGCTTTCTGCTGCCCTCGCCGGCCGCGCTGGCTGGGGCTCAGCCCCCCCCGGCCCGGCGCTCCCCCCCGACTGGCGCCAGCTGACCATTCCTGTCGTGCTGGGGCTCCAGGCGGTGATCACCACCTACGACGGCTGGGCCAGCCCGGTGTACTTCGCCGAGGAGTTCAGTGAGCCCGAGCGGGATCTGCCCCGCTCCCTAATCGGCGGGGTGCTAGCCGTGACGGCCCTGTACCTGCTGATCAACCTGGCCCTGCTGCATGTGCTGCCGATCGCCCAGCTGGCCAGCTCCAGCCTGCCGGCCGCCACAGCAGGTCGCGCCCTGGCCGGTCCCCTGGGGGGAAACCTGATCACCGCCCTGGCCCTGGTATCGCTGTTGGGGCTGATCAACACGGTGGTGATGGCGGCCCCGCGGATCCTCTATGGCCTGGGCCGCGATGGTCTGGTGCCGGGCTATCTCGCAGCCGTAAATGACGGCGGCACGCCCACCGTTGCCCTGCTGCTCACCAGCACCGCTGCCGCAGGCCTGGTGCTGGTGAGCTCCTTCGAGCGGCTGCTGGCAATGGGCGCCGTGCTCTACGTGAGCCTTCCCCTAGCCGGCATCGCCGCCCTGGTGGCCCTGCGCCTCCAGGAGCCGGAGCTGCCCCGTCCCTTCCGCAGCTGGGGCTACCCCCTGACCCCCCTGCTCGTGGCGGCGGTGTCGCTGGCTTTTCTGGTGGGGGCTTTCGTCAGCGACTGGGTTGACTGCCTGGCCGCCCTGGGCCTGGTGGTCCTTGGCTGCTTCGCCCCATCCATCAGGGCGCCAGCCCCTCCATGAGGCGCCAGGCCTGACGCAAGGTGCCCGCGTCGCCGAGGTTGCCGGGAAACGTGAGCACGGGCAGCGCCGCCGCCGCGGCCTCCACTGGGGTCAGCAGCACCGAAAGGCCAGGCAATAGCTGGCCTTGCAACTCCACGGCCCCCAGGCCAAGGCCATCGGCCAACAGGGCGTGGCTGGTTGTGCCTCCCTTGCTGATCAGATAGCCCAACTGGGGCGCCAACGCCGCCGCCAGCCTGGCCATGCAGGCGGCCAGGCCAGCACCGAGCCGGCGCCGAGCTGCCACCGAAGCGCAGGCGAGTTCGCCGCGGCTGGTGAAAAGCACCGGCGTCCGCCCCGCGGCCAGGGTGGCCCGCAGCTCAACCAACCAGTCCCGCTCGAGGGAGGCCAGCAGGGGCCCGGTCAGGGGGCCCTCCAGCACCCGCGCCAGCTTGGCCACAGGCAATTCCAGGCCCCTGCAACCCGGCTCAGCCAGCAGCCGCTCGAGTTGGGCATCCGCCAAGGGCACATGGGAGCCCACCATCACCAGGCCCGCCCCGCAGCGGCGCAGGGCCACCAGGCCCGCCCTATCCAGGGGCGGCGGCGGCAGGGCGGCCAGGGCAGCAATCCAGCTGGCCGCCGATTGGGCCAGCACCGGTCGGGGGGAAGCCCGCACCACCCTGGCCAGGGCGGCGAGCTGCTGGGGCCGCTCCGCATCCACCGCCACCACGGGGTTATCGCTCAGACCATCGAGCCATTCGGCCAGGGCCTGGCCCCGATCCTCACCGGCCCGATCCAGCTGGGAGCCCTCGAGGCGTTGCACCTGACCGGCAGCAAGGCGGCCGCCACTCTTTTCCTCCACCCAGGCCGGCAGGTCGCTCGTGGAATAGCCAAACAGACCATCACGGGCGAAGGGCGTCTCGTGCACGGGCTCACCCTGCAGAAGATGGACACCCGCCACCGTGGTGCGACCCCCTTCCAAGAACGCCGGGATCAACAACGTGGCGGCAAACGGGCCCAGCTCAGCCGCAATCACATCCACCTCCAGGGGGAAATGGCCCCGCAGGGTGGAATCGCCGCGGCTCACCAGCCACCAGCGCCCGAGCCCCGCCTCCGGCAGGGCCGCCGCTAGGGCCCGACAGATCTCACGCACCCGCTCAGCCGCCGCCGCCGGTGCCAGAGCCCTGGTGTTGGCCAGCACAAACAGCAGCGGCGAAGGGTGCCGCAACCCCACCGCCAGGGTGGCGGCATCCCAGCGCAACAGCAGGGGACAGCTGTGCACCGTCTGGGACCCGGTGGGGTCATCGTCAAAAACGATGATCTTGAAGGCTGCGGCCATGGCACCATCGTGCCGTGATCACCCCTGAGCCCGGCGAACTTGAGGAGCTGGTGCGCGAGCTGCACCGGCAGGCTGCGCCCTGGCAGCCTGCCGGGCTGGGCAGCCGTCTCAGCTGGGGGCCGGCACCGGAAGCAGGCAGTGCCACCGTGAGCTGCAGACAACTGCGCGGCATCGTTGAACACAGCTCAGGCGACTTCACCGTGACGGTGCGGGCTGGCACACCACTGGTGGAGTTGCAGGCCGAGCTTGCACACCACGGGCAGTGGTTAACCCTGGACTGGCCCTGGGGCAGCGGCCCCGGGGGCGAAACCAGTGGCAGCCTCGGGGGCCTGGTGGCCCGCGGCTTGGCCGGTGGCCTACGCCAGCGCTACCTGGGCGTGCGCGACCAGCTAATCGGCATCGAGCTGATCCGGGCCGACGGCGTCCGCGCCCGGGCCGGCGGCAAGGTGGTCAAAAATGTGGCTGGCTACGACCTGATGCGCCTGTTCACCGGCAGCTGGGGCGCCCTGGGCCTGATCACCAGCCTGACCCTGCGCACCCTGCCGGTGCCACCCCAGCGGCGGGGTCTGTGGCTGAGCGGGCCGCTCCAGGCCCTCGGCCAACTGGCCAGCTGGCTGCTCGGATCCAGCCTCAGCCCCGAACGGATCGATTGGTGGCGCCCTGCCGGTGCCCCCTCGGAAACAGCCACGGGTCTGCTGATCAGCCTGGCCAGCATCAACACCGCCACCCTCGAAGAGCAGATCGCCTGCATCGGCGCCAAGGGCGCCCTGCTCGGCGTCGCATCGCTCCCCCTGGAGCCGGGCGAACTCCAAGCCCAAGTGGCCCAGGGTCTGGGCCCGGGCCCCGAGGCCAGTGACTGGTTGCTACGCCTGGCGGTGCGCCCCAGCCAGGGTCCGGCCCTGCTCGCCGAGCCAGCCCTCGCCCAGCTTCCCATTTGCCTGGGCGCCGGCAGTGGCCTGGGCGTCTGTTGGGCCCCAGCTGCCCAACTGCCGGCCTACCGGGTGGAAGCCTTGCGGCGCAGCTGTCAGCAGTGGGGCGGCTATCTGACGCTGCTACGCCAACCTCCTAACAGCCCCCTACCAGCCTGGCTGGACGCCCCCGCCAGGCTCATGATGGAAGCAATCAAGCGGCAGTTTGACCCGGGCCAGCAGCTCGCTCGCGGGCGTCTGCCTGGGGTGCAGCCACCACCGCCGTTGGCCCTGAGCCGGGCTGGGGGCTAAGGCCTGCCAGCCATTCCAACAGGGCGCCGTTGACCTGATCTGGCACCTCGTCGTGGGGGCAATGGCCCGCCTCGAGCACCACCTCGGTGGTGGCAGCGGGGGCATGGCGCTGGAAGGCCCCGCGACGGCCGGCGGCATTGATCCAGGGATCGCGGATCCCCCAGAGCAACAGCAGCGGACAAGTCAGTTGGGCGAACAATTCGTCGAGGGGCTGGCCCCGGGGGATATCAAACACGGTGCGGAACACACCAAAGGCCCCCGGATCCAGCGAAGGCCTGCGGATCGCTTCCACCAGAGCATCGTCGACATTGGTCTTGTCGACATACACCTGGTTGAGGGTGCGGCGGATCGTGGCTGGCCGGCGCAGGTTTTCAAAGATCAACCGCTGCAGCACGGGGCTTTTCAGCAGCGCGCCACCGATGGTCTGGCGGGCGATGGCTGCCCAGCCCTTGGGCGGAACCTGCTCGTCGCTGAAGGGTCCTGCCGCATTCAGCAACACCACCCCGGCCGCCTGATCCCCCAGGGCCGCCCCGGCCGCCAGGGCCGAAAAACCACCCAGTGAATTACCGGCCAGCACGGTGGGCCGGCCGATGCGCTCGGCCACATAGGCGGCCAGCTGATCGCGCCATAGGGCGCCGCCGTAGGCCAGCTCAGCGGGCTTGGCGCTACGGCCAAAACCCAGCAGGTCGATGGCATGCACCTCATGCCGCTTGGCCAGCACGGGGATGTTGTGGCGCCAATGGTCGGTGGAGGCGCCGAAGCCATGCACCAACAAAATCGCCGGTCCTTCCGGCTCGGCGGGCGCCGCCGTGACGACATGAACGGCATGACCGGCATAACGCCAAGGCTGGGGATCAGACAGGCAAGCCACCATGCAGGTCACCGGGCTGGTTGATGCTAGGGAGATCTGCAGCCGGCCATTGCTCTCCACCAGCCCCGACTGGACCCCGTTTCTGCCGGGAGTCGCCCTGTGGGCGCTGGCGCTTTATCTGCCCTTGAGCGGCCCCCTGGCTCGCCTGGAGGAGGCCCTTGCCGCCGGCCCCATGCCAGAGGGCGTCCAGCAGATCATGCTCGTGGTCAGCAGCCTGCTGCTGGCCCTCGCCATCGGTGTGCTGGCCGACCTGGCCCTGAGCTGGGCCCTGGGCCCCGACTGGGCCAGCAGCATGGGCCTGATCGCCGCTGGCTGGGGCCTGTTCACAGCACTCGCCAATCGAGCCAAGGAAGACGGGGAATGATCGCCGGGATCTTCGCCCTATAGGCGACGTAATCGGGATGGACAGCCTCCAGGGCGCGCTCCTCCCGCCTGGCCTTGCCCCCCAGCACCCCGCAGAGCCCGAGCAGCAGGGCCAGGTGCAACAGACTGCCCAGGGCCAGCCCCATCCCCAGGGAGCAGAACAGCACGGCCTGATACAGGGGATGGCGGCAACGACCGTAGGGACCAGCGGTGACCAGGGCAGCACCGGGAATCGGATCGGGCAGGGGGGTCAGGCTGGGGCCCAGGCCCCAGAAAGCCTGGGCCGCCAGAGCCAGCCCCAACACAAACAGCACGGCACCAGAGAGGGCCAGCGGCAGGGGCCAGGCATACCCCCAGGCCCCTGGTGCCGGCCAGGGGGGCAACAGGTGGGCGGCGATCAGGGCCAGTTGGGCCAGCAACCACCATTCGCCGCGGCGGTTGTCGAGCCAGCCCCCCCAGCTCAGGCCCCAACCCTGCCCCCAGGGACGCTCAGGTTGGGATTTCGGCGAGCGGATCACGGTCGGGCCCTCCAGCACTGCTACCGAGCACCAGTCTGAGCAGAACCGGAGCCAGGAAGGTGGTGCCGATCACCATCAACAAGATGGCGGCTTCGAGGGGTTTGGTGAGCAGGCCAGCCTGGGTGCCCAGGCCCAGGAAGATCAGACCCACCTCGCCGCGGGGCATCATGCCCAAGCCAACCACCAAGCGGTTGGTCTTCTCTTTGCTGATGTAGCTCCAGCCAGCCGCAATCTTGCCAATGATGGCGACGGTGAGCAGAAAGGCCGCCACGATCAACCCTTCCCGGTTTGCCGGGTCAAGCGGATTGAGCACCGTCAGATCCATTCCTGTGCCGATCAGCACAAAGAAAATCGTGGCGAACAGGGCCACCAGCGGTTTGACCGTGTCCTGAATGGCATGGGTGTGCTTGGAACCACTCAGGATCAGGCCAGCGGCAAAGGCGCCCAAGGCCGCCTCCAGACCGATCGCCTGGGCCACGAAACAACACAGCGACAGCACGACGAAGGCCGCCACCACCACTTCACCCGGGGCCTTGAGCTGGTCGAGCAGCCAGTCGAAGGCGGGCGCGGAAGTGCGGCTGAGAAACAGGGCCGCCGCCACAAACACCCCCGCAGCGGCCACCAACTTGATGATCGGCCCGGCCGTGAACCCCTCTCCCCCCGCCAGGCTCACCACCACGGCCAGGATGACGATGCCAAGGATGTCGTCGAGCACAGCCGCGCCAATCACCGTCTGGCCCTCGCGGGTGCGCAGAAATTTCAGCTCGCCAAACACACTCGCCGTGATGCCGATGCTGGTGGCGGTCATCGCTGCCCCGGCAAAAATTGACGGAATCAACGGCACGGCGAAGAGGTAGTAGAGCCCCGCGGTGCCGAGCGCGAACGGCAGCACCACACCAGTCACCGCCACAGTGGTGGCCTGGGCACCCACCGCCACCAACTCGTCCAGCTCGCTCTCGAGACCGGTGAGAAAGAGCAGGGCAAACAGGCCAATTTCAGAGACGGCCTGCAGATTGGGGAAGGTCTCGGTGTAGATCTCCTGCACGGCCTGAGGGGAGAGATCGGCCAGGGAGCTGAGCAAATCCAACCCCCAACCGCTCAGCTGGGCCTGGGTGTCGGGAGGCACGATCAAGTGCAGACCAGACACCCCGATCAGCACCCCAGCAACCAGCTCGCCCAGGATCGTGGGCAGCTGGACCCGCACCATCAGCTCGGCCAGCAGGCGCGCGGCCACAAAAATGACCAGGAATTCCCCCACCGAAATGAGGGTTTCAGCCACCTCCGACTGGTGGCTGCCGATTTCAAGCAAAAGCGCAGGCAGACCCATGGGATGAATGCGTGGGGGCGACCCGCGGGGGGCCGATTGCCACAAAAGCGAAACCCCATCTTTATCCGGGCTTTAAGCCCAGGCTTGGCAGCCATGGCTACGGTCTGGGTCCGGGATCCTTGCGTTTGAAATGGCGGCAACGATGACCTCGGCGCAGTTGCAGCTGCTGGATGGCTGGTGGCGGGCCGCCAACTACCTGGCCGTCGGCATGATCTATCTGCAGGCCAACCCCCTGCTCAAGGAGCCACTGCGGGCCGATCACATCAAGAACCGGCTGCTGGGTCACTGGGGCTCAAGCCCTGGCCAAGCCTTCATCTGGGCCCATGCCAACCGGGTGATTCGGGCCCACAACCTGAGCATGATCTACCTCTCGGGGCCCGGCCATGGGGCCCCGGGCGTGCTGGCTCCCACCTACCTGGACGGGTCCTATAGCGAGATCTATCCCGACAAGTCCCAGGACGCGGACGGCATGGGCCGTTTCCTGAAGCAATTCTCCTTCCCCGGCCACATCGGCAGCCACTGCACCCCTGAAACCCCTGGCTCGATCCACGAGGGGGGCGAGCTGGGCTACGTGCTCTCCCACGCCTGCGGGGCGGTGTTCGACAACCCGGCGCTGATCGCCCTGGCCTGTGTGGGCGATGGCGAGGCGGAAACCGGGCCCCTGGCCACCAGCTGGCACATCAACAAATTCCTCAATCCCGCCACCGACGGCGCCGTGCTGCCGGTGCTGCACCTCAACGGCTACAAAATCGCCAATCCCACCCTGCTGGCCCGCATTCCCCGGCCGGAACTGGCCAACCTGCTGCGCGGCTATGGCTGGGAGCCGTTGTTCGTGGAGGGCAGCGATCCGATGCTGATGCACGCCGCCATGGCCGCCGCCATGGACAGCGCCATCGACCAGATTGGGCAGATCCAGGGTGAGGCGCGCCGCAGCGGCGATCCCACCGCCGTCAGCCGCCCGGCCTGGCCGATGGTGGTGCTGCGCTCCCCGAAAGGCTGGACCGGCCCGAAGGAGCTCGATGGCCAAAAACTGGAGGGCTTCTGGCGTAGCCACCAGGTGCCCCTGCCCAACCCCAAAGGTGATCCGGCCCAGCTGCAACAGCTGGAGGCCTGGCTGCGCAGCTACCGCCCCGAAGAGCTCTTCGACGACCGGGGCAGCCTGCGGCCAGACCTGCAGGCCCTCTCACCCACCGGAGAGCGCCGCATGGGCTCCAACCCCCATGCCAACGGCGGCCTGCTGCGGCGCCGGCTGCACATGCCGCCCCTGGAGCGCTACGCCGTCGCCATCGGCGCCCCGGGCCAGCTGGAGCACGCCAACACCGCCCCCCTCGGCGCCCTGCTGCGCGACACCATCGGGCTCAATCCCGATTCCATGCGGGTGTTCGGCCCGGACGAAACCGCCTCCAACCGGCTCCAGGCCATCTACGAACGCAGCAAGAAGGTTTGGATGGAAGAGCTGCTTGCCGAGGACGCCAACGGCGGCGAATTGAGCCGCCATGGCCGGGTGGTGGAAATGCTGAGCGAGCACACCCTGGTGGGGATGATGGAGGGTTACCTGCTCACGGGCCGGCATGGGCTTTTTCACACCTATGAGGCCTTCGCCCATGTGATTGCCTCGATGTTCAACCAGCACGCCAAGTGGCTGGAGAGCTGCATCCACCATGCCCCCTGGCGGGCGCCGATCTCGGCCTGGACCTGCCTCATCTCCAGCACGGTCTGGCGCCAGGACCACAACGGCTTCACCCACCAGGATCCGGGCTTCATTGACCTGGCCGGCAACAAAAGCGGAGAGGTGGTGCGGGTGTATCTGCCCGCCGATGCCAACTGCCTGCTGGCTGTGGCCGAGGAGGCCCTGGTGGAAACCAACGTCTGCAACATCATCGTGAGCGACAAACAAAACCATCTCCAATACCTCACGCTCGAGCAGGCCCGCGCCCATGTGGCCAAGGGAATTGGCCTGTGGAGCTGGGCCAGCAACGACGACTGCGCCAGCGACCCGGATGACCCAACTGTGGTGATGGCCTGCGCGGGCGACATCCCGACCAAAGAGACCCTGGCAGCTGTGGAAATCTTGCGCCTGGCGATCCCGAGCCTCAAAATCCGGGTGCTCAACGTGGTCAAGTTGTTTGCCCTTACCCAGCCCAGCGAACATCCCCATGGCCTCAGCGATCGGGACTTCGACAGCCTGTTCACCACGGATCGGCCTGTGATCTTCAACTTTCACGGCTACCCCTGGCTGATTCACCGCCTCACCTATCGCCGCACCAACCACGCCAACTTCCACGTGCGCGGATACAAGGAACGGGGCAACATCAACACACCACTGGAGCTGGCCATGAACAACCAGATCGACCGCTTCAACCTCGTCACAGATGTGATCGACCGGGTTCCCGGGCTGGGGTCCCGGGCCGCCCACATCAAGGAGCGCATGAAGGATTTGATCTTGACCCACCGCGCCTACGCCCACCAGCACGGCATCGATGCGGAAAGCGTGACGAACTGGCGCTGGACGCTCGGATCCGAGTTGGCCCATGACGCAGGATTGCTGTGATGAGCGACCTCCAACCCAGCAACCTGCGCCTGCCCACGCCTGGTTGCTATGCCGACCCCGACCGCAGTGGTCTGACCGCCGTCGACGTGTTCGACGGCATGACCGAACACCTGTTCTACACGCTGGGGAAGCTGGCTCCCACAGCCAGCCGCCACGACCTCTACATGGCGCTCAGCTACGCCGTGCGCGACAGGCTGATGACCCGCTATCTGGCGGGGATTGAAGCGATCAGCGCCACCCCAACCCGCGTGGTTGCCTACCTCTCGGCCGAATTCCTGATCGGCCCCCAGCTGGGCAACAACCTGCTGATGCTGGGCATCCAACAGGAGGCGGCCGAGGCCCTGCGACGCTTTGGCATCAATGACCTCAATGACATCCTCGACGTTGAGGAGGAGCCTGGCCTGGGCAACGGTGGCCTTGGACGGCTGGCAGCCTGCTTCCTCGAATCCCTGGCCTCGCTGGAGATCCCTGCCACCGGCTACGGCATCCGCTACGAATTCGGCATCTTCGACCAGCTGATCCGCGATGGCTGGCAGGTTGAGATCACGGACAAATGGCTCAAAAGCGGCTGGCCCTGGGAAATTCCCCATCCCGACCAGGCCTGCTTCGTGGGCTTCGGCGGACGCACCGAGAGCTATCGCGACGACGAAGGCACCTACCGCGTGCGCTGGATTCCCGGCGAGCACGCCATCGGCATCCCCCACGATGTGCCGGTGCTGGGCTACCGGGTCAACACCTGCGACCGCCTGCGTCTCTGGCGGGCCGACGCCACCGAATCCTTCGACTTCTACGCCTTCAACATCGGCGACTACTACGGCGCCGTTGAGGAGAAGGTGGGCAGTGAGACCCTCTCCAAGGTGCTCTACCCCAATGACGGCACCGACGAGGGCCGTCGCCTGCGCCTGAAGCAACAGCACTTCTTCGTGAGCTGCTCGCTCCAGGACATGATCCGCAACCTGGACGCCCGCGGCATCCCGATCACCGACTTCCCCGACCACTGGGCGGTGCAGCTCAACGACACCCACCCGTCGATCGCGGTGGCCGAGCTGATGCGCCTGCTGATCGACGACAAACACCTGGGGTGGGAGCTGGCCTGGAGCATCACCAGCCGCTCGGTGGCCTACACCAACCACACCCTGCTGCCCGAAGCCCTGGAGAAGTGGGGGCTTGGCCTGTTCGGTTCCCTGCTGCCCCGCCACTTGGAGCTGATCTACGAGATCAACCGCCGCTTCCTGCAGCAGGTACGCCTGAAATACCCAGGCAACGAGCAGATCCTCAGCAAGGTGTCGATCATTGATGAGGAGGGGGACAGGGCCGTGCGTATGGCCAACCTGGCCACCGTGGCCTCCCACCACGTCAACGGCGTGGCGGCCCTGCACAGCGAATTGGTCAAAACCGAGCTGTTCCCTGAATTCGCGACCCTCTGGCCCGAAAAATTCACCAACGTCACCAACGGTGTCACCCCCAGGCGCTGGGTGGCCCTGGCCAATCCCCAGCTTTCGGCCCTGCTGAATGAATCGATCGGCGAAGGCTGGATCAACCGGCTCGACGAGCTCCGCAAACTGGAGCAGTTCGTCGACGACAGCAGCTTCCTGGAGCGCTGGGAGTCGACCAAACTGGCGGTGAAGGGCCAGCTCAGCCGTTACATCCACAGCCACACCGGCGTGTTGGTGGATCCGGCCTCGCTCTTTGACGTTCAGGTCAAGCGGATTCACGAATACAAGCGCCAGCACCTCAACGCCCTCCAGGTGGTGGCCCAATACCTGCGCATCAAGAACGGCCAGGCAGACGGCATGGCCCCCCGCACGGTGATCTTCGGTGGCAAGGCGGCGCCGGGCTACTACATGGCCAAACTGATCATCCGTTTCATCAATGGCATTGCCGAAACGATCAACGCCGACCCCGACATGGACGGGCGCCTGCGGGTGATTTTCCTGGCCGATTACAACGTCAAGCTGGGCGAGCGCGTCTACCCGGCCTCCGATCTCTCCGAGCAGATCTCAACCGCCGGCAAGGAAGCCTCCGGCACGGGCAACATGAAGTTTGCGATGAATGGCGCCCTCACGATCGGCACCCTGGATGGCGCCAACGTGGAAATTCGCGAACAGGTGGGCGCGGAAAACTTCTTCCTATTCGGCAAAACAGCCGAGCAAATCTCCGAACTGCATCGATCTGGCTACCGCCCTTGGGAGCTGATCGGCACCATGCCCGAGCTCGCCGAGATCCTGCGGCTGGTCGAGCAGGGCCACTTCAGCAACGGCGACGGCGATCTGTTCAGACCGCTGCTGGAGAACCTCACCGGCCGAGATCCCTTCTTTGTGCTGGCTGATTTCAACGATTATCTGCGCGCCCAGGCGGAAGTGGATCGCACCTGGACCAACCGGGGCCAGTGGAACCGCATGTCACTGCTCAACTCGGCCCGTAGCGGCTTCTTCTCGTCGGATCGCTCCATCAAGGAATACGCCGCACGCATCTGGAAAGCCGAGAGCTTCCCGGTCACCATCACCTGCGAGACGAATTGAGACTCAGCCCCGATCCGGTAGATCGGGGGTTTGGTGCAACAGCCGATTCAGCCTGAGGCGATCGGCATTGAGGGGGTCGGGGGCAAGCTCCCCGGCCACCTCGCGGAATTTTTGCTCCACCTCGTCGGGCACCCGCACATCAAAGATGCGCTCCATCAACGCCTCGATCGAAAACAGGTGGGCGTTGATGTTCTCCAGATCGGCCATGGCTTGCTGCACCGCATCCGGCTCCGCAGCTGGGTCCGCGGTCGGATCACCAGCCTGATCGGCCACCACGGGCACTCCCGGGGCAGCGTGGGCTGAATTGGGCTGATTGGTGGGCGCATCGCTCGCCTCCTGCTGCTTCTGCAACTCCTCCATCACCCGGCCCGCCAGGGTGCGAAACGACTGCAGCGCAGCCCAACTCAACTCCTGCTGCTGACGCAGGGTGGGATTTTCGCGAATCAGCCGGTCGTGTTCCCGGTAAAAACGCTGGCAATCAGGGCATTGGCAGGGCTCTTCAGGCACCGCTTTCCCTTGGGGTCTCAAATTCCATCATGGCACTCATGCCGCCAGGGGGCCCCAGTCGGCCTGGTCCTCGCTGGGGTCATCGATCTCGCCACTGGCAGCAGGCAGGGGAATCTCAATCGACGACACCACATGAATCACATCGCGCAGGCGCATGGAATCGGCAAACCAGCCCATGGCCTGCTCGGTATCGCAGCGCCGCTCCGCATCCGTGGCCTGCTCCTCGTGGGATTCAGCCAACAGAGCCAGCCAGCAAAGGCAGCGGGCCTGCACCACGGAGAGATCGAGTTCATCGGGCTGGCTGGCCGCGATGCGTTCGCTCTCCTGCTGCACCAACAGCCTCAGTCGCAGGTCATGGAGCTGGGTCACCGCGATCAGACGATTGGGGCCACGCTAGCCCCGGTGGCCAAATTGGAAAGACCACCACCCGTAGTGGGCACTACCCCATTCCTCAGCGCCGTCGCCCGGCTACCCGGCGGATCTGGGCCAACCAATGGCGTGGCCGATCGTTGGCCTGCAGGCGCCGGCTGGCCATCGAGCCAGCCAGGGGCAGGCCGCCCCGCCGCAGCACCGCCCCAACATGCCCGATCACGGCCAGCGCCAGGGCCAACCAGGCCAACAGGTGCAGCCCGTACACCCAGTGATCAAGCTGGCCCTGCCTCAGCCAGTCTTCCTGCATCAACTTGCCGCTGCCCACGGCCAGGGCCAGGGCCACCAGGGCCAGGGCGTTGGCCGGCTGATCCAACCGCCGCCGGCCCAGACTGATCGCATAGAGGGCAAACAGCAGGGCCACAGGCCAGAGCAAAACGCCGATGCTGCCGTGGATATCGATCCAGTCGCCGCCGATTCGCCAGGGCAGACGGCCCCAACGGCCATCGAGGTTGGAATACAACAGCAGCCCACTCAGCCAGGCCAGTGGCACCAAAACCGCGGTGGCCCCGTGCAGCAGCCGCAGCAGGGAGGGTTGGTAGGGGCGAGCCATTGAAACTACCGGCTGGAAAGGATCTCTGGAGCACGGGGCTGGCGGGACTCGAACCCACGACCTACGGTTTAGGAAACCGTCGCTCTATCCGGCTGAGCTACAGCCCCCCAGGGAATCCGAGAGGAAACCCGCAGCGGCATTATGGAACGTGAAAGCAGGCGAGGTGATCGCGATCAGGGTCGGGGCCAGCGGGGAAGCGCTCTTCGGATCGATTCTCCAGAAGATCTTCGGCGCCTGGTTGAGGAAAGTCCGGGCTCCCCAATGGCCAGGCTTGCTGGGTAACGCCCAGTGCGGGTGACCGTGAGGACAGTGCCACAGAAACACACCGCCGATGGCCTGCTCGCAGGCACAGGCAAGGGTGCAAAGGTGCGGTAAGAGCGCACCAGCAGCATCGAGAGGTGCTGGCTCGGTAAACCCCGGCTGGGAGCAAGGCCTAGGAACGACGGGTGGCCATCTTCCCCGTTCCGCCATAGTGCGCCGCTCGAGGTCGTCGGTAACGGCGATCCCAGATAGATGATCACCCCCCTTCCTTGGAAGGGTGAACAGAACCCGGCTTATGTCCTGCTTTCAACCC
>CBFIGH010000056.1:0-7383 GCA_965662115.1 Cyanobium sp.
GGCGCCGGCGCTTCATCGGCAGCGTCGTCCGCAACCAACCAAGTTCCCAACGTTCAACCCGTCACGGTGTCCTTTCGTGGCGAGGTTTACAGCAGGGCCCTCAATGCCATCTTGATGGGAGCAGGGCTGCAGGCAAGGGTAGAAGGAAAAACCATCTTTGCGGGCCCTAATGTGTTGTCAAAATCCTTTGGCCCCCAGCTTTCGAAGGTTTATCGCTTGAATCAAGTTGGGGCTAATTCAGCAGCTGATTATCTCGCCAACCTTGGCGCTTCTGTCACCAAGACAAACACCATCACAACGGCTGTTACCCAGGGAGCCAATCAGAATTCAGCTGTCATCGGCTCTCCTGCCACTGCCACCACCCAATCCAGCAGTCAAACCACAGTAGAGGCCTATGGGGCATCTGCTGGGCCGCTGATGGGCTTGAGGGCAACGACGGATACCCGGCTTGGAACAATCACGTTGGTGGGGGACTCTTCGGTCATCATGATCGCTGAGCAATACCTCAAACAGCTTGATCTGCGCCAGCGCCAGGTTGCTTTATCGGTGAAGATCCTGGATGTGAATCTGGACAATGATTCGACGATGAGCAATAGTTTTGCAATACGATGGGGCAATAATTTTATTGTCAATGATAATGGTCAATTATTGGGAGCATTTGGCAATAACTTGCCGCCGACCTCTAATCAATTTGATGTTTTGGCAGGTGGAGCCCAGTCAGCCAAGTTGCAAAATCAGGTCGTTGATTCAAGCCAAAAAATTGCCCAGGTTGCGCCCTTAAATCCTGCTCCCGTAAATCCTGGCATAGCCTATCCTCAAAATCAGCTTTATGATTTTTTGAGGGCGCAAATCGTTTCTCAGAGCACCAAGCTCTTGGCTAGCCCTACGCTCATTCTTCAGGAAAATCCGGCCGAATTGCGTGAATTAGGAGGGGGTGGAGGTTCTGGATCTTCTGCGGCGGGGGCGCTTGATGATTACAACATTGATTCTCCGATTGGCCGGCGTAGAGCAAATGAAGGAGTCGTACGTGTTGGTACTAATGTTATCACTCAATATGACCCCTCTAGCTCGGCAAATGCTTCCGGCTCGAGCAACATTATCACCTGTAAGCCCACCCTCTCAACCGCTGGTCTCGTTCTTGGAGCAAGGATAGAAAAAATCGACGACAATGGCTTTGTAACATTTGCTCTTTCGCCTAGCGTTTCCGCCGTAACAGATATCGATCCAGTACCAGGTTGTGGAGATATTAAAATATTGAGCGTTCGGCGGCTTGACACGGGTGCTCTTCGGGTGCGTGATGGTCAGACCTTGATCATGACTGGTGTGATCTCTGATTTTGATCGCGCCGAGGTGAGGAAATGGCCCATTTTGGGAGATATCCCCTTCATTGGCTCCCTGTTCCGCTCCAGCGGTACCCGCCGTGAGAAGCGTGAATTGGTGATTATGGTCACACCCAAGATCATTAACGACGAACTCGGTGGCGCCTACGGATACGGTTTTAGGCCAGAGACTGAAGAGGTGCGGCGCATGATCTATGGCTCTGCAATTCAATGAATTGGCAGTTGATTGGTCTTTTGTTTGTGTCATTAGGGCTGGCGGGCTGTGCAACAGCACCCTTGGGTGATTCAGGAGTGGGATTGCCCGCTGACAATCAGGCAGGGCTTGGTCGACAACCTCAACAGGGCCTGCCCACCGCCGCCTCAGACCCGCTTGGTTTGGGGCTGGCCCAGGCCCCAACCCCCCAGCAGGTGATCGAGAGCTTCCCCGAGGGGCGGGTTGATCCCTTTGGCGCCATTCCCGTTCCGGTTGCGTTCAACGGACCCCAGTCGCAGCGCCCCACGCCTGAACAGATCCGTAAGACATTGGGGAATCTCCAAGTGCTTGGTTTCGTCAAGATTTCAGGTCGTCAGGCCGTCTTTGTGCAACACGACAATCAGTCGGGTGAGGTGTATCTCGGCCAAGTCGGTGGACACTCAACGGAGTACCTGCCCGATGGCTGGAAACTTGTGGCCGTTGAGGGCAGCCTGGGCCGCATCACCCTGGCCCGGCAGGATCTGAAGGTCTTCATCAAAATATAATTCTGAAGCGATACTTGGGGTGCGATGCCGGCGGCTCCATGCCGCGATTCCGCAGTCTGCATGTCGGCAAATCAGGCTAAAACGGCAGGGGGATCAGAACCTTGGCGGCCAGGGGTGCTAACACTTGAAAGAGTCCAGCGGCTCCTTGCAGCAGGGTGCCCCCCATGCCGTTGCCACTGGGTGGTTTCTTTTCTGATTTGCTCAGTTGGTCTGTTTCTTTGCGCAACTCACGTGCGGTCTCGTTGGCACCCTGTTGCTCGTACAGGTTGGCTGCATAGCTGAAATCTTGTATCGCTTCCTGACGTTTTGCCTGTTCAAGTCGCGTAATGCCACGGGCTAGCCAGGTGATCGCCGCATCGGGTTGTTTGAGCAGGGCTTTGTTGAAATAGTCTTCCGCATCGGGTAGACGTCCCTCGAGGGCCGCTTCCACCCCCGCATTGTGTAGGGCCGCATAACTGCTGTGCTCAGGGTTCACCCCAATCGCCCCTTTCCAATGGCTTGCGGCCAGGGCCTGGCGGTCGAGTTGGGCCCCACTGAGATCGGCTTCACGCAGGTCGGCGCCCTCCAGCTTGGCGCCGCGCAGATTGGCCCCCCGCAGGGAAGCGCCAAGCAGGGAACTGAAACTCAGGTTGGCGCCGCTGAGATCGGCACCATCCAGTTGGGCCCTGCCCAGATTGGCCCGTTGCAGTTGGGCCCGTTGCAGTTGGGCATCGCGTAGATCGGCATGCACCAGATCCGCATCCTGCAGCTTGCACCCCTGGCAGGCCCTGCGGGCCAGCAACTCCAGCAGCTGTTCGTTGTTCACCGCCCAGGCCGGCAGCGACCCCAACCCAAGGCCCAGGGCCAAGGCGGTTGCCCAGCCCAGCAGCTTGCCTGTCTTGACTGCCATCGGAGCCCTGCGCCAGCTGGAACGCCTAGGCCTTGATAGCGCACTCTGACGGCTGCAGACAGCTGCCACCATCCAGGGGTCCATGGTGGCGGCCGAGCAGGCCCATTAAGTTGCAGCGGTTGCAGCCCCGCCGATGCCGCCGCCAGAGCGCCACGGCGGCAACCTGGCCACCACTGCTGAGCGTCTTGGTTGCCGTCCCTCCCAGCTGCTGGATGCCAGTGCCTCCCTGGTGCCCTTCGGGCCGCCCTGGGCTGTGCGTTGGCAGTTGCTGCGGGCTGCTTTCGGGGCCCAGGCCCGGGTTTACCCCGATCGCGATTACGCCGCCCTGAGGGCCGCCCTGGCCGGCTTCCACGGCCTCAGCCCCGATGCGGTGCTGCCGGGCAACGGCGCAGCCGAGCTGTTCACCTGGGCGGCCCGGGATGCGGCGGCGGCTGGCGTGAGCGTGCTGCCCCAGCCGGGCTTCGCCGACTATCCGCGGGCCCTGGCCTGCTGGGCACGGGCCTGGCGGGCCCAGCCCCTGCCACTCCAGCCAGCAGTGCAGCTAGCAGTGCAGCCCCAGCAGTTCCCGCCCCCTCCCGCGGGCGGGGCGCTGTGGATCACCAATCCCCACAACCCCACGGGCCAGCTTTGGAGCCGGGCCTCCCTGGAGCCCCTGTTGGGGCAGTTCGCCCTGGTGATCGTTGATGAGGCCTTTCTGCCCCTGGTGCCCGGTGGGGAGGCCCACAGCCTGATCCCCCTGGTGGCGAGCCATCCCAACCTTGTGGTGATCCTCAGCCTCACCAAGCTCTATGGCATCGCTGGCCTGCGTTTGGGCTATGCGGTGGCCGAGCCGCAGCGGCTGCAGCGCTGGGCCAGCTGGCGCGATCCCTGGCCGGTGAATGGTCTGGCTGCCGCCGCGGGCGAAAGCCTGCTGCGCAACCCCGCCGCCTGCCGGCGTTGGTGTGGCCGGGTGCAGCGCTGGACGGCCCGCGAGGGCGCCTGGCTGCAGCAGCAGTTGGCCCAGTTGCCCGGCATCACCCCCATGCCCTCCGCCGCCAATTTTCTCTTGATTCGTGGCGAAACGTCCCTGGTGCCGCTGCGGGAGCGCCTGGAGCGGCGTCACCGCATCCTGCTGCGCGACTGCCGCTCCTTTGTGGGGCTGGGGCCGAACTGGCTGCGGATTGGCTACCAGAGCCGCCGGCACAACCGCCGCATCATCAGGGCTCTGCGTCAGGAGCTGGCTGCTTGCTGAGCCTGCAGGTTCAGCAGCAAAGCCGCCACCCGTTGGTCGGCGTCGCGCACTGCCAGCTGGCCCATGGCGGCGCCCATGCCCAGCAGCGGATCGCCGGCGGCCGCCACACCCCGCAGCCGTGGCCCCAGCAGGCGCCAGAGGCAGCGCTCCAGGGCCGGCTCGCCGGGGGCGTGTTGCCACACAATCACGGCGGCGCCCAGTTGGGCCGCGGCGGCGGCATTGGCGTCCTGGTGCTGATCGGCGGCGGCGGGATAGGGCACCAGGATCGCCGGGGCGCCGGCGACCGCCAGTTCGCTCAGGGCGCCGGCGCCGCTGCGGCTGATCACCAGGTCTGCGTGTTGCAGCAGGCCGGGGATCTCGTCGCTGAAGGGCCGCTCCACCACCCCAGCAGGCTTGTCCTGGCCCGCGTCGGGGTCGTTGCTGCCGGTGAGGTGAACCACGCGCACGCCGGCTGCTGCCAGCCTGGTCAGCAGGGGCCTCAGCATGCGGTTGAGGCCGAGGGCCCCCTGGCTGCCGCCCATCACCAACAGCAGGGGGCCGGGCCCTTGGGGGGCCCAGGTCGGCAGGGGTGCGGGCTCCAGGAAGGCCTGGCGCACCGGAGTGCCCGTCACGACCGGCCGGCACTGGGGCAGGCGGGCGGTGGCCTGGGGCAGGCCTACGGCAACCCGGCTGCAGAGCCAGCCCAGCAGGCGG
Organism: Cyanobium sp.; assembly: GCA_965662115.1. Classification (GTDB taxonomy): domain Bacteria; phylum Cyanobacteriota; class Cyanobacteriia; order PCC-6307; family Cyanobiaceae; genus Cyanobium_A. The sequence goes on from CBFIGH010000056.1 coordinate 4,892, forward strand.
GTGACCTTGCCGGGCACCGCATTGCTCTCGTGCAGGACCACCGGCACGCCGCACCAGCGGGCCGCCAGGATGGCCGGGGCGGCGATGTAGCCGCCACTGGTGAACACCGCCTGGATGCCCTCTCGGCGGATCAGGCGCCGTACGGCGCCACTGGCCTGCAGCAGTTGCACCAGGTTCCAGAGTTTGCGCAGGCCCCGGCCCTGAAGGCCACCGGCCCGCACCGTCTGGAGGGGATAGCGGCTGGGGACCAGTTGGCGTTCCATCCGGTCGGGTACCCCGAGCCACTGGATGCTCCAGCCTGGGGGCATCGCATCGGCAACGGCCAGGGCGGGAAACAGGTGGCCGCCGGTGCCGCTGGCAGCGATCAGGAGCCTGGGCATGGATGCGAGGGACCGCGAGCGCGCCTAACTTAAAAGCGGTTTCCGCCGCCCCGATGCCGAGCTTTCAGCAGTTGAGCCGCTCGCTGTTCGGCCGCGGTGTCGCTTGGGTGCGATCCGGCGTCGGTCTGGGGCTGGCTCGCGGTACCGTTCTGCTCGCCACCGCCGTGCCGGTGGCGGCGGCAGCCAGCCCCAGTGCGGCCCAGTTGCTGATTCTTGAGCAGGCCCTCAACGGCGGCGTCGAGCTCGCGACCGTGCTTGAGAATGGCCCAGGGCTGGATGTCACCCTGGTCGAGTTGCGTCGCCGTGCCCTGCTGCGCCAATTTCCCGACGCCCGCTGGCAGGTGGGCCCCGGCGCGCCCCTGCGTGACGGTCGCGCCACGGTGCAGGTGCAGGTGCGTGGCAGTCGCCAGGAAGGCCCGACGCGCTTCCGGCTCGAGGCCCAGCAGCAGCTGGTGCTCAGCAGCAGTGGCAGCCGCATCAACGGGCAAACCGTGATCCGTGAGCAAGCCTTGCTGCGCAGTGGCGAGGTGGATCTGCCGGTCAGTCTGTTGATTCCCGATGCCGTGCTCACCGGCCAGCGCTACGACGTGGATGTGCTGATTGATGAACCCCTCGAAGGCGCCATCGCCGCCGGTGGGCTGGTGGCCCTGACCGGCCAGCAGGTGAATGCACTGGAGAGCCCTGATCTGCAGCTCGGCGCCCTCGGCGGTGGCGGGCTGTTCAAGACCGTGCAGGCCCCGTTCACGCCCGGATCCCAAACCTGGGCCGTGCTGCTGGTGCATCCCAAGGGCCTCGTCAGTGCCACCAAGCGGGTGTTGGTGGTGAGTGACAAGGCCCAGCTGAATCCCTGAGCCCATCCGCCCAGGCGCCCCCTCAGCGCAGTGCAGCTCAGCGGAGGTCGCTGGGCACCAGGTAACCCTTACCGCCGCGATCCAGCCGATCGAAATGGCGCTGTAGATAGGCGTTGGCGCGGACTTCATCGCGCTCCAGCCGGCCATCCCCGTTGCGATCGAGTTGGCGGAACAGTTGGCCCAGTCGCTGTTGGTAGTGCTGCAGTTCATCCGCCGCCCGGCTCGGCAAGCCGGCACTGCCCACCAGGGCCAGCAGCAGCCAGCCGGCCAGGGCCCCCGCAGCACGCTCGCGCCGGGGGATCGGGGCCGCTGGGGGGAGCGTGGGGATGGCCATGGGTTCAGGCTATGCAGCCCCGCTCAGCCCGTTGTGGCCAGATCCCAGCCAAGCTGTGACCAGATCTTTCCGGCATGGCGAGGCGATGGCCCCGGGGCAGAGCATCTGGGTGATTGATGACGACCCCGAGCTGCGGCGCATGGTGGGCACCTACCTGATCGACCAGGGCTATGACGTGCGCTGCCTGGCCGATGGCGCCCAGCTGATGGCGCGGCTGGCCAGTCAGCGCCCCGATCTGGTGGTGCTGGATCTGATGCTGCCCGGCGATGACGGCCTCACCCTGCTGCGGCGTCTGCGCGACGCCGGCGACGACCTGCCGGTGGTGATGCTCACCGCCAGGGGCGACGCGGTGGACCGGATCATCGGTCTGGAGCAGGGTGCCGACGACTACCTGGCCAAGCCGTTCCTGCCACGGGAACTCACGGCCCGCATCGAGGCGGTGCTGCGCCGTCGGGTGGCCCTGCCGGCAGGCACCCCCCTGGCGGCGGGTGAGCGGATCGCGATCGGCGAACGGGTGCTCGACTTGGCGGACCGCACCCTCAGCGCCGGTGAGGTGGTGACCGTGCTCACCTCCGGTGAATTCGCGTTGTTGGCCGCGTTTGTGCAGCACCCGCACCGGCCCCTGTCCCGCGAGCGTTTGGTGGAGCTGGCCCGCGGTCCTGGGTCGGTCACCGACAGCCGCAGCATGGACGTGCAGGTGTCACGGCTGCGCAAGTTGGTGGAGCCCGATCCCGGCCGCCCTCGCTACCTGCAAACCGTCTGGGGCTACGGCTACGTGTTTGTGCCCGATGGCCAGCCTCGCAGCCGTTAGGGCCGCCCTGCGTTACGGGCTGGCGGGGCTGGGGGTGGCCCTGCTCAGCACCATCCAGTTGCAGTTGCTGCTAGCGGAGCGGCTGCAGCGCGACCGCATCACCCAGCTGGGGCCGA
>CBFIGH010000057.1:0-3169 GCA_965662115.1 Cyanobium sp.
CCACCCACAAGGCAGGGGGGTGCCAGCGGCAGTGAGCGCTCCGCTCCACCCCCACACTCAGGGGTACGCCAGCGCTGCTCTGCGGCGGCACACCAGGCAGCTGCAACCAGCGGGGGTTGCCGCTCTTGTGCTCCAGGGCCACGGCGGCTCTGCGGGCGGCCGCTTTCATCAGTGCATCCCAGTCGCCGGAGCCGCGGCGCCAGCCCCAACGCTGGCCGAAGGCATCGAGGGCCAGGTGGCGCTGGCTGGCGCTACTGCCGGTGAGCACCGCTTCGCCCCCCAGCAACGCCGCCACGCTCTGCGCCAGCGCCTCGGCTCCGGCGCCATGGCCACCCAGCAGCGGGATGGCGAAGCGCCCTTGGGCGTCGGCCACCACCACAGCGGGGTCGTGCTCTTTGCCTTGCAGCAGTGGTGCGATCAGCCGGGTGATTGCACCGCAGGCGCCAACGGCCACAAAGGCGCGGCTCCGAGGCCATTCGCTCTCGAGCAGGCGTTGCAGGTCGCCGGGTTGCCAGGCATCGCCATCGGCAGGGCTGGCGATGCGGTCGATCAGACCCTGCTCCAGCAGCTGACGCAACAGGGGCAGGGCTTGGCTGTTGAGGGCAAAACCCCAGCTCAGGCGTTCACTCATCCACCCAGCTTCTCCCGCAGCCCGGCCAATGGGCCGCGCGGGGTTGGCTGTTGCAGCGACCCATCGGCATTCACCTGGTCGCGGGCGGAGCCGCTCAGGCTGGTTTGTGGCGCGATGCGTTCCGGTGCAGGCCCTGCTGCAGGTTCCGGGGTGGCTGGTGTTGCGGGGGCCTGTGCTGGTGCCGGCTCTGGCTCCGGTGCTGGCTCGAGATCTACAGGCTTAGGGTCCGGCTCCGCTGGGGCGGTTTCCGCCTGCTCCGCTGCAGGGGGATTGGCTTCGGCCGAGGCTGCTGGGTTCGGCTGGGGTTCCGGCTTGGGCTCCGGTTCGGGTTCAGGCTCAACGGGAGCCGCTGCGGCGGGCTCAGGGGCGAGTGTTTCGCCGGCCAGCAGGGCGAGATCGTTGGCGGAGAGGCTGGGCTTCAGCCACGCCGGCTGACTCCCTGAACCGATCACCACCTCGCGCACCACACTGTTAAACGGTGGATTCAGGGGATCGCCCCGGCCATCGAGCAATTCCAGTTGCACCGCATTGCTGCCACGTTTGAAGCCCTTCAGCCACAGAGGCGTCTGACGGTCCACCAGGAAGCTGTCGCCATTCACGCTGATGCGCAGGCGCCAGCGGGCATCGTCGCCGCGGAGGTTCTGTAGGGGGGCATCGAGGAGCAGCCAATCGATCAGCACCGGCTCCATGGCCTGCGGGGCCTCCGGGCTGGTGGCAATCAGCTGAGGGCTGCCGCTGGCGGGCAGTTCGGCGGCATTGCGGGCCACCCGGTGCACCCGGATTTGGGTGCTGGCACCCGGTGCCTTCACCGCCTCTCCCCAGGGCCGGGCGGCGTACACCGTCACGCGGTGGCTGCCGGGCCTCAGATCCGGCATCGCCACGGCGGCGGCGGCGCTGCTGCTGACCCGAATCGGTGCCTGATCATCGAGCTGCACCACAAGGTGGGGGCCCAGTCCCAGCGGGCTGGCATCGCTCAGGGGCCAGTCGTTCACCTCGAGCTTCAGGGTCCAAGGGCCTGCGGGCAGCAGGGCGTTGTCCTGCGGAGCCAGCACCCGCACCTGGGGTGCCCGCTCATTGAGCCGTTCATTGAGCTGTTGCACCGCTCCGGGTGGCGCCACTTCTTGCAGGGCGCCTGAGGGGGCTGTGGCGCTGAGGTTGCTTGGGTTCGCCGCTGATGCACCCGGGCTGGCCTTGCGTCCGCAGCCCCCGCTCACCAAGGTGAGCACCACCAGCACCAGGGCTACGAGCGCCCGCCGCGGTGCCGCCAGCATGGTGAATCCTCCCGATGCTCGTTTTGAGCTTGTTCAGCACAGTCTGCAGCGTTGCGGACAACAACAAGCTGCGCAAGTGGTGTTTGCTAACAAAAAAGAGCCTTTACTTGCTCGCGTCGGTCTACATCAAGTGCTGAAACACGCGATTTTTCGCTGATGTTTTGCCTCCGCGAGAGCTCAGTCCCTGACTGGCGCGGCTCCGGATTGAACCTTTGTAACTGCCAGGCCAAAGGGCTTGGAATTCACTTTTATACTTCCGCCAGCGGTCCCCTTATTGGGGCCCAAGCGCCAGTCATGAAAAGGGATTTCGGCTTCGGCTGCACCTCCCGTTCGTGCTGGTGCCCATGGGTGAATGCGGTTTTCCGCTGCGCCCGTGGCTCCACTGGCCTGTGGCTTCCGGCTTGCCGGTGCCCCTGGCCGGAAGGGTGGACCTCCACCTCGATCCCGTCCCTCGAGGAACGTCTCGATGACCATCAGCCCACCAGAGCGTGGGAAAACGGCGAAAGCCCAGGTCGACCGGGTGAACAACCCGGCCACCTTCGAACTGTTCGGCAAGCCCGGCCATTTCGATCGCAGCCTCGCCAAAGGTCCCAAAACCACCACGTGGGTTTGGAACCTCCACGCCAACGCTCACGACTTCGACAGCCACACCAGTGATCTCGAAGAGGTCAGCCGGAAGATCTTTTCGGCCCACTTCGGTCACCTGGCCGTCATCTTCATTTGGCTGAGCGGTGCCTTCTTCCACGGCGCTCGCTTCTCCAACTACTCCGGCTGGCTGGCCGACCCCACGCACGTGAAACCCAGTGCGCAGGTGGTTTGGCCCGTGTTCGGCCAAGAAATCCTCAATGGCGATGTGGGTGCCGGTTTCCACGGCATTCAGATCACCTCCGGCCTCTTCCATGTGTGGCGGGCCTGGGGCATCACCAATGAAACGCAACTGATGGCCCTGGCCATCGGCGCTCTGGTGATGGCCGGCTTGATGCTCAATGCCGGCGTCTTCCACTACCACAAGGCAGCTCCCAAGCTCGAGTGGTTCCAGAACGTTGAGTCGATGCTCAACCACCATCTGGCCGGTCTGCTTGGTCTGGGCTCGCTGTCCTGGACAGGACACCTGATCCATGTGTCCCTGCCCACGACTGCGCTGATGGATGCCATCGACGCCGGCAAGCCGCTGGCGCTCAACGGCAAAACCATCGCCACCTACGCCGACATTCCCCTCCCCCACGAGTTCCTGAATCAGGACCTCATCGCCCAGCTGTTCCCCGGC
>CBFIGH010000058.1:0-22144 GCA_965662115.1 Cyanobium sp.
ACCTCCTCCCTCGCACTCGTGAAAGTATATTGGGCTTCGGCATGTAACGGCTAATGACTTCTTGGCTATAGGGAAAGATCAGCTTTGCCGCATTTCTAAAGTGAGGTTTTTCTGTATAGCTACGAGTTCGCAGAAGGGATAAGGTTTGCTTGGAAGAGTTGGAGATCACCAAGATGTCTGTCCTTGGATCATTTTCTAAATGTTCGCTTGGTGGCAAGTTGAATCGGACTACCATGTCTGAATCTTTTAAAAGTGCATGTTTGGAATTCGCCAAAGGTCCATTGCCGATCACTGAAGCTAGAATCGTTTTCATTCAAAACAAGCTGAAGAGGTGTGGCTTTTCTGGTTAAATTAATACGTTGTTAGCCGGGGCGCAACCGATGGTTGATTCGACTCATTTGGTGATTCTCCTGGTAGTGGCTATGAGCCCTTGGCTTTCCTTGATGTCTATCAAGAATCATGTTACTTTAGATGGGCCTGCTTTGTACGAATGAGCGTGGGAACGCTTTTGCGGATTGATAGGTGATTGCTGGCTGCTTTTTCGATTGCCTCTCAGGATTTTGATCGAGATGGCTTGCGTGCGATAGGGGTAATGCTCTTCACGTATATACCAAGATGCTTGACAATAGCCTGGCTGGTAATTGATCAGGTGTTGGGATTTCTCCTCTTCGAATTGTCCCTTGTTCTTTGATTCTCTGCTCGAATGGCGTGCATAATCAGAAGCGCTAGATCATTCTAAGCTAACCTTCGGCCTAAAATCCCGCAATTGGCTTCTATCTAGTGTTGACTCTCCGCGATGCATGCAAAGAATGGAGCCAACTAGATTTTTTCATGCTTCCTCAATCCCTGGCATGGCTATAGCGTTCCTTCGGTTAAAGCGTTGGTAACCGTTCATGGGGCGGGATGGCTCATTGCGAACTTTGTCACGGCTGAACTCTTGACGGCAGCTTGATTCCCAGTTGCATCTTAGGCAGAGACCGCCTGTGATGAGCACACCTCCTGATGGGATTCCAGAAGCGGATTGGCTGTCGTGGCCACCCGAGGCCAAAGCGTTCATCTTGGCCCAGCAGCGGGACTTCGAGCGTGCAGGCAGTGGCCGCAAGCGTGGCACTCAGCCAGGACATCCTGGATCAGGCCCGGACACCCAGATCGGCGCACATCTGCTGGAGCTGCAGCATCAGCTGTTTGACACCTGGTACAGCTACAAAGATGGAACGATCGGTTGGCCAGCCTTGCAGCACAGTTGCCGGCAGATCCGGCTGGCGTTTGTGGCCACTCTGCAGCTTGTGGTGGAGCTGGGCTATCAACGGGCCGAGCTAACCCCATGGGCCAAGACGGTGCGAACCTGCCAGCCATTGCTTCAGGTGGCTGGTGGCCTGTGGACCTTCCTCGAAATCGAGGGAATCGAACCCACGAACAACGCAGCTGAGCGTGCCCTGCGCCAGTCGGTAATTCAACGCAAGATCACTGGTCTGCCAAGCAACAGCCAGGGCGTTCAATCCCGTCAGGGAGCAATCTGCCGCAGTCGCCTGCTCACAGTCACCACAACCCTGCTGCTGCAGGGCCGCGATGTCTGGGAGTTCCTGGAGAAGGCCTGGATTGCCCATCACCGCGGTGGTGTGATGCCGGCACTACTGCCAGATCACTGAAAAGACTGTCATGGGTCACGGTGTCTGTGGTCGCTTGGTGATGGGAGATAAGGCTTGCATTCGTGCGGCGGCGCGTCCCGACCCCTGAACGCTTACAAGTAATTTTAGTCGAGCCTGTCAGCATTGGGTATGGTCCGCGGGGCTGACTGCTTCCCATGGTCAAAAACTGTTCCGGCGAAGTTAATCAGCTTCCTCAAGGCGGACCCCGATGGACGTTATAGGCGTGATGTCCGTTGCCCACAGAGGTTCCTGCTGCTGGTTGCTGTGCTCGGCATCCTGAGCTGCTGCAGGAGCTCCCGTGATCTGGAAGCCTTTGCGAAGCCGATGGCTTCTCCGATGCAGAAGCGGCATCGCAAATCTCTGGGACGAAACATTATGTCAATCCTAGGATTAATTTAGAAGCCACTGCTGATACTCACCCGACGCTTTTCGCCGCCCTTCTCAATCACAGCGCTGTCCCCAGAGGCCGAGCTCAGCCTCCAGCCGCTGCTGCCAATGTTTTCGCCCACAGCGGCGCTGGTCGAGCTGGCCCCGATCTGGAAAATTGCCGATCCGCTTTGTCCGGGCACCTGCACCACACCCACCAATTGAGGTGCACTGCTGACCCCGGCGCCAAACCCGCCAGCTGCGCTGGAGGAACCGCCGCCGCTGCCGGCAGCACCTGAGGCGTCTGGGGCTGGGCTCATGATTCGGCCGTTGACGGGTACTTTGAGCACATCGGCCGCGGGCGCACTGCTGGCCGGCAACGTGGCGAGCTCTTCCATCCAGGGCTGGTCCGACGGCGGGGGTGGCAGCTCTTCATCCGTGGTGCCCTCTTTCGGTGCTGATGCCTGGACAGCTTCGCCTTCTGCAGGCGTGGTGCCGGGCCCCATGGTGCGCAGTCGCTCGATGAGCAGCATGTTGCGCTCCTGGCGAATCGCTTGCTGCGTTTGGTCCCTAATCCCCAGTACAACCAAGGCCATGGCCGCTACCACTATCACCGTGACACTGGCTCCGGCCAGCAGAAGACTTGGTTGTTGGCGCAGCCGATCAATCCAGCCTTGGAGGTGAGGGCTTGGTTGCGGGACGGCGCTTTGTTCGGGTGTGGTCTCCAGATCCTCCATCACGAGGGGGATTCTGGGGTTAATGCAGACCTCCACGTCAATCGATTTTTCCGGCTCAAATACCCGGTTGAGCATCTGCTCGGCCTTGAGCTCCCAGTAGGTCCGGGAGGTGGGGATGCCGCGTAGCGGACTCACCTGCTGCCCCTGTTCATGTGCTTAATTTCATGGTACCGAGTCTTTTGGGGCTTGACGAGTCTTGGCGTTTGCGGACCTCGAGCCACAGCAGCAGGGCAGTGATATCGGCCGGGCTGACGCCCGGCACCCGTGTGGCCTGGCCCAGGCTGCTCGGCTGCACCGCTGCCAGCTTTTCTCGGGCCTCCTTGGAGAGGGTGGCGATGGCGGCGTAATCGACGCCGGCGGGAATCTGCCGGTGCCCTTGCTTTTTTACCTGGTCGATCTGCTGCTGCTGGCGGGCCAGGTAACCGCTGTATTTGATGGCGATCTCGGTGGCTTCGGCCACATCGCGGCTCAGCTCCGGTTCAGCCAGGCCATGGCGCACCAGGTCAGCGCTGTGGAATCCCGACCGCCGCAGCAGATCAGCCAGGGTGATCGAGCCCTTGATCGGCGCGCCGGTTTCCTCGGCTACGGCTGCCGCCACGGGATCGTTGGCTTTGAGGCGCACCGTGTCGAGCCGTTGCTTCTCAGCCACGATCGCCTCCTGTTTGGCCGTGTAAATCCCCCAGCGGCGATCGTCGATCAGGCCTAGCTCCCGCCCCAGGGGGGTGAGGCGTCGGTCAGCGTTGTCGCCGCGCAGCACCAGCCGGTATTCGCTGCGGCTGGTGAGCACCCGGTAGGGCTCCTTGAGATCCTTGGTGATCAGGTCGTCGACCATCGTGCCGATGTAACTGCCCTCCCGCGGTAAGTACACCGCCTCCTGGCCGCGCACCTGCCGGGCGGCGTTGAGGCCCGCCACCAGCCCTTGGGCGGCGGCCTCTTCGTAGCCGGTGGTGCCGTTGAGCTGGCCGGCGGTAAACAGCCCTGCCACCCGCTTGGTTTCCAGGGATGGCTTGAGCTGGGTGGCCGGCAGGTAGTCGTAGTCGACGGCATAGGCGGGCCGCAGCATCACGCACCGCTCCAGGCCCGGCAGGGTGCGCAGCAGCTCGAGCTGCAGTCGCTCCGGCAGGCCGGTGGAGAAGCCCTGCACGTAGATCTCCGGCGTGTCGCGCCCCTCGGGCTCCAGGAAGATCTGGTGGCTGGCCTTGTCGGCAAACCGCACGATTTTATCTTCGATCGAGGGGCAGTAGCGGGGCCCCTTGCTGTCGATGAAGCCGCCGTAGATCGGCGTGAGGTGCAGGTTGTCGCGAATGAGCTGGTGGGTGGCGGCGGTGGTGCGGGTGATGTGGCAGCTCATCGGCTCGCCACTCACCCAAGCCGTTGGATCGAAGGAGAAAAAACGGTCGTGGGCATCGCTGGGTTGCTCTTCGAGCCGATCCAAGGCGATGCTGCGCCGTTCGACCCGGGCCGGGGTGCCGGTTTTGAGCCGGCCCATCTGGAAACCGAGCGCCTCGAGGGCTTCGCTGAGCCCAACGGCCGCCTGCTCGCCGGCCCGGCCGGCGCTCATCGACTGGTTGCCCACCCAGATCTGGCCGCCCAGGAAGGTGCCGGCGGTGAGGATCACGGCCGGCGCCCCGTAGACGCTGCCGAAGTAGGTGCGCACGCCGCGGATGCGGCCCTCCTCCACCTCGAGGCCGGTCACCATCGCTTCGCGCAGGGCCAGATTGGGCGTGTGCTGCAGCAGCTGCAGCATCTGGCGGGCGTATTGGCGCTTGTCGGTTTGGGCGCGCAGGGCCCACACGGCCGGGCCGCGGCTGGTGTTGAGCACCCGCTTCTGCAGGGCCGTGGCATCGGCCAGCCGGCCGATCACGCCGCCGAGGGCGTCCACCTCATGCACCAGCTGGCTCTTGGCCGGTCCGCCCACCGCCGGGTTGCAGGGCTGCCAGGCGATGCGGTCGAGGTTGAGTGAAAATAGGGCCGTGTTCAGGCCTAGCCGCGCGGCGGTCAGGGCGGCTTCGCAGCCGGCATGGCCGCCGCCCACCACGATCACATCGAAGTGTTCGGTTGGGAGCTCGAGTCTAGTCATTGCAACCATTCAAGCTTGCGAGCAGCGTCAATGGCGCCCATGCCAGTGGCGGCCAACCTCGTCGGCCAGGTAGCTCCACAACCTTGGCTGGAGCGGATAACGCAGGATCGTGCGGCGGGGATGGCGCCAGGGGTGCAAGACCTCATCTGGTTTGGGCCTGCCGTGAAACTTGAGGATGGCGCAGGCTTCTAATGCCTGCTGGGCGGCGCCGGGGTCTCGAGCGGCGAGTTTTCGCAGTGCTTTGTAGGAGCCCACCCAGCCTTCGGGCCAGTAGCTCAGGGCGCTGGGCGCCTGCATGTTGAAGACGTGAAAGATGAAGTTCTGGTCACTAGGAAACAGTGTGCTGTCGTACAGCTTCCGTTGCCATGCCTCCCAGACGGCTTGCATCTGGGGGCCGGGCTGACACCAGAGCACCGATGAGTTGAGGATCGGGTAGTTCCAATCGCGCACCCCAATCACACTGGAGTTGCCGGTCCGCCCGTGGTTCACCAGTGGCATCAGGCTGGAGCGCACCACCAGGGTGCTGTCTAAAAACAGAAAGGGATCGCTGCCGGTTAAGTCCTGGTCGAACAGCCGCAACTTGCCAAAAAAGCCCCTGAGCCCGCTTGCCTGTAGATCCTTCACCTCCAGCTGTTGGTGACGCGGGCTGTCCAGGCCGAAACGTTTGGCTTCGGGCCGGTCGGTGTACACGATGAAGTGATGGTTTGCGCTCAGGTTTCTGGCCACCATGGCTGCCAGCCGACGCACCCAGAGGTCTGGGTAGCGCTGGCCGGTCTGTACCGTCAGCACGCGGAGGGGGGCCTGTTCAGGCAGCAAGATTCCTGAACCGGGTGAACTGGGGTTCGAACAGCAGCTTCACCGTGCCCACCGGGCCGTTGCGGTGCTTGGTGACGATCACTTCGGTGATGCCCCGGTCGGCGGTTTCGGGGTTGTAGTACTCGTCGCGGTAGATCATCAGCACCAGGTCGGCGTCCTGTTCGATCGAGCCCGATTCGCGCAGGTCGCTCAGCATCGGGCGCTTGTTGGTGCGGGATTCGACGCCGCGGCTCAGCTGGGAGAGGGCCATCACCGGCACGTTGAGCTCCCGGGCCATGCCTTTGAGGCCGCGCGTGATGCGGCTGAGCTCCTGCACCCGGTTGTCCGGGGTGGATCCCTCCATCAGCTGCAGGTAGTCGATCACGATCAGGCCCAGCTCCTTGCCGGTTTCGGCCATCAGCCGTCGGCAGAGGGAGCGCATCTCCAGCACACCGGTGTTGGGCTTGTCGTCGAGGAAGAGCGGCAGTTGGCCCAGGGTGTTGATGCCCTGGCCCAACAGGGGCCATTCCTCCTGCTGCAGCCGGCCGGTGCGCAGCTTGCCGCTCTCGATGCCCACCTCCATCGAGAGCAGCCGGTAGGTGAGTTGCTCCTTGCTCATCTCCAGCGAGAACACGCACACCGGCAGGGCATGGAGCTGGGCCACATTTTTGGCGATGTTCAGCACGATCGACGTTTTGCCCATGGCTGGTCGGCCGGCCACGATGATCAGGTCGCTGCGCTGCAGGCCCTGGGTGATGGCGTCGAGGTCGTAGAAGTTGCAGGGGATTCCCGCAACGGAGGTGCCGAGCGAGCGGCTCTCGATCTCGTTGAAGGTGCTGGTGAGGATTTCAGCGGTGGGGGTGAGGCCGGTGCTGGGCTTCTCCTGGCTGATCGCGAAGATCTTCTGTTCGGCTTCATCGAGCACCTGATCCATCGGTTTGCTCTGGTCGAAACCGAGCCGGATCACCTCGTTGCCGGAGCGGATCAGCTGGCGGCGCAGAAACTTGTCCATCACCAGGCGTGCCACCTGGTCGATGGAGGCGGTGGAGGTGATCCTTTCGACCAGCTCCACCAGTCGCCCCTGGCCTCCGGCCTTCTCCAGGGAGCCGGTGTCGGCCAGCCAGGCGCACATGGCGGTGAGGTCGGTGGGCTTGCCCTGGCTGTGCAGCATCACCGCCGTGCGATAGATCTCGCGGTGGGCGCCCAGGTAAAAGGCCTCCGGTTGGAGCACATCGGCCACCCGGCCGATGGCATCGGGATCCAGCAGGATGCCACCCAGCACCGCCTCTTCGGCCTCCAGATTTTGGGGCGGCACCGAATCGGGCAGGGCTTCGAAGCTGGCTTCCTCCCGCAGGCGCCGCTGCCGGCCAGCCCTGGGCTCGAGCGGTTCGTCGGCTTGGGCCACGGCCGCGTTCACCATGTCAAAGCGGGTGGAAAAGGGGGCCGCATAGGGGGATTAATGGGCTGGATACCAGTCCGGAAAACCAGTGTGCACCGGATTGCTGGAATCGCCCAGCCCTTGGCCAGGGAGCCGAGGCTCAGAAACTGGCCACCTCCAGGTTGATCTCGGCCACCACCTCCGGGTGCAGCTTCACCTGCACCTTGTAGGAGCCGGTGCGGTGGATGTCGGGCACGGTGATGTCGCGGCGGTCCACCTCTTTCTTGGTGGCCGCTTCGATGGCCTCGGCCACGTCGCCGTTGGTCACTGTTCCGAACAGCACGTCGTCGCCACCGGTCTGCTTCTTGACGGTGAAGCGGCCAATGGTGTCGAGGGCGGTGCGGAAGGCCACCGCCTCAGCCTTGAGGGCGGCCTGGCGCTCGGCCTCCTTGGCGCGGCGGGCCTCCACCTGGCGCAGCACGGCGGCATTGACGGGCACGGCCTTGCCGGTGGGCACCAGGAAATTGCGGGCGTAACCGGGAGCTACCTCCACCAGATCACCATCCTTGCCCAGGCTCAGAACGTTTTCGTTGAGGACGACTTGAACGCGCTTGGCCATGGGATGGGACGGGGGAGTTTGACGGAGAGCCGATTGGCCAGCCTACGCCAGGGTGCGGGCGCCGGGGTTGGCAGCCGCGGGCAGCCGCACCTGGTGGGCCAGGCCCAGGGCGCGCATCAGCCGGATGTGCTGCCAGGTGAGGTCGATCTGGCGGCCGAAGCCATGGCGGGCAGAGTGGGGGAAGGCGTGGTGGTTGTTGTGCCAGCCCTCACCGAAGGTGAGCGCCGCCACCCAGGCGTTGTTGCGGGAGCCATCACCGCTGGCGTGGGCCACCTCGCCCCAGAGGTGGGTGGCCGAGTTGACCAGCCAGGTGCAGTGGTAAACCACCACCAGGCGCAGGGGGATGCCCCAGAGCACCAGGGCCCAGCCACCGGCACCGGTGACACTGCCGATCCAGAACAGCAGAGCGGCCAGGGGCAGCTGCAGCAGCAGGAAGTAGTTGTTCAGCCAGCGGTAGTAGGGGTCTTTGGCCAGGTCGCCGGTGAGGCGGGGCACCGCGGCCATGGCGGGGATGGCCTGCAGCATCCAGCCCATGTGGCTCCACCAGAAGCCCTTCAAGCTGGTGTGGTGATCCACTTCGGTGTCGGAAAACTTGTGGTGGTGGCGGTGCAGGCCCACCCAGTCGAGGGGGCCGTGCTGGCAGCTCAGGGCGCCGCAGGTGGCGAAGAAACGCTCCAGCCACTGAGGCACCCGGAAGGCGCGGTGACACAGCAGGCGGTGGTAGCCGATCGTGACGCCCATGCAGGCGGTCAGCCAGTACAGCACCAGGAAGCTGGCCAGGGCGGGCCCACTCCAGAACTGGGGCAACAGGGCCACCACCGCCAGCCCATGGATGGCGGTCATGAAGGCGATCGTGCCCCAGCGGGTGCTTTTGGGCTCCGTTTTGCCGCCGGCCTCCCCTTTGCGGGGCTGGTGCAGGGCTCCGGCCCGCTGCTCGCCGCGGGCCCCCTGGTTGATCAGGGCCGGCCGGCGGGTGGCCAGTCGCTGGGTGATTGGTGGCCGGGTGGTTGGGGGCTGGCTGGCGGGCTGTGCTGATGCGGTCATAGGGCCCGGCTCCGGATAGATGGTTAAAATAATACCAATACGGATCCGGATCGCGTGGGTTATCGGGAGGAACTCGCATCGGGAAGAGTTGCTTTCGCCCATCTGATCAAGGTGTGGCATGAGCGCAACGGCTGGTCGCACCGGGTGCTGCCGGCCCTGGCTGAGGCCCTCGATCTGGGCCGGATCCACGGCTCCCAGCTCTCGATGCTGCGCAACGGCAAGCTGGCCTCGCCTGGCCCGGAAGTGTTTCTGGCCCTGGGCCGGATCAACCAATTGCTGGCCGCCGAGGTGCGTGCCGGCGAGCTCGGCGATGGCCTGCGCCAGCAACTGGCCGACAGCCCCGAGCTGGTGGCGGCCCTGGAAAGCTCCGCCTTACCCGTTCAGGACGGGGGGGCGCCGGTGTTGGGTCCCGGCGAGCTGCTGGAGGTGTTTGTTGGCCTGCGCCAGCCCCCCCAGGCCTTCGACCTGCGCATTGCCGATGCCGAGGCGGGGCCCTTGAGCGGGGCCCTGGCCCAGCTCCTGACGGCCGGCCGCCCCTGGCGCCTCTGCCGCGACCAGTTGATGGAGGCCTACCCGGTGGAGAAGCGGCAGCGGCGCCAGCGTTTTGCCGAGGTGATGGCGGGGCAGAGGGATTTTTCCGCCGCGGAGCTCGACAGCGAACTCGCCGATCTGCGCCTCACCCTGGCCCGGTTGGGGGCCACCCGCGAGGGGGAGCTGGAGGCGGATCAGTTTCTTGAGCTGCTGCGCCACCAGGCCGCGGGACTGGGCCTGCTCAGCGGGGCGGGGGGAGCCCCGTTGGATCTCGCCGCGGCGATCCGCCAGCAGCTGAACGATCAGCGCTAGCGGAACGACGGCCGGTAGCTGGCTTCGCGCACCCGCTTGGCCCAGCCCAGGGAGCGCAGCAGTTTGATGTGCTGCCAGGTGATGTCGAATTCAAACCAGCGCAGGCCGTGGCGCGCCGAGTGGGGAAAGGCGTGGTGGTTGTTGTGCCAACCCTCGCCGAAGCTCAGAATCGCCACCCACCAGCAGTTGCGGGAGAGGTCGGGCGAATCGAAGTTGCGGTAGCCGCAGAAGTGGGTGGCCGAGTTCACCAGCCAGGTGACGTGATACACAATCACCAGGCGCAGGGGGATCGCCCACAGCACCAGGCCCAGGCCGCCGCCGTGGACTCCGGCCAGCTCTCCATACCAGAACAGGGCTGCGCCCAGGGGCAGTTGCAGCAGCAGAAACCAGCGGTCCAGCCAGCGGTAGAAGGGATCGCGCTGCAGGTCGCCGGTGAGCCGGTCGACCTGTTGGAGGGCCGGGATCTCGTGCAGCATCCAGGCGCTGTGGGCCCACCAGAGCCCGCGGGCGGCGTCGTGGTGGTCGTTGGGCTGGTCGGAATACTTGTGGTGGTGGCGATGCAGGCCCACCCATTCTATCGGGCCGCTCTGGCAGGCCAGGGCTCCCATCAGCACCAGGATGCGCTCCACCCAGCGGGGGGCCGCGAAGCTGCGGTGGGTGACCAGCCGGTGCAACCCCAGGGTGACCCCCAGCACGGTGGTCCAATAGAGAACGGCCAGCACCACCACGGCCTGCCAGCTCCAGAACCGGGGCAGCAGGGCAACCACGGCTCCAACGTGCATCGCCAGCATGAAACCGGTGGTGCCGCCCTTGAACTTGCGCTGGCGGGCCGGCAGGCGCTCGCGCCGGGAGCTCAGGGAGGCGCGGATGCGTTGCTCCTCCTGCTTGCTGGCCGGATCAGAACTGAGAACCAACGAACTCTCCGGGTGATGCAGGCCGGGCGGGGCCCGAGCCGCCGGGAAAATCTAGCCCTGGGTCGCCCGCCAACATGGGGCCTGGTTGCCCCTGTGCCATGACCGAATCCGCCGGCTCCCCGCAGCGGGTCGCTGCCCGGCGGATCGGGGCGGCGGTGGCGGCGACGGCTGCGGCTGCCGAGCGGCACACCAGTGCGGTGCAGCCCCGGTTGGAGAGGGTGTTGGCGGCATTCGCGGCCGAGCGGCTTGGCCCCCAGCATTTCGCTTCGGTGAGTGGCTACGGCCATGGCGACCAGGGCCGCGCCGTGCTCGATCGGGTGGTGGCCAGGGTGCTGCAGGCCGAGGCGGCTGCGGTGCGGCTGCAGTTCGTCAGCGGCACCCACGCGATCGCGGCGGCGCTGTTCGGCGTCTTGCGCCCGGGCGATCGGCTGCTGGCCCTCACCGGCCGCCCCTACGACACCCTCGAGGAGGTGATCGGGCTGCGCGGCAGTGGCCAGGGCTCTTTGGCCGATTTCGGCATCACCTACGCCGAGCTGGCGCTCACGGCCAGCGGTCGGGTGGATCTCGAAGGCCTGGAGGCCGCCCTGGCGGTGCCCACCCGCCTGGTGCTGATCCAGCGCAGCTGCGGCTACAGCTGGCGGCCCTCCCTGCCGGTGGCCGAGATCGGTGATCTCTGCGCCCGGGTGAAGGCGATCCAGCCGGGCTGCATCTGCTTTGTCGACAACTGCTACGGCGAGCTGGTGGAAAACTGCGAGCCCCCGGCGGTGGGCGCCGACCTGATCGCCGGTTCCCTGATCAAAAACCTCGGCGGCACGGTCGCCCCAACCGGCGGCTATGTGGCGGGGCGGGCCGAGCTGGTGGAGCGGGCCTGCTGCCGGCTCACCGCCCCCGGCATCGGCAGCGAAGCGGGCACCAGCTTCGACCTCAACCGTCTGTTGTTTCAGGGCCTCTTCCTGGCCCCCCAGATGGTGGCCGAAGCCCTGATCTGCAGCGAGCTGGTGGCCCAGGTGTTCAGCGATCTGGGCTATGCCGTGCAGCCCCGGCCCGGGGCGGCCCGCAGCGACGTGATTCAGGCGGTGCGCCTGGGCGATCCCGAACGGCTCAAGTTGGTTTGCCGCGCCTTCCAGGCGGCTTCCCCGGTGGGCGCCTACCTCGATCCGGTGCCGGCGCCGATGCCCGGCTATGCCAGTGAGCTCGTGATGGCGGGCGGCACCTTCATCGACGGCAGCACCAGTGAATTCTCCGCCGATGCTCCCCTGCGGCAGCCCTACGTGTTGTTTGCCCAGGGCGGCAGCCACCGGGCCCACGCCCAGATCGCCCTGGAGCGGGCTTTGGTGGCGTTGGCCACAGCTGGCCTGGATCGGACAGACTGAGCCGACTTTCCTCCGCAGCGATGGCGCTCACCTTCCCCGGCGATTGCCGCTACGCCGACAGCCACGAGTACGTGCGCCCGGAGGGCGAGCACGTGCGGCTGGGCCTGAGTGCCTTCGCCATCGACCAGCTCGGCGACATCGTCTTTGTGGAGCTGCCGGAGGTTGGCGCCAGCCTGAGCCAGGGCGCCAGCTTCGGCAGTGTGGAATCGGTGAAGGCCGTTGAGGATCTGCTGGCGCCGGTGTCGGGTCTGGTGCTGGCCCGCAACGAGGCCGTGCTGGCTAGCCCCGAGGAGCTGCAACAGGATCCCTACGGCGAGGGTTGGCTGCTGCTGCTGCAGCCCACCGACCCCGGCCAGGTCGAAGGGTTGATGGATGCGGGGTCCTACGCCGCCAAGCTGCAGGGCGCTTGATGGACGCCGCGCCTTTGTCTTTCGTAGGTCGCCACATCGGCCCCAGCGCCCCAGACCAGCAGCGGATGCTGCAGGAGCTCGGCGCCGCCAGCCTGGAGGACCTCGCTGCCCAGGTGGTGCCCGCCGATCTGTTGCTGGATCCGGCGACGGCCGCCCTGGATCTGCCGGAACCGTGCAGCGAGGCCCAGGCCCTGGCGGAACTCGCCGAGCTCGCGGCAGCCAACCAGCTGAAGCGCAGTCTGATCGGCCAGGGCTACTACGGCACCGCCACCCCGGCGGTGATCCAGCGCCAGGTGTTTGAAAACCCTGCCTGGTACACCGCCTACACCCCGTATCAGGCGGAAATCGCCCAGGGACGCCTGGAGGCCCTGCTCAATTTCCAGACCCTGATCAGCGAGCTCACCGGCCTGCCGATCGCCAACGCCTCCCTGCTGGATGAGGCCACCGCCGCCGCCGAGGCCATGGCCCTGGCCCTGGCCGTGGCCCCTGCCCCCCGGGCCGCCGGCCGCCGCTTCCTGGTCGATCAGGCCCTCTTCCCCCAGACCCTGGCGGTGCTGCAGACCCGGGCCGAGCCCCTGGGCATCGTGCTGGAGCCGGTGGCGGCGGAGCAGCTCAGCGGCCCAGAGCTGCCCGCCGATGCCTTTGGCCTGCTGATCCAGTTGCCCGGCCGCCGTGGCCGGCTCTGGGATCCCAGCGCCTTGCTGGCCGCCGCCCGGGACGCGGGGCTGGTGACCGCCGTGGCGATCGATCCTTTGGCCCAGGTGCTGCTGGCGCCGGTGGGCCAGCTGGGCGCCGATATCGCCGTCGGCAGCGCCCAGCGGCTCGGGGTGCCGATGGGCTTTGGGGGCCCCCATGCGGCCTTCTTTGCCACCGTGGAGGCCTTCAAACGGCAGATTCCTGGCCGGTTGGTGGGCCAGTCCCGCGATGCGGAGGGCCGGCCAGCCCTGCGGCTCGCCCTGCAGACCCGCGAGCAGCACATCCGCCGCGACAAGGCCACCAGCAACATCTGCACGGCCCAGGTGCTGCTGGCGGTGATGGCCGGCTTCTATGCCGTGCACCATGGCCCCGATGGCCTGGACGCCATCGCCCGGCGTATTCAGGCCCTGCGCCAGAGCCTCGCTGCCGGCCTCGCAGCCCTCGGTTTGCCGGTGCTGGCTGGGCCGGGTTTCGACACGGTGTGGCTGCCCTTGCCGCCGGCCCAGGCTGAACAGGTGCTGGGCGCCGCCCTGGAGGCGGGCTTCAACCTCCACCGCCACGCCGATGGCATCGGCATCAGCGTCGATGAGCTGACCACGGCTGAGGAGCTGGCCCGGTTGCTGGGTGCCCTCGCTGGCTGTCGCGAGCCAGCCCCGCAGCTGGCCAACCCGGATTGGGGCCATGGGGCCCAGGAACCAGCCCAACCAGCGGCGGCCATTCCCTGGCGCCAGGGCCCCTGGCTGCAGCAGGAGCCATTCCATCGCTACCGCAGCGAAACCGAGTTGATGCGCTACATCCAGCAACTCGCTTCCCAGGACCTCTCCCTGGTGCACGGGATGATTCCCCTGGGCAGTTGCACCATGAAGCTCAATGCCGCAGCTGAGCTGGCGCCGGTGAGCTGGCCTGCCTTCAGCCAGCTGCACCCCTTCGCCCCCGCCGATCAGACCGCCGGCTACGGGCGGCTGGCGGCCGATCTGGAGCAGTGGCTGGCGGTGATCACCGGTTTTGCCGGGGTTTCCCTCCAGCCCAATGCCGGTTCCCAGGGGGAATATGCCGGCCTGCTGGCGATCCGCGCCTGGCACCTCAGCCGTGGCGAAGCCCATCGCACCGTCTGCCTGATTCCCACCAGCGCCCATGGCACCAACCCCGCCAGCGCGGTGATGGCCGGGCTGAGGGTGGTGGCGGTGGCCTGTGATGAGTCCGGCAACATCGATCTGGCCGATCTTGAGGCCAAGGCCACAGCCCATGCCTCAGAGCTGGCCGCCCTGATGGTCACCTACCCCTCCACCCACGGGGTCTTTGAGCCGGCCATCCGCCGGATCTGTGCGCTGGTGCACGAGCGGGGGGGCCAGGTTTACCTCGATGGCGCCAATCTCAATGCCCAGGTGGGCCTGTGTAAGCCAGGCGACTACGGCGCCGATGTGTGCCACCTCAACCTGCACAAAACCTTCTGCATTCCCCACGGCGGCGGCGGCCCGGGGGTCGGCCCGATTGCGGTGGCCGCCCATCTGGTGCCCTTTCTCCCCGGGGCTGGCGCCGGGGCGGTGTCGGCCGCACCGCTGGGCAGTGCGTCGATCCTGCCGATCAGCTGGATGTACATCCGCATGATGGGCGGGGCGGGGCTGCGCCAGGCCAGCCAGGTGGCCCTGCTGACCGCCAACCTGTTGGCCGAGCGCCTGGAGCCCCATTTCCCCGTGCTCTACCGGGGCAATGGCGGCAGGGTGGCCCATGAGTGCATCCTCGATCTGCGTCCGCTCAAGCGCTCCTGCGGATTGGAGGTCGATGACCTGGCTAAACGGCTGATGGACTACGGCTTCCATGCCCCCACGGTGAGCTGGCCCGTGGCCGGCACCGTGATGGTCGAGCCCACCGAAAGTGAGTCCTTAGCTGAGCTGGATCGCTTCTGTGCCGCCATGGTGGCGATTCGCCAGGAGGCCGCGGCGATCGAGGCGGGCCAGGCCGACCCGCTCAACAACCCGCTCAAGCGGGCACCCCACACCCTGGCCGCGGTGACCGATGACGCTTGGGATCGCCCCTATTCCCGCCAGCAGGCTGCTTTCCCGGCCGGTGAAACCCAGCGGTTGCGCAAGTTCTGGCCGGCGGTCGCCAGGATCGATAATGCCTACGGCGACAGGAATCTGGTCTGCACCTGCCCTTCGGTGGAGGAGTTGGCCGAAGTGGTGGCTTCAGCCACTGTTCAGTGAGGCCTTGATGGCGCACACTGGGCCCATCCTGCTTCGCCTGGCAGGGGCCAATTTGCATTGGGGGACCATGAAGGGCAACGACGATGGGACGGGAACTGGGGAGGGCAAGACCCTGAGGGTCGAGGGCACCAACGTGGTGCGGGTTCCGTTTGGGGTGCGCCGCTCCCGGCGGCCCCGGCCGAAGCGACCCGACCATTGGGCCACCCTGGTGCTGCCCTTCCAGCGGCAAACGGACCCCACACCGCCACCCCAGGCCGCCTGATCTAGGCGGCCATCAGTTCCGGCTCGCGGTAGGGAACGAAGCTGGCCTTGCGGGCACCACAGATCGGGCAATGCCAGGAGTCGGGAATGGCTTCGAAGGCGGTGCCCGGGGCGATCCCGGAATCGGGGTCGCCAGCCACTGGGTCGTAGATCATCGAGCAGAGCTTGCAGATCCATTTGCCGGCCACTGGCGTGGCCGCTTCTCCGGCCACACCCTTGCCCTGCAGGGCTTCCAGGGCGATGCCATAGCGCTCGGCGTGGTGCTGCTCGATCGGGGTGAGCAGGCCGAAGTTTTTGGCGGCGGTGCGAAAGATGCCGGCGTGTTGCTTCGACTCATCGATCTGCTCGTCGAATTCCGCTGCGGCGCCGGAGTCCCGATCGGTGCGGGCCTGGGCGGCGAAATCCGGATACATGGTGGTGTACTCGTAGGTTTCGCCCTCGATGGCCAGCTCGAGGCAGCGGCTGAGCAGGGCCTGTTTCTGCCCATCGGAGAGCTGGGCCGGATCGCTGATCACCAATTCCGGATGCAGCAGCCGGAAGTGGGCAAAGGCGTGCTCGGTTTCCTGGGCGGCCGTGTCGCGAAACAACTTGGCCAGCTCGCTGTTGCCAACCTGCTTGGCCACCTCGGCAAAGAAGAGGTATTTGCGGTTGGCCATGCTTTCACCGCCAAAGGCGGCTTCCAAGTTGGCCTGGGTGCTGGGCTTGGCGAGGTCCATGGCTGGATTGGGTTCGGGAATGGCATCAAGCCTAGCCTAAGCGAAGTCGGATCGACTATGAGTTAGATGCCGGCAGCCGGGGCCTGCTGGGTTTGCTCGCAGGACTCAGTAATTGGCGCCGCTGCGGCGTTGGTGCACGGCCGTGCTGCCGCTGGCATCGAGAACGCCGCCGCCGCTGACTTCGGCATAGAGCAGCCAGTGGTCGCCGCATTCCATCCGCTGCTGCACCGTGGCCTCCAGCCAGGCCAGGGCCTCCGGCAGGATCAGCTGGCCGTTGGGGCTGGCATCGAGCTCCAGGCCGGCGAAGCGGTCGGCCCCTGGCGCAAAGGGCTGCAGAAACTGCTTCATCGGCCCGGTCTCCCGGCCGGCGGCCAGCACGTTGAGGGCGAAGCGATCACCGATGTGGAGCAACGCCTCTACCGCCCGGTCTTTGGCCACCGCCACGGTGAAGCCCGGTGGCGTAAAGCTGGCCTGGCTCACCCAGCTGGCCACCATGGCGCTGCTGAGGCGGCCCTCCCCCTCCCCTTTGCAGGTGGTGAGCACGCACAGGGAGCCCACCACCCGGCCCAGGGCCTGGACGGCGGGGTTGCTGCGGCTGTCGCTGAGGCCGCCGCTGGCGCTGCGCCGCTGCACCTTGCGCTGCTTGGCCTGCAGTTGGCGGCCCAGGGCGGTGCCGGTTTCCTCGATGGTTTTGAGGGTGGCCGCATCGGGGCTGAACTTCACCTTGATCGGCTCAAAGGCAAAGCGGAAGCCGCCGTCGCGCAGCTTGCTCTCCAGCAGATCGAGGGCTTCGCCGCTCCAGCCGAAGCTGCCGAACACGCCCACCGGCTTGCTGCGGTCGCCCTCAGCTAACACCGTGCCCAGGGCCGAGACAATCGGGGTGGGCGCATGGCCGCCGAGGGTGGGCGAGCCGATCAGGATCGCGTCGCAGCTGCGGATTGCCGTGAGCAGCTGGTCGGGCTCGCTGAATTCGCAGTTGATGCTCTCCACCCGCACGCCGGTGCGGGCCACCCCCTGGGCCAGTCCATCGGCGATGGCGGCGGTGTTGCCATAGGCGCTGGCAAACAGCAGGGCCACCGAGAGTCGGGCTTTCTCCTGGGAAGCCCCCCAACGGTGGTAGTCGTTGAGCAGGCTGCGCCAGCTTTCGCTGATCGCCGGACCGTGGCCGGGCGCGATCGTGCGGATGTCGAGCTCCTCGAGCCGCTCCACCACCGCCTCCACCTGCCGGGCCATCGGCGCCATCAGGCAGTCGTAGAAGTAGCGGCGGTCTTCCTCGCTGCTGCTGCGGTTGGCTTCGGCGAAGCTTTCGCTGCAGAGGTGGGCGGCGAAGAATTTGCCGCTGATCAGCAGGCCGCTGCTTTCCTCAAAGGCCATCAGGCCATCGGGCCAGCGCGGTGTGGGCGTGGGAATTAGCCGCAGACTGTGGCCATCGGCAAGGGTGTGGCTGGTCTCCTGCTTCACCACCTCGATCGGCGGCAGGGGCGGGATCACAACCGGGGACAGCTCGCCGCCGGGGGGTTCGCCTGGCTTGCTCGGTTTCTGCGCACTCCAAAGCTCTTCGAGCAGGCGGGCGCCGGGGTTGGAGCTGACCAACACCAGCTTGGGCCAGCCGCTCGCCAGCTGGCGCAGCAGGGCCACCCGGTTGGGGTTGACGTGGCCCACCACCACCTTGAGTGGGGCATCGCTCGGCACCAGGCTGGCCAGCTCGGCCAGGAAAGGCTCGGCAAAGGAGGCGCCGGGGGGGTGCACCAGCAGGGGGCCAGCCGTGAACAGGAAGCTATTGGCCGTTGTGCCCCGCTCCAGGCCGTATTCCACCTCGAAGCGCAGCCGGGTGGGGCTGAGACCCTTGAGGCAGACCAACCCGGGCTCAATCTCCAGTTGGATGACACGCCGGGCCATCAATAGTGGTTCCCGACTTTGCGGTGATGGATCGCCGTGCCGGCTTCCGTATCGGCCACATTGCCCTGCTCCACCTCGGCGTAGATGATCCAGTGGTCCGGGCCCTCGAGCCGCTGGGCCACGCGGCAGCCCAGGTAGGCCAGGGCATCGCCCAGCACGGGCCCGCCGCTGGCGGCCCCTTCCAGGGTGGCCACGCCGGCGAAGCGATCGGCCCCTGGTGGGAAGCGCTTGAGGAAGTGGCGCAGCAGGTCTTGGTGGTTGTCTTCCCGCAGGATGTTGAGCACGAAGCGATCACCCACCTGCATCAATGCTTCGATGGCCCGGTCCTTGGCCACGGCCACGGTGAGGCCCGGGGGCTCGAAGCTGGCCTGGCTGACCCAGCTGGCCACCATGGCCGAGCTGCGGCTGCCTTCGGGGGTGTCCTGACGGGCTGTCACCACATAAAGCCCGCCGCTGAGTCGACCGAGGGCCTTGTCGAGGTCGCCATCGAGGGCCTTCATGGCGGCGATCGTTTTGGCCTTGGTGAGCAGTTGGCCCAGGTCGGTGCCCGCTTCCTCGCAGCGCTGGTAGTCGCTCCCTTCCGGCACCTGGCGGATGCGCAGCGGCTCAAAGGCTGTCTTCTGGCCGAGGCTGCGCAACTTGCTGGCCACGGTGTCGATCGGCGCGTCGTCGCCGCCGAAGGCGTCGTAGCAGCCCACCCACTGCTTGGGTTTGAGGGCTGCCAGCAGGGTGCCGATCGACGTCTGCAGCTCGGCATCGGGGTTGGCGGGCCAGGTGGGCACCACCACGGCGCTGGCTTCGCCCACCAGGGCGCTGAGCTCCTGGGCATCGGTGGCCCGTAGATCCACCAGCTGCACCTGGGCGCCGGCCTTGCCGATGCCGCGGGCGATCGCCTGGCTGAGCCGGTCGCAGAAGCCGTATTGGCTCAGGTAGCAAACCGCCGCATAGGCCTCACCGCTGCTGCGGCCTTCACTCCAGCTGCGGTAATCGCCCAGCCACAGGCTGAGGTGGTGGCGCAGCAGGGGGCCATGGCCCACGGCCACCGTGGTGATCTCGGGCAGGGCGTCCATGCGCTTCATCGCCTGCAGCACGCTGCGGGCGTTGGGGCCCATCAGGCAGTCGTAGTAGAAGCGGAAATCGGGTGCGATGGCGCCGGGATCCCGATCAAAGATGTCGTCGGAGCAGTAGTGCAGGCCGAAGGCATCGCAGGTGTAGAGGATGCCGGTGCCGTGGTCGAAGGAAAAGATCGTGTCGGGCCAGTGCAGGTTCGGCGCGCTGAGAAACTCGAAGCGGTGCTGCACGCCGCTGTCGGGGTTGGTGCCCAGGTCCAGCTCCTCGCCGCTTTTCACGGCCCGGCTCTTGAAGGGCCGGTGCACCTGATCCTCCAGAAACTGGATCGCCACCTTGGAGGCCACGATCTCGATCTCGGGATTCAGCTCAAGCAGGTGGCCGATCAGGCCGGAGTGGTCGGGTTCGGTGTGGCTGACGATCAGGTGATCGATCGCCTTCGGATCGATCTGCCCCTGCAGCAGCGGCAGCCAGCTGGGGGCAAACTTGAGGTGGCTGGTGTCGATCAGGGCGGTGCGCTCGCCGCGCACCAGAAAGCTGTTGTAGGTGGTGCCGTTGCGCAGGCCGAACTCAATGTCGAAGCGGCTGCGGTCCCAATCGAGCGAGCGGATCGTGCTGGTGTCGGGCCCGATCGCCTCGCACTGCAGGCTGAGGCGTGGGGGGGACGAGGCTGGGGTACCGCTGGCCGTTGCGCTCGCTGCCATGGGTCATCTCGCTTTGCTGACAACTTTAGGGAGGGTCGCCCTAGCGCTGGTCACCCTTCGATGCTCCTACGCCGCATGTTCTGGTGCTGCTGTTGCAGCCGCTCTGTCAGCAACGTCCTCTGCAGGGATTCGCAGCTGATCGCCAGGTCGCGGATCAGCGACTGCTCCAAGATCGGCGATACGTCGAGGAGTGCGGTGAAGCCGGCGCGGCTGAACACCAGGGCGGTGCAGCCCTCCGGGCTGGCGATCAGGCTGGTCTTTGCTCCGCTGCCGGGGGCACCGAAATAGTCGGCCAGGCCGACGGTTGAACCGGGTCCATGCTCGGCGAGGGTTTTGGGGGCTGACCCCGGCACCAAGCTCTGGCGTTGGCTGCAGCGGCCAGCCAGCAGGATCAGCACCCCGCCGCCAGGCCGCTCGATCGGATCTCCCTGGCGCCACTGCCGCAGGCTGCAGAGGCGGGGCAGGTCCAGCAGGGCGCCGGGCTCGAGGCGCTGGATCAGGGGCTGATCGGCCATCGCCGTGAGGATGGCTCGGCTTGTCGGTAGTTCGCTGCCTGGCGCCTGGGTGAGCCGTTGGGCTCGGTCCGCATCCAGCTGGCGCAGCACCATCAGGGCCCAGAGCGCCACATTGGGGTCGCTATCGAGCCAGAGCCCCTCCAGGATCTCGGCTGCTTGCGGCAGGGAGTCGGCCTGGAGGGGGCTCAACGCCACCCCCTCAAGCCAGCTGTTGATCGCCGTGGTGGTGGCATCCTCACTGGCGAGGAAGGCCAGCACGTTGGGGGAGAGGCTGCGCAACAGGGCCAGGCAGGTGTCATCGGGTTGTGGCTCGCCGGTGGCGGCCAGGGCGTTGCCGATCAAGCTCACCAGGTCTGGCAGGAACCGGGCGATCTGACGATCAAGGCTGAGCACGAGCGGGGCGGCCAGGGGCAGCCGCTGGCTGAGGTTGGCCAGGCACTGCCGGCGGGCCAGGGCTTGACGCACGGCCGCCAATCGTTGGTTCAGTTGCCGTTGGCTGTACTGGGATGCGGGGCCGAAGTCGCCCAGCAGCTCGGCCCAGCTGGCCTCATCGAGGCCGCTTTCGATCTGGATGCGGTTGAGCCGCCCGCGGCCGTGGGCATCGAGGCGGTCGAGGTGCAGCACTGTGGATCCGCTCAGCAGCAGCAGGTCTTCGATCTCCTGGGCGGCAGCGTTGCGGCAGAGGCTGAGGCCAGCCAGATCGTCGGGACTCAGGCTGGTCAACCGCGCGTCTTCGCTGATCAGGATCTCCAGGGCGCTCTGGTGATCGGCGTCATCAAGCCCCAGGCTGGCGCGAAGGTCGGTGAGGGCTTTGAGGGAGGCGGTGCGATCCAGGCGCCCCTGGCTGATCAGATCGCGCAGCACGTCGAGATAGATGCTGCGCCGCTGGGATGTTTCCTGGACGGGCAGGGCGTTGGCCAGCACGAAAACTTCCCCCGGGCTGAGATCCTCCAGTTGGCGCCCGGCCAGCAGGGGCTCCAGTTTCGCCCCGAGCTTGGCCAGTCGCCGGCGCAGGCTGGTGCTGGTGCTCTCCCGTTCATAGAGGCCGCGGTCACGCCCCCAGCTTCGGTAGAGCCAAACGGCGCTAACCATCACAATCAGGAGCTGCAGCTCAATGGACAGCAACGCTTCGTTGCTGCCGAAGAGATTGTTTTTGAAAAAGAAGTAGGTGTTGATGGCGGTGAAGGTGGCCAGCAGGCGGGTGCGGTGGATGGCCCGTTCCTTGGCCAGCTCAGGGCGGACGCCCTTGTAGTGCCGTTCCTGCAGCTGTTCGATCTGGCGAAACAACAGTTCTGACCCAACCCCACCGGCGCTGAGCAGGAACGGAACGCTCAGCAGCCTTGGTATCTGGGGCCATCCTGGCGGCAGCTGCGATTGCCAGGCCAGGGCTGCCAGGCGGCTGTCGTAAGTGAACAGGTTGCTGCGTAGGTAGTCGGTTGCCAGGCCGCTCGCCTCGCTGGCCGGAGCATAACTTTGGATCAATAAAAAAAACGCCAGGATCAGCCCTGGATAGGAGTACCAGGCCCAGGCCAGGCCCCGCTTGCCGTTGAAGCTGTGCCAGTAGCTGCGTTCGGCATCGATGTCGAAGCAGGGCTTGGCGCAGGCCACGCAGGTGCTGATCTCCTGGCCCTGGGCTCCCACCGTGCGGCACATCGACTGGGTTGTCTTGCTGGCGCTGCCGAGGTGGGCCCGCGAGCCGAGCAGGCTACGCGGTCCGCTGAGGATGGCCTGGGCTGGCGCGAAGGGGCAGAGGTATTGGCAGAACGTTTTGCCGCCGTAGGCCCAGCCGCTGATCAGGGCGGCCAGCAGGGCCGCCGCAAACAGCAGGGCCAGGATCGGCCCGTTGCTGTTGGCGATCAGCAGCCGCAGGCTC
>CBFIGH010000059.1:0-6409 GCA_965662115.1 Cyanobium sp.
CACCCCCAGCATCGGCAGGATGAAGCGGGCATAGCCCTGCACCACGCCATCGTTGTTGAACGTCTGGAAGGTGCGGCGGTACATCTCGCCGAAGGCCTTGAGCACGTGCCCGCGGCACACCTCCTCCAGATCGGCCACCACTTCGGCCTCCACCTGCAGTTCAGCGGCGATGCGCTCCAGCAGCGTCAGCAGTTGCATCACCTCCTGGCGCTGGCGGCAGGTGAGCACCAGCCCCGATAACGCCAGCGGCAGGGTGGCGGCTGGCTGGGCAGGCCAGGGTTGGCCCACCAGGGCGGGAAACAGGGTGGCGAGCAGCTGCCGTTCCCTGGGGGTGGCCGGTTCCTTCCCCTCGGCGCTGATCAGGGCTTCGCAGGTCTGGGCGACGGCTTGCACCGCAGCGGGTGACAAGGAGGCCAGGTCGTGAAAGGCCATCGTGCGTGGTGCTGGGATCGGGGTGCCAGCACCGCAGCGTGCCTACACTGCGCTGATGCTGTCTACACAGCTTGGCCATGGCGCTGAACATTCGCAACCCGGAAGCCAACCGCCTCGCGGCAGAAGTGGCTGCTCTCGCCGGTGAAAGCAAAACAGATGCCGTGATCCTTGCCCTTCAGGAGCGGCTGCAGCGGCTGCGCAGCCGGCAGGCAGCCCGTCCTGATGCCCAGGCCCTCCTCGCCCGTCGTCTGGATCAGATCGCCCTGCGTTGTGCCGCCAGAGCGATGCGCGACCAGCGCACGGCTGAGCAGATCCTTGGCTACGACGCCCATGGCCTGCCTTGCTGATGGTGATTGACACCTCGGCCGTGCTGGCCATCCTCCAGGACGAGCCCGAGCGCAGTGTTTTCAACGCCCTCATCGCTGCTGCGGAGATCCGCCTGCTCTCAGCGGCGTCCCTCGTGGAGCTCTCGATCGTGCTGGAGGCTCGCTTCGGCCCCGATGGGCCGGGCGATCTGGATGTCTTCCTCAGTACGGCGGGGATTCAGATCGTGGCTGTTGATCGGGTGCAGGCCGAGCTGGCCCGGAGTGCCTTCAGCCGCTATGGCAAAGGGCGGCATCGTGCTGGTTTGAATTTCGGCGACTGTTTTGCTTATGCCTTGGCCAAGGAGTTCGGCGCTCCCTTGCTGTTCAAAGGCAACGATTTCAGTCACACCGATCTGCAGTCGGCCTGCCCGCCCGTCGCCAGCTGAGCCCCTCGTCCGCCTGGCTCCAGCGCAGGGTCTCGCCCAGGGGCGTGGCCACCAGCATCTCCCGCAGGCTGCGCCCATCCCCCAGCACCCGCCGCGGCGTGATCGTGGCCGCGGCGATCGACTGCTCAGCGGGCACGCTCCAGCTGGCCAGACGCCTCACCCCCTCCAGCAGGGGCAGGGTCACGCCGGCCAGGGTGCCGTCCTCCAGGCGGCAGCTGCCGTCGGCCACGATCAGCAGCCGTTCATCCCAGCGGTGCTGGCCCTCACCCAGGCCGTAGGGGGCCAGGGCATCGCTCACCAGCACCACCTGCTCTGGCGCCAAGCGCTGCAATAACACCGCCATCGTCGGCTGCACGTGCACGCCGTCGGCGATCAGGCCGATCGCGATGTCACCGCGGAGGGCCGCCGCCGCCACCGGCCCGGGGGCCCGTCGGTGCATGTCCGGCATGGCGTTGAAGGCGTGGGTGAGCATCGACACGCCCCGTTGAAAGGCTTGCTCCGCCTGGACTTCGCTGGCGGCGCTGTGGCCCAGGCTCACCACGATCCCCCGTGCGGCCAGGGCGTCGATCAGCTCGCTGGCCCCCTCCAGCTCCGGGGCGAGGGTCACCAGGTCGATGCTGTCTTCGAAGCCGGTGATGCGCTCGGCCAGGGCCGCCAGGCTGGGGGCGGCCAGGTGCTGGGGGGGATGGGCGCCGCGCCGGCTGGGCTCAAGGAAGGGGCCCTCCAGATGGGCGCCCAGCAGCTGGCAGCGGCCAGACTGATGCTCCGCTCGCGCCTGCTCCAGCACCGCCAGGGCCTGGCGCAGCGGCGCCACCCCACAGGTCACCAGGGTGGGGCAGATCGCTTCGACGCCGTCGCGCCAGAGCAGCTCCAACAGCTCCAGCAGGCGCGGCAGGTCGGCGGGGGTGAGTTCGGGGAAGGCCAGCCCCAGGCCGCCGTTGATCTGCAGGTCCACGCCAGCCGGGCTGATCCAGTCGCCATTCCAGTTCTCTCCGGCGGCATGGCTGCCGGTCGCCAGGGGCTCCACCACGCTGATCAGGTCGTCGTCGTCGAGGCCGATGCGCCAGCGCTGCTGGCCTAGGGGCAGGCGCACATTGCTGAGCCAGCGCATGGGCAGAAGGTCGATGAGGCGGGACAATGTCATTCTCTGCCTGCGGCGGCGTGGCTGCGCTCCCTTCCTTTGACGCTCCGCGCCCAGCCGCCGCTCCGTGCGTTGCCGTGGTGATGGGCAGCGACTCCGACCTGCCGACGATGCAGCCGGCCGTGCAGCTGCTCGAGCAGTTCGGGGTGGCGGTGGCGGTGCGGGTGCTCTCGGCCCACCGCACGCCCCTGGAGATGGTGGACTTTGCCCAGATGGCCCGGGAGCGGGGCGTCAAGGTGATCATCGCCGGCGCCGGTGGGGCGGCCCACCTTCCCGGGATGCTGGCGTCCCTCACCACCTTGCCGGTGATCGGCGTGCCGGTGCTGACCCGGGCCCTCTCCGGGGTGGATTCGCTCCACTCGATCGTGCAGATGCCCGCCGGCATCCCGGTGGCCACCGTGGCGATCGGCAACGGTCTCAATGCCGGCCTGCTGGCGGCGCAGATTCTTGCCCTTGCCGATCCGCAGCTCGTGGCGGCGATCTCGGACTACCGCGCCGCGCTGCATGGCCAGGTGTGCGCCAAGGATGCCCGCCTGCAGCAGCTCGGCAGCCAGGCCTACCTGGAGCAGATGGGCTGATGCTTGAGCGGCTCGTTCTGCCCCCCTGGCTCAAGGCCGGCCTCGCCCTGCCTTTGCTGGTGCTCAACCTCTGGGTGCTGCGCCAGCTGTTGCTGCCCCTGGCGCCCTTGCCGGCCCTGTTTGTCGGGGCGGCCCTGATCGCTTTTTTGTTCGATTTGCCGAGCCGCTGGCTGATGGGCCGCGGCCTGCCGCGGCTGCTGGCCTATGGCCTGGTGGTGGGCGCCAGTCTGGGCCTGATGGCCCTGGCGGCCGTGTGGCTGGTGCCGCGGCTGGTTGAGCAGCTCGGTGAGCTGATTACGGCCCTGCCGGGCTGGCTGGCCCAGGGGGAAACCCTGCTGCAGCAGCTCCAGGTCTGGGCTGCCTCGCGGGGCCTGCCCAGTGATTTCGGCGACCTCAGCAGCGAACTGCTCACCCGCACCAGCCTGCTGGCCCGCCAGGTGAGCCAGCAGCTGCTGGGTCTGTTGGGGGCCACCCTGGGCCTGACGGTGAACACCGTGATCGTGCTGGTGCTGGCGGTGTTTCTGCTGCTCGGTGGTGAGGGCATCACTGCGGGGCTGGCCCAATGGCTACCGCCGCGGGTGCGGGAGCTGGTGGTGGTGACCTTGAACCGCACCTTCCGCGGCTACTTCGCCGGCCAGGTGCTGCTGGCCCTGATCCTCAGCGCGGCCCAGATCCTGGTGTTCACCCTGCTGGGGATCCCCTACGGCGTGCTGTTTGCCGTCGCGATCGGCTTCACCACCCTGGTGCCCTATGCCAGCGCCGTCACGATTGTGGCGGTGAGTCTGTTGCTGGCCCTCGATGATCCGGGCACGGCTCTGGAGGTGTTGGTCGCCGCCATTGCGGTGGGGCAGGTGGTGGACCAGGTGATCCAGCCCCGCTTGATGGGCCGGATCGTGGGCCTCCAGCCGGCCTGGCTGTTGATCAGCCTGCCGGTGGGGGCTCGGCTGGGCAGCCTGCTGGGGTTGGGTGATCTGCTGGGGCTGCTGCTGGCGGTGCCGGTGGCCAGCTGTGCCAAAACCTTCCTCGATGCCTGGGGGGAGCAGTTGCGCGCCGGGGAGCCGGTGTTCATTCCCCCTGGTGAATGATGGGGTGGTGCCTTGCCTGGTGAGGATCAGCCCGCTGGTTGAGCCGCAGGTGATCAACGCCGGCCATCAGACCACAGGCCTGGGGCTGCACCCAAAAGGGCTCCCTGTAGGCGTCTGCGGGGAGCGGCTTGCCACCTCCTTGAAGCTCTGTCCTGTCAGGCGTGCGGAGCGATTGAGCGCTTCGCCAAGGTCGTCATGGGGTGTCTGCTTTGAGGCGCGCCAAAGTACGGCCCAGGTCTGCCCTCACTCAGCTCGGGCAAGGACGCCCTCGGCCTGCAGGTAGCTGAGCACCTGCTCCACGCTCTGCTCGAGCGTCTGGCTGCCGGTGTCCACCTTCAATTCCGGTGCCTCCGGTGCCTCGTAGGGGCTGGAGATACCGGTGAACTCCTTGATCTCTCCAGCCCGGGCCTTGGCGTAGAGGCCCTTGGTGTCTCGCTGTTCGCACATGGCCAGATCGGCGGCGCAGTGGATCTCGATGAAGTCGCCGGTCTCCACCAGGGAGCGGGCCCTGTCGCGGTCGGCCTTGAACGGCGATACAAAGGCCGTCAGCACCACCACGCCGGCATCCAAAAAGAGCTTGCTCACCTCGCCGATGCGGCGGATGTTCTCCTCGCGGGCTGCATCGGAGAAGCCCAGGTCGTTGCAGAGCCCATGGCGGATGTTGTCCCCATCAAGCACGTAGCAGGCCAGGCCCCGCTCAAACAGGGCGGCGTTCACCGCATTGGCCAGGGTGCTCTTGCCGGAGCCGCTCAGGCCGGTGAACCAGAGAATGGCGCTGCGGTGGCCCCGCTGCGCAGCTCTGGCAGCCCGGTCCACCGAGGTGTGGTGCCAGGCGATGTTGGTGGAGGCTCCCTCGCTGGTCAGTGCTCCGTAGGAGGGCGATGCGGTCATCGGCGAAGTGTGTAGGCGCGTTCAGGCGGCCATTGTGGCTGCCGGCGGCAGAATGGCCTGAGGTTGCGGGCGGAAGGGCATGGCAGATGCCGATGTGCGCTGGCAGCAGCGGTTTGCCAATTTCCAGGCGGCCCTGGATCAGCTGGAGGGGTTTTTCGAGCCGCCTGCTCTCAACGAACGCGAGCAGCAGGGCCTGATCAAGGCGTTTGAGTATTGCTTTGAGCTCGGCTGGAGCACCCTGCGCGATCTGCTCCTGGCGGAGGGCAATGCCGATTTGCTCGGCTCGCGCGACACCTTGCGCCTGGCCTTCAGCCGCGGCCTGATCGACGACGGTGAGGCCTGGATGCGGATGATTCAGGACCGCAATCTCACCAGCCACACCTACAACCGGGTCACGGCTGAGCAGATCGCCGCCCAGGTGTCTGAGTCTTACCTGGGCTGTTTCCAGCGCTTGCGTGCTCGCCTGTTGCAACGGCTGGTTGATCGGCCATGAGTCACGTCCCGAGTGCTGAGGCGGCTGTGATTCCCGGTCTCTCGCTAGCTGCTTCTGAGGCGTTGCTTGGCACCCTGCGCAACTGCCCCCGGGTGGAGGAGGTGTGGCTGTATGGGTCACGGGCGATGGGGCGCCACCGCCCAGGATCCGACGTTGACCTCACCCTGGTGGGTCCCCAGCTCAGCCATCCCGATCGCCTCGACCTGATGGGGGCCATCGATGCGCTGATGTTGCCCTGGAGCGTCGACCTCTCGCTGCTGGCCGAGCTGCCCGCCGACCTCCGGGCCCATGTCAGCCGGGTGGGGCGCCGGTTGGTCTGACGCCGTTGAGTGGATTGGTCCAGCGCAGGCCAGGAAAGCGACTGAAATCGCTGTCGTTTGAGTGCACGGTGGCCTGGTTTTCGATGGCAAGAGCGGCGATGTGGGCATCGGTCATCAGGGCCGCAGTGAGCACGCCGGCTTCGCCAAAGCCCGCCAGGATGCCGAGGTGGCGCGGGCCTGGCTGCAGGAGCTGCACCACAGGCTGATCCAGCCAGGAGCGCACATGGCCAAGGGCGGTTGCAATGTCCATGGGCCGGGGCAGCACAGACCGGCTGGTGATGATCCGCAGGAAACCCAGGGCCACAATCCAGGGGATCGCCACGGGCTGGCGACCGCGCATGCCCTGCTCCCACCACGTCTTGGCCTGCTGATGGTGGGGGGCGTCCGAGTTGTAGGCGTACACCAGCAGATTCACATCGGGAATGATCACGCTGGGTTCTGCCTTTCGGACTCCTGGATGGCCGTGAACTGCTCGATGTCGAGTTGATCCAGCAGTTGGTTGAGTCGCAGTGGATCAATGCCTGGCAGCAACCCGCAGGCCTGGGGCTCCACCACAAACGGCCGATCCTCGGCTGCAGGGGGATGTTCACCGGCCGATAGCCCTTGGCGGATCACGGCATTCACCACTTCCTTGAAGCTTCGCCCTGACAGACGAGCGGTGCGATTGAGCGCTTCACCGAGGTCGTCATCGAGGGTCAGCGTGGTGCGCACAAATCTC
>CBFIGH010000060.1:0-20838 GCA_965662115.1 Cyanobium sp.
AACCCACAACACCATCGGGCAGGGCGGTAACCACCAGCAGGAAAAGTCCCCCCTGCACAAACAGCCAGGTTTCGGGCAACTGTTCGCTGATCAGGCTCTTGGCGTAGTTGATCAGCACCGCTCCAAGCACGGCGCCGATCAACGTGCCGCGGCCACCCACCGCCACCCAGATCACCATCTCAATCGAAAAGGGCACCGACATGAACTGCGGCGAGATGATGCCCGATTGCACGGTGTAGAGGGCACCGCTGATGCCGGCCAGGGCCCCAGCCACCGTGAACACCAGGGTTTTGTAGGCGGTGGGGTTGTAACCGGTGAACCGCAGCCGCGGCTCGTCGTCGCGCACCGCCACCAGGGCATCGCCGAAGCGACCGCTGGTGAGCCAGCGGCAGAGGAACCAGGCCGCAACGACGAGCAGCACGGTGATCCAGAAGAGGTAGCGCTGCATGCCATCGGAGCCCAACAGCTCACCGAAGAGACGGGCGGTGTCGGTTTTGAGGCCGTTGGTGCCGTTGATCAGCTTCTGCTGGCCGTTGAAGAAGTTGAAAAACACCAGCAGCGCAGCCTGGGTGAGGATCGAGAAATACACCCCTTTGATGCGGTTGCGAAACACCAGAAAGCCAAGAACGCCGGCCACGAGCGCCGGAATCACCCAGATCGCCAGGAGCGTGAACAGGGTTGAGTTAAAGGGCTGCCAGAAGGCCGGCAGGTTCTTGACGCCATAGAGACTGAAGAACTCCGGCAACTGGCCAGGCTCAAGCGAGTTGAGTGAAAGATGCATGCCCAAGGCATAGCCGCCCAGAGCAAAGAAGATCCCCTGGCCAAGGCTCAGCAGGCCGGTGAAGCCCCAGATCAGATCCACTCCCAAGGCAACGATGCCAAGGGCCAGAAAGCGGCCCAGCAGGTTGAGCCGAAAGGGCGGCAACACGAAGGGCAGGATCAGGGCGGCAGCCACGATCAGGATCCAGGGCCACCACCGGCGCAGAAAGCCGATCAAGGAGGGTGAACTGCCCATCGCTCAGGCCTCCACCATGCGTCCCTTCTGCGGGAACAGGCCGGCGGGCCTGAACTGCAGGAAGACGACAATCAGCACGAATACCAGCACCTTCGCCATCGACGTGGTGGCAAAGAAGGTGATCGTTTCGTTGAGGCCGGCGGGCATCGACGGCCAGAGCAGCAACAGCGAACCAGAACCGAGCACGTAGCTCAAGATGCCGATGCCGAGGGCGGCCACCACGGTGCCGAGCAGCTTGCCGACCCCACCCAGCACCACCACCATGAAGCAATCCACGATGTAGTTTCCGCCGAGGTTTGGGCCCACCGAGCCGAGCAGGGTGACCGCAACGCCAGCCACCCCCGCCAGCCCCGAACCCACCAGGAAGGTGAGGGCGTCGACCTTTTCAGTAGGAATGCCTAGGCAGTTGCTCATCGGCCGGTTCTGGGTGACGGCCCGGATACGGATACCCCAGACGCTCTTCTGCAGGAACCAGTTCACCGCCACCAGGGCAATGGCCGTCAGCGCAATGATGAACAGACGTCCGGTGGGCATCGTCACCCCCGCCAAATCAATCGAGCCGCGCAACCACTGCGGAGCTGTGACGTCGATGTTGCGGGCGCTGAACCAGGGTTGATCCAGGGCGCGCACGCTGCCCAGGGCCGCGGCCAGCCCGATGCCCAGGACGCCGGCGAGCACCCAGCGGCCAACCCCAAGCAGGGGCGTCCAACGCTTCTGCCACCAGGCCTTCGGCGTGAGCCTCGGCGCCACAACGCCGAGCAGCACAGTCAGCAGGAGGCCGAGGAAGAAGGCCGTGGAGACGGAGCGCACGAACTGCTGCAGGATCAGGCTGACGCCCCAGGTGGCCAGCAAGGTTTCCAGGGGGCGGCCGTAGAGGCGCCTAATCACCGTTTTCTCGAGCAGCAGACCCGCCAGACCACTCACCAGGAAGGCCAAGGGAATGGCGATCAGGATGTACACCGGGAAGAACCCGGCCAGCGGACCATTTTTGAGCAGGTTCTGCACCACGAAGGTGGTGTAAGCCCCGATCATCATCAACTCGCCATGGGCCATGTTGATGACGCCCATCAGGCCGAAAACCACAGCCAGCCCAAGGGCGGCGAGCATCAACACCGAACCGATGGCCAGCCCGTTGAAGAGCGTGTCGAAAAAAATTGTCATGGCGTCCCGCAGGGGACAAAGGAACAAGAACAGAAAGAAAAGGGGGGAGGGAGACACCGTGTCTCTCCCTCCCCCATGCCAAGGATCAGCTTGGTTGCCTCACATCTTGAACTTGCCGGCGTCAGGGCGCTTCTGGGTCCAGTCACAGGTGTAGCCCTTGGTTTCGGGCACGTACTGGTTCCAGGCCACGGGCTTCACGAAGCCCTTGTTCTCGAGGATCTTGAACATGCCGTCCTTCTGCACCTCACCGATCAGCACAAGCTTCTCGACGTGGTGGTTGGGCTGCACGGTCACCTTGCCTTCGGGAGCATCGAAGCTCACGCCGATCAGGGCCTCGCGCACCTTGTTGTCATCAACACTGTTGGCTTTCTCGGCCGCAGCAGCCCACAGGTAGATCATCATGTAAGCGGCTTCAGCCGGGTCATTGGTGACCCGGTTTTCGCCGTACTTAGCCTTGAAATCTGCGGTGAACTTCTTGGAAGCCGGAGTGTCCAGGCTCTGGAAGTAATTCCAGGCGGCGTAGGTGCCCTCCAGATACTCAGGACCAATGGCAGCGATCTCCTCTTCGGCGATCGAGAAGCTCATGATCGAGTAGCCATTGGCCGGAGTGATGCCGGCGGCCTTCATCTGCTTGAAGAAAGCCACGTTGCTATCACCGTTGAGGGTGTTGACGATCACACCCCCCTTGGGCAGGGCCTGCTTGATCTTAGCGATGATCGGGGCCACCTCGGTGTTGCCCAGGGGCAGGTAGTCCTCACCCACCACCTTGCCGCCATTGGCCTTGAGCTGCTCCTTCATGATCGTGTTGGCGGTGCGCGGATACACGTAATCCGAACCCACCAGGAAGAAGTCCTTGCCCTTGTTCTTCAGCAGCCAATCCACCGCAGGCTCGGCCTGCTGATTGGGGGCAGCACCGCTGTAGAAGATGTTCTTGGAACACTCCTGACCCTCGTACTGAATCGGGTAGAAGAGGAAGTGATCCTTGGCCTCAAACACCGGCAGCATCGCCTTGCGGCTGGCGGAGGTCCAACCACCAAACACCACCGCCACCTGATCCTGATCGATCAGTTTCTTGGCTTTTTCAGCGAAGGTGGGCCAATCAGAGGCGCCGTCTTCCTCAACGGGAACAATCTTAAGTTTCTTGCCATCGACCATCACGCCACCCTTGGCGTTGATCTCATCGATCGCCATCAACTCGGCTTCGGCCACCGTGTTTTCGGAGATGGCCATGGTGCCGGAGCGGGAGTGAAGGATTCCAACCTTCACTTCGCCATCAAAGTCACCGGAGGCCTGTTCGCCACCGCCGCACGCCACGATTGACAGGCTGGCGGCCACTGCCGTAGCGCCGGCGACATAGCGCCGGGCAGATTTGCGCATGAAGAAAGGATTCATAGAAAAGGACGGAAAACCCGCTGATAGGCCGCTGCTCATCAGCGGTGATTTGGAACGTATCGAGCCGAACGCCTTTCGCTGTGTAGCAGTTGCAACGATTCCACCAACCGCCACCGTTAACCTTCACCGTCAAGACCTGCAGCTCACCACCGCGCGGCGGGCAGCTGGGCCCACAAAAACTCCTCCACCGCCTCGAGGCCCTCGCCGGTGCGGATGTTGGTGAAACACCAGGGGCGTCCAGGTCGCATCCGCTCGGTGTCGGCCTGCATCACCGCCAGGCTGGCGCCGACCATGGGTGCCAGATCAATCTTGTTGATCACCAGCAAATCGGAGCGGGTGATGCCGGGGCCGCCCTTGCGGGGAATCTTGTCGCCGGCCGCCACATCAATCACGTAGATGCAGAGGTCCACCAGTTCGGGGCTGAAGCTGGCGGCCAGGTTGTCGCCGCCACTCTCCACCAGCACCAGATCCAGGTCCGGGAAGGTCGCCTCCAGCTCCGCCACCGCCGCCCGGTTGATCGAGCAGTCCTCGCGGATGGCGGTGTGGGGGCAGCCGCCCGTTTCTACCCCGCGAATGCGCTCGGGCTCCAAGGCGCCGGCCCGGGTAAGGAACTGGGCGTCTTCCTGGGTGTAGATGTCGTTGGTGACTACCGCCAACTGCAGACGCTCCCGCAGGCGGAGGCAGAGGGCCTCCACCAGGGCGGTCTTGCCGGAGCCCACCGGCCCCGCCACACCCACCCGCAACTTGCTCATCCGGCGCGCTCAACTACGAAACAGCCTGGAGTAGAGCTCGGCGTGGCGCAACTGGGCCAGGCCGGCGCCGACGCCACCGCTCCAGAGCTGGCGCGGATCGGCAGCCGCCAGCGCGGCGGCCCGTCTAGCGATCAGCGGAGCCAGCTGCAGCTGCAGCCGCTGGCCCTCGGTGGCCCCCAGGGGCACCAGGCGCACCGCCGCACTGATCTGATTGGCCGCCCAGCCATAGAGGTAGGCCTCCTCAACGGCCGGCGCCGCCAACTCCAGACACACCGCTGCCCGGGCGAAGGCGGCCGGCCAGCTGAGTGCCTCCACTACGGCTGCGTCAGCAGCGGACAGGGGCCAGCCCAGCTCGCTCAGCAGCTGCAGCAGCGACTGCCCCATCTGGCGCTGCTGGGCGCGCAACTCAGGCGCCTCGCGCTGGGCCGCCAACCAGCCATCGCGCTCGACCAGGCTCGCCAGGTCTCCCTGGCGCCAGCTGACCATCAAGGGCGCCAGGGCGGCGGTTTCGATCGCCACCAGGCCACGGGCAAGCTCGGCCTGCAGCCAGGCGTGCAAGGCGGCGCTCCCCGGCAGCAGCCCCTGTTGCTGCAGCACTTCCAGCCCCTCGGAGTAACTGAAGGCGCCCACGGGCAAGGCAGGACTCACCAGCTGCAAGAGCAGCAGGCGCTCAAGCTCCATGGTGATGGCTAAGGCCGTAGGCACCGCTTTCGGGCTGGAAGGGAGCCTGCAGGCGGCTCAGCTGCAGCTGGCGATGGGCGAGCAGATCGGCCAGCACGGGATCGTCCAGCAGGCGAAGGGCCGAGGCCCGCAGCTCCAGGGCCACATGGCGGTTGCCCAGGTGGTAGGCGGCCTGCAACAGGGCCAGCGGCTGCTCAGCGCGCACCTCCAGCAGGGCTTCAGCTGCGGCTTGAACCTCCACCCAACCCGCCGCATCGGCCGTGGTGAGCCACTCACCTGGCCGCAACGGTTCGCCGCGGGGCAACTGCAGCAGCAGCACGACACCGCAGACGCTCTCGCGTCGCCCGCGCAGGCGCGTGCGCTCCTCGGCGCTCAGCGCCAGCTGCAAGCAACGGGCAGAAGCGTGCGGCGCCGCCGCGGCACGCTCACACAGAACCAGGTGATCCATGGCAGCAGGGGCTGTTTCAGGAATTGTTGAACAGCCAGGGGACCGCGCGCTGCAATTGCTCCGGCCGGCAGAAGCCTCTGCAAGGGGTTGATCTGGCGCAGGTGGGTCCCATGGCCCTGCAGCACCAGCGCCCGTTAGGGCTGGCTGATGGCGGCGAAGGGTTCGAGCTGCTGGCGGAAACAATGGCACTGGTACC
Source organism: Cyanobium sp. (assembly GCA_965662115.1). Classification (GTDB taxonomy): domain Bacteria; phylum Cyanobacteriota; class Cyanobacteriia; order PCC-6307; family Cyanobiaceae; genus Cyanobium_A. The sequence goes on from CBFIGH010000060.1 coordinate 5,646, forward strand.
GGCCACCAGCTTCAGGGGACACCGCCCGATGCACCCCAGGCTGGTCCTTCAGAAAGCTGTGCGGCTCAACCGCACACAGGTTAGACAGGGCCGATGGATCTGCCCTGTGCAGCCGCTCACGGTGACTGGAACGCCCACGCCTGGTTGCGGCTCACCGGCGGCGGCGGCCATCAAGCCGGCGCCACGGCGCCGCTGAAATGGCTGCGGGGCTACCGGCGAACCGATGGCGTACTGGAACTGCCCCTGCTGCACACCGGCGGCGGCCTGGTGGGGGGCGATCAGCTCAGCCTGGAGCTGCAGATCGGCGCCGCGCACCAGGCCCTGCTGACCACAGTGGCCGCCCAGAAGGTGTACGGCTCGCGCGGACGCTTCCGCCACGGCGCTGCGGCCCGCTGGAGTCGTCAGCAGGTGGCAATCCATCTGAGCGATCAGGCATGCCTCGACTGGCTGCCCCAGGAGCTGGTGTTGTTCGCCGATGGCCTGTATGAGCAACAGCTCACGGTGGAGCTCGATCCGCAATGCTCCTGGCTGGGGGCCGAGGTGGTACGACTCGGCCGCAGCGCCGCCGGCGAAGGCCTGCAGCAGGGCTGCTGGCGCTCCAGCCTCAGCATCCGCCGCCGGCTTGCGGCTGGCGCCAGCCGCTGGGAGCTGGTGGATCGGCTCAGCCTCGATGCCGCCGCACTGCAGCATGAGCACGGCATGGCCGATCAGCCGGTGCTGGGCAGCTGGATCTGGGCGGCCCCCTGCAGCCTCAGCGGCCAGCTGCTCGATGCCCTGGTGCTGCAGGGGCGCCAGCAGCGGCAGGGACTGATGGGCACGATGGCCATCGGACGGCTGCAACAGGGGGTGATCGCCCGCTACCGCGGCCCCTCCACCCAGGCGGCGCGGTTCTGGTTCACGCGCCTGTGGGCGCTGAGTCGCCATTGCCAGGGGCTCCCCACACCGGAGCTGCCGCGGGTGTGGCCCTTCCAGGAGCAGCCCTGGCAGGGGGCGGCGGTTCACATTGAACCCACTCTGGCTGAGGCCACTGCCAGAGTGAATCCATGCATCTGACGCCTCAGGAAAAGGACAAGCTGCTGATCGTGACCGCCGCCCTGCTGGCGGAGCGGCGGCTCAACCGCGGCCTGAAGCTGAATCACCCCGAAGCGGTGGCCTGGCTCAGCTTCCAGGTGCTCGAGGGCGCCCGCGATGGCAGGGGCGTGGCCGAGCTGATGGCCGCGGGCAGCACCTGGCTTAGCCGCGGGCAGGTGATGGAGGGCGTGCCCGAGCTGGTGCACGAGGTGCAGATCGAGGCGGTCTTCCCCGACGGCACCAAGCTCGTCACCCTGCATGACCCCATCCGCTGACTCCAGCCCCATGGCTCCCCTGATCCCCGGCGAATTGATCCCCGAACCCGGCGAGCTGGAGCTCAACGCCGGCAGGCCCGTGACCACCCTGGAGGTGGCCAACCGCGGTGATCGCCCGGTGCAGGTGGGATCCCATTTTCATTTCTTTGAAGCCAACAGCGCCCTCCTGTTCGACCGGGAGGCCGCCAGGGGGCTGCGCCTCGACATTCCTGCCGGCACGGCGATCCGTTTCGAACCCGGCGACAGCCGCGCCGTGCAGCTGGTGCCCTTTGCCGGCGACCGCCGTGTGTTCGGCTTCAACGGCCTGATCAACGGCCCCCTCGACTGAGACCCCCATGCCCTACCGCATCTCCCGCCGCGCCTACGCCGAGACCTACGGGCCCACCACCGGCGACCGGCTGCGGCTGGCCGACACCGAGCTGCTCCTGGAGGTGGAGCGCGACTTCACCGTCTACGGCGACGAGGTGAAATTCGGCGGCGGCAAGGTGATCCGCGACGGCATGGGCCAGGGCCAGACCAGCCGCGCTGATGGAGCGGTGGACACCGTGATCACCAACGCCCTGATCCTCGACTGGTGGGGGATCGTCAAGGCCGATATCGGCCTGCGCGATGGCCGTATCTGCGCCATCGGCAAGGCGGGCAACCCCGACACCCAGGCTGGCGTGACGATCGTGGTGGGCCCCGGCACCGAAGCAATCGCCGGCGAGGGTCACATCCTCACCGCCGGCTCGATCGACACCCACATCCACTTCATCTGCCCCCAGCAGATCGAAACCGCCCTGGCCAGTGGCGTCACCACCCTGCTTGGCGGCGGCACCGGCCCGGCCACGGGCACCAATGCCACCACCTGCACCCCCGGCGCCTTCCACCTGGGCCGCATGCTCCAGGCGGCCGAGGGACTGCCGGTGAACCTGGGCTTCTACGGCAAGGGCAACGCCTCCACCCCCGAAGCGATCGAGGAGCAGGTGCGGGCCGGCGCCTGCGGCCTCAAGCTGCACGAAGACTGGGGCACCACCCCAGCGGCGATCGACTGCTGCCTCACGGTGGCCGACCAGCTCGACGTGCAGGTGTGCATCCACAGCGACACGCTGAACGAGGCGGGCTTTGTGGAGGACACGATCCGCGCCATCGGCGGCCGCACGATCCACACCTTCCACACCGAAGGGGCTGGCGGCGGCCACGCCCCCGACATCATCAAGATCTGCGGCGAGGCCAACGTGCTGCCCAGCAGCACCAACCCCACCCGGCCCTACACGGTGAACACCCTCGAGGAGCACCTCGACATGCTGATGGTGTGCCACCACCTCGATCCCAGGATCCCGGAGGATGTGGCCTTCGCCGAATCGCGCATCCGCCGCGAGACGATCGCCGCCGAAGACATCCTGCACGACCTGGGCGCCTTCTCGATCATCGCCAGCGACTCCCAGGCCATGGGCCGGGTGGGCGAGGTGATCACCCGCACCTTCCAGACCGCCCACAAGATGAAAGTGCAGCGCGGCGCCCTGCCGGAAGACAGCTCACGCAACGACAACACCCGGATCAAGCGCTACATCGCCAAAACCACGATCAACCCGGCCATCGCCCATGGGCTCGACTCCCAGATCGGCTCGGTGGAGGTGGGCAAGCTGGCCGATCTGGTGCTGTGGAACCCCGGGTTTTTCGGGGTGAAACCGGAGCTGGTGATCAAGGGCGGCTCGATCGTGTGGGCCCAGATGGGCGATGCCAACGCCTCGATCCCCACACCCGGACCGGTGCACGGCCGGCCGATGTTCGCCGCCTATGGCGCGGCCCTAGCCCCCAGCTGCCTCACCTTCATGAGCCAGGCCGCCCTGGATGCCGATCTGCCCCGGACGCTCGGCCTGAAGCGCCCCTGCGTGCCGGTGGTCAACACCCGCGGCGGCATCGGCAAGGCCGCCATGAAAAACAACACCGCCCTGCCCAAGGTGGAAGTGGACCCCCAGACCTACGAGGTGTTCGCCGATGGCGAACTGCTCAGCTGCGAGCCGGCCGTGGTGCTGCCGATGGCCCAGCGTTACTTTCTTCTGTAGAAGCCCCGCTATTGCTGATCTTCCGTATCAACCCACACCGGCGGCGACCCCGGCGGCTGGACATGATCCGCCCACGGCGAGCGGGGGATTCATGTTTACCGAATACAAACCCAACAAGGGCTACGACGAGTATTTCAGCGCCGCCGACGAGCCGCGCAGCGCCCTCAGACCGCTGCTCTCCTCCCTGGGCCAGCTGGGCCTGGATGAACTCAACCGCAACCACGCCGCCGCCGGGGTGCTGTTGCGGAGGTTGGGGGCCACCTTTCGCCTCAACGATTCCGGCAGCCAGGGGGGGGAGCGGATCCTGCCGTTTGATCCCCTGCCCCGGCTGATCAGCAACGACGACTGGCAGCGGCTGGAGGAGGGTCTGCTGCAGCGCCTGGAGGCGATCGATCTCTTTCTGGCCGATGTCTACGGCCCCCAGCTGATCCTGAGCGATGGCCGGATCCCCCGGGACGATGTGGAGAGTTCCCAGGGCTGGCGCCCCCAGCTGCAGGGGTTCAAACCCCCGCTGGGCCGCTGGTGCCACATTTCCGGCCTCGACCTGGTGCGCGACGGCCAGGGAGCCTGGCGGGTACTGGAGGACAACCTGCGCTGCCCCTCCGGAGTGGCCTACTTCCTGGAGAACCGCCGGGTGATGAAGCGGATGTTCCCGAGCCTGTTCTCCGGACGCACGGTGCAACCCATCGACGATTACCCCTCCCGGCTGCTGCAGACCCTGCGGGAGCTGGCCCCCTGGACCGAAACGCCCAAGGTGGTGCTGCTCACCCCGGGGGTGTTCAACAGCGCCTACTTCGAGCACAGCTACCTGGCCCAGCAGATGGGCATCCAGCTGGTCGAGGGCCGCGACCTGATCTGTCAGGACGACCGGGTGTGGATGCGCAGCACGGCCGGCCTGGAGCCGGTCGATGTGATCTACCGCCGCATCGACGACGATTTCCTCGATCCGGCCGTGTTCCGCGGCGATTCGATGCTGGGGGTGCGTGGCCTGATGGCGGCCTATCGGGCCGGCCGGGTGGCGATCGCCAATGCCCCAGGCACCGGCGTCGCCGACGACAAACTCATCTATGCCTATGTGCCGGAGATGATTCGCTACTACCTGGGCGAGGAGCCGATCATCGAAAATGTGCCCACCTATCTCTGCTCCAAAGAGGATGACCGGGCCTATGTGCTCGCCCACCTGCATGAACTGGTGGTGAAGGCCGTGGCCGAAGCTGGCGGTTACGGCATGCTGATCGGACCCCACGCCAGCCCGGAGGAGATTGCCGAATTCAATGGCAAGATCCGGGCCGATCCCCGCAATTACATCGCCCAGCCCACCCTGGAACTCTCCACCGTGCCATCGCTCAGCGAGGGGGAACTGTTTCCTTGCCACGTTGACCTGCGGCCCTACGTGCTGCGCGGCCAGGGTGCCTGGGTCAGCCCCGGCGGCCTCACCCGGGTGGCCCTGCGCCGGGGTTCGCTGGTGGTGAACTCTTCCCAGGGGGGAGGCTGCAAGGACACCTGGATCGTGGCCGAGCAACCATGCTGAGCCGCGTCGCCGATTCGCTCTACTGGATCAACCGCTACGTGGAGCGGGCGGAGAACATCTCCCGCTTTGTGGAGGTGAGTGAGGCCATGGCCCTCGACTGCCCCCCCGGCAGCGCCGAGCCCTGGCTGCCCCTGATCGATGCCAGTGGCGATCGGGAGTTGTTTGATCGGCTCTACCCAACCGGCGGGCCCGAGCAGGTGGTGGAGTTTCTGGTGCGGGCGGAAGACAATCCCCACAGCGTCGCCAACTGCATCGCCATCGCCAGGGAAAACGCGCGCCAGATCCGCGACGTGATCACCACCGAGATGTGGGAGCAGCTCAACGACATCTACTGGACTTTGCTGGACAGCGAAGGCTTCTGGTTGCAGCAGCCCCAGGAGCGCCTACGGGATATCCGCCGGGCCTGCCAGCTCTTCTATGGCATCACCGATGCCACCCTCAGCCGCGACCTCTCCTGGCACTTCAGCCGGCTGGGCCGGCTGCTCGAGCGGGCCGACAAGACCACCCGGATCCTCGATGTCAAATACTTCCTGCTGTTGCCCTCCCCGGATGAGGTAGGTGGCGTGCTGGATGAACTGCAGTGGATCTCGCTGCTGCGCAGCGCCGGGGCCTACCAGATGTTCCGCCAATCCCAACAGCAGGCCATCGAGCCCAAGGCCGTGGCCGCCTTCCTGCTGCTCGATCCGATCTTTCCGCGCTCGGTGCGCTACTGCCTCGAGCGCATCAACGAAACCCTGCGCATCGTGCGCGGCCAGGCCGTGCCTGGTGCCCCCGATGACCTCGAATGCCTCAGTGGGCTCACCCTGGCCCGCTGGAGCTACACGAGGATCGACGAGTTGATCGCCGGCGGATTGCACGAGTCGATCGACGACCTCCAAAGCGATCTCAACCGGCTCCATGATCTGGTCGAACAGCGTTACTTCATCGCCGATTCCGCATGCGCGCCCGCATAATCCACACCTTCACCTACAGCTACAGCGCGCCCGTGCTGCTGGGGCCCCACCGCTTCTGCCTCAAGCCCAGGGGGCAGGGGTTCCAGCGGCTGCTCGATTTCCAGCTGACGATCAGCCCCCAGCCTGGACGCCAATACCCCCTGGTGGCGGCCAGCGGCGATGAGATCATCCGGGCCCGCTTCAACGGCCCCTGCGAGACCTTCACTGTGCAATCCAGCAGCCTGGTGGAAACCGAATCGCCCCCCCTGCTGCAGGCCTGTCTGGAGGGCAACGAACCCCTGCTGCCCTACCCGGTGGGCCACCTCAATGGTGATCTGGCCGGCAGCCTGGAGGGCTGGCTGCCCAATGGCCAGCATGACCCCGCCGCCGTGGACGTGGCCCAGGAAGCCCTGATGGGCAGCGACCAGCGGGCCCTGATGTTCCTGCAGCAACTGGTGGAGATCATCCAGGACCGGGTCAAGTACACCCAGCGGCACGTGGGCCCGGCCTGGCCCGCCGGCCGCACCCTCAAGGAGCGGGTGGGCTCCTGTCGCGACCTGGCGATGCTGATGGTGGAGGCCTGCCGCTGCGTCGGCCTGCCGGCCCGCTTTGTCAGCGGTTACCACCTGGTGGAACCGAAACCCGAGCTCTACGACCTGCATGCCTGGGCCGAGGTGTATCTGCCCGGCGCCGGCTGGCGCGGCTTTGACCCCAGCGGCATCGGCATTATCGACGACCGCTACATCCCGTTGGCCACCTCCTCCAAGCCGGAACTAACCGCGGCAATCACCGGCAGCTTCTCAGGCCCCAACGGCGTGGAGAGCAGGATGGAGTGGAGCATTGAAGCCGACATTCAGGAGTGCTCCATTCAGGAATCAACCATGGCCTCAGAGGCCTTCTGAGCCCCGCCTCGCCGTGCCTGAAGCGTTCCCAACCCCTTCGGCCGCTGCCGGCCAGACCACGCCAGAGAGCACGGCGACCAGGATCGAAGCACGGCTCCGCCAGGCCGGCGTGCAGCTCACCATGGGTGGGGAGCCCACGCTGGTGCCGCTACACCCCGATGGGGCGGAGTGGAGCGTGGCCGCCGATGGCCCCACCAAGCTCCGCTATGCCAGGGCCCTGGCCGGGGAGCTGCAACGGCGGGCCTGGCCTGAGAGCACGCTGCTCTATTGCCCGGGCAAGCGCTACGACGGCGAAGTCAATCCCCGCTGGGCCCTGCGGCTGATCCGCTCCGGCGACGGCGCCCCCCTGGCGGTCTGGCCCAGGCCAGCACCAACCCAAGACTCCGCCAGGCTGCCCGACAAACGCCAGGCGCGGCAGTGGTTGGCGAACCTCGGCGCAGGGCTTGGCTGCCGCCTGCGCCCCCTCGCCCTGCGGGATCCCCTCCAGAGCGAGCGTCGGGTGTGGGCCATACCGCTGAGCTGCGAGGAGGGCCGCTGGCATTCGCTCAAGTGGCCCCTGGCCAAACCGCTGCGCCAGCTCCTCCCCGCCCATGGCCCCGCCGGCCTGCGGCTGCCCCTGCAGCATTTCCCTGAGCAGGGCCTACGCCAGGTGCTCACCCTGGAGCTCGATCGGGAGGGCTGGGGGCTGTTTCTGCCCCCATTGGCCCGGGAGCCACTGGAGCAGCTGCTGCAGCGGATCGCCGAGCTCAACGGCGACTGGCAGCTGCCGGAGCTCAGTGGCGTGCTGCCGCTGGACTGCGCCGGCCACTGGCAGGTGCTGGGCCTGACGGCCGACCCGGGCGTGCTGGAGGTGAACCTGCCGGTGTGTCCCAGTTGGCAGGCCTATGCCGACTGGATCCAGCTGCTGGAGCAGGCCGCCGCGGCCGTGGGCCTGCGCTGTTGGCGGCAGCAGGGAGAGCGCCGCGAGGGCACCGGCGGCGGCAACCACCTGCTACTGGGCGGACCCAACCTGGACACCAACCCCTTCTTTACGCGGCCCGCCTGGCTGGTGGGGATCCTGCGCTACTGGCAGCACCACCCATGCCTGGCCTACCTGTTCAGCGGCCGCAGCGTCGGCCCGGCTTCCCAGGCGCCCCGAACCGATGAGGGCTCCGCCAGCCGGCTGGACCTGGACCTGGCCCACCGGGCCCTGGAACAGCTGCCCCCAGGCGACCAGCGGGTGGCGATTGGTGAAACCCTGCGCCACCTGCACGCAGACCGCAGCGGCAACACCCACCGCAGCGAGATCAGCCTCGACAAGTTCTGGAATCCGGCCTGGGCCGCCGGCTGCCAGGGGCTGCTGGAGTTCCGGGCCCTGGAGTCGTTGCCGGAGCCGCTCTGGACCAACGCCGTCGCCCTGCTCTGGCGCGCCCTGGCCGTGCACCTGCTGGAGCCCGCCCATCGCCCCAGAGAGCTGCGCGACTGGGGCCCCGCCCTGCACGACCAGCTCCTCCTGCCCAGCAGGCTCTGGAGCGACCTGGAGCAGGTGTTGGCCGAGCTCGCCGCCGATGGCCTGCCGCTCGACCCGAAACCCTTTGCGGAGATCTGGCGGTGGCGTTTTCCCCAGCTGCTGCAGTGGCAGCAAGGCACCGCGGCGCTGACGATCCGTCAGGCCCTGGAACCCTGGCCCCTGCTTTGCGACACGCCGGTGGAGGGGGGCAGCACCAGCCGCTTTGTGGATAGCTCCCTGCGGCGGCTGGAGCTGATCACCAGCCCGGATTTCCGCCGCCACTACCGGCTGGAGCTCCAGGGCAGACCCGTGCCCCTACCAGCCCCAGAGGGGCAGGAGCCGCTGGCCGTGCGCTACCGCCAGGAGGCCCTGTTCCCCTGCCTGCACCCCTGCCTGCCGGTGGATGTGCCATTACGACTCGACCTGTACGACGCGGCCAACGGCACCAGGATCGAGAGCTGGCGCCTGGAGCGGGAAGGGCAGGGTTTTGAACCCCTGGCGGCCGAGCCCACAGCCAGCCAAGACCAGGGGCCCATCTTGCGCGGCCCCAGCCCAGATTCCTGCAGCCTCGACCTGCGCCTCTAGGCCTACCAGCTCACCCCGTGCAGCTTCGGCAGCGGTGCCGTTTTGAAGGTGGTGGCAAACAGGCGCGGAATCCGGCGGCTGTTGTAGACCCGGAATTCCCGCAACACGCTGGCGCCTTCCTCGCGCACGGCCTGGTTCAGCACCACCGAACCATCCGGATCGGAGACAGAGCGGTGGAAGGTGCCAGGCGGGATGCGCAGAATGTCGCCGCCGGTGTCCAGGCGCACGATGTGGAAGGGATAGTTCCAGCCGAAATTGACCAGATAGAAGGTGCGGCCGCCATGCAGGGCCAGCAGGTTGTCCTCCTGGTGGGGATGCAGATAAAACTGCCAGGCACCGGTCTTCTCCTCGTCAGGAGGGCTGATGGCCGGACCGGCGTGGATGACCAGATCGCGGGCATTCGACTCCGGGACGGTGATGTCAAAAAAACGAACGGCGGGGGTATCGCGGAACTTCTCGTAGGGGATCAGCTCAAACATGGGCGCCACCCGGGGACCGGACACCTTTGGAAGGGGAGCAACGGCCATTGGCTGAATACCCAGAGCTGGCATGACTTGGCCTCAATGAAACGCAGCGACCATGCCCCCCACGGTGGCATCGGCTACGAAATCAGCCTATCGGCACGCCAGTTCTCGAGGTGGTTTGACTGAAACCGGAGCTCAGAAGGGGATGGGCATCTCCACGTCGGCGGGATCTGGAGCACAGGCCGGCACCCGCTGGGCCACCACCTCACCGAGCACCACAATCGAGGGGGAGGCCAAACCCAGCTCCTCCACCCGGTCGGCGAGCTGCCCCAACACGCTGATCAGCTGGCGCTGGCCCCGCACCGTGCCCTGCTGGATCACGGCCGCCGGCGTGTCGGCCGCCAGGCCCCCGGCGATCAGCTCCTCGGCGATGCGGCGCAGGTTGTGCAGGCCCATGTAAATCACCAGGCCATCGCTGCTGCGGGCCAGGCCGCGCCAATCGACCCCGGGCCGGCCCTTGTCAATCTCCTCGTGGCCGGTCACGAAAGTGACGCTGGAGCCGGCCCGGCGGTGGGTCACCGGAATGCCGGCGTAGGCCGGGGCGGCAATGCCGGCGGTTACGCCCGGCACCACCTGCACCGGCACACCCTTGGCAGCCAGGTGAGCGGCCTCCTCGCCGCCGCGGCCAAACAGAAAGGGATCGCCGCCCTTGAGCCGCACGATCAGGCGGCAGCGGCCGGCCAGCTCCACCAGCACGGCGTTGGTGCTGGGCTGGGGCACCGAATGGTGGCCGCGGCGCTTGCCGACAAAATGGCGCTCACAGCTCTCGGGCACCAGATCCAACAGGGCCTTCGGCACCAGGGAGTCGTAGACGAGGGCGTCGCACTGCCGCAGCAACCGGTGGGCCTTGAGGGTGAGCAGTTCGGGATCGCCAGGCCCTGCGCCCACCAGATACACCGTGCCCGGTCCGGATGCGGCGCTCATGCCAGGGGCTCCAGCTCAGCCAGCAGCAACTGCTGAAAGCGGGGTCGCTGCAGCAGCGGCAGCCCCACCTGGGCGGCGAGGCTGTCGGTGAGTCGGTTGGCGGCCAGGGCCAGGGGCAGCAACGGCACCGTGGCAACGTCAGCAGAAGGGGCAGTGTATGAAGTGGGCACACACCTGGCGCCGGTGCGCCGCTCGAGCAGGGCGAGGTAGCGCTGGGCCAAACAACCCTCGAGGGGATGGTGCAGCAGCAAGGGCTGGGCCACCGAGCGGGGAACCAGCCCGACCAGCCCGGTGAGCTCCTCCGCCAGCGCCCGCTGCCAGCTCGGCCAGGCCCCCAGAAACGGCAGCCGCCGCACGGGCAGCTGCAAGCGCCAACGGGCCGCAATCGCCGGGACGTCGTGGCGCACGTGGCCGCCCGGCAGCAGCATCAGCGGCACCAGGGTGAGCTGCCTGGCCGCCACCCCCACCGGCAGGGCTGGCGGCTCGCCGGTGAGGGCCTCCAGCAACACCGGCGCCCGCCGCCGCCGGGCCAGTTCGGCGGCCAGCTCCTGCAGCTCAGCCGGCACCACTCCCCCGGCCCGGCCGTGCACCACCAGCAGCAGGGTTGACGCCGGCAGGGGATCTTCAGGGCGTGGTCCAGAGCAGGCCAGGGGCACCTCCCGATCGGTCCATCGTGCTCGACCTGGGACCCCGAGGCCCGACGTGGCCTCCATCTTGATGGTGACTACCCCTGCGCTGCCAGCACCAGCTCAACCACCAACGAAGGCAGGGGCGGCGCGTTGAAATGGAGCCCTGACACCCCAGCGCCGTGGACACCCCCCTGGCCAGCACCAGCTTCCACTTCGAGGCCGACTTCACCGCAGACCTGCGCTGCATTCCGATGGCGGTGCGCCGAAAGCTCGACCTGGCCGGAATCAAACTGAAACTGCAGCACTGGAGCGAGCTGGGCGAGGCCGAGCGGGCCGCCCTGCTGAGCTGGGCCGACGACCCGGCCGCGATCGAAGCGCTGCGGGATCACCTGCTACAGCGCACAGCCGCCCTAAGCGCCGGCCAGGCCAAGGAGCTGCCGCTCCCCAGTGACGAGCCCTGGCAGCAGGCCGGGCAGCTACCTGAGCTGCTAGACGCCTCCTGCGCCCAGCTGGGCCTGGAGATACGCAGCAATGGCTGGAGGGAACTGACGGAGCTGCAGCGCTTCGCCCTGGTGAAGCTCAGCCACCCCGGGCACGAGCACCGCAACCTGCCGCGGGCCCTGGCCGAGTTCGGGCTGCTGGTGTGAGCTCGCCCCTGCGCTGCTGCCTGCTCAGCGGTGGCGAGAGCCGGCGCATGGGCCGCGACAAGGCGCTGCTGAGCCACCCCGAGGGCGACACCTGGCTGGAGCGCACGCTGCGACTGCTGGCCCTGCTGGACGCCCCGATCACCCTGCTGAGCCGCCATGGGGCGCACCTGGAGCGCCTCGGAGCACTCCAGGTCGAGCTCAAAGCGCGCGGCGTGGCCCTGGAGCTGATCGCCGAACCGCCCCCCTGGGAGGGGCCGCTGCTGGCCCTGCACCGGCTGATGGAACACCATCCAGACGAGCGCCTGCTGCTCTGCCCGGTGGACATGCCGGATCTGAGCCTTGCGGCCCTGCAGGCCCTACTGGCGGGCGCAGCAACCGGCAGCTCGACCCGGCTCCAGCTGGCCCACGACGGTGAGCGGCTGCAACCGCTGCTGGGCCTCTATCCGAGCAGCGCCCCGATCCGAGCCCACCTGGCCGCGGCGGTGGAGCGGGGCGAACGGCGCCTGCAGAGCTGGCTGGTGGAGCTGTCCTGCCAGGCGGTGCCACTGGATACCCGCACCATCCGCAACGTGAACCGACCTCAGCCAAGTCAGTTGGTCTAAGCCAAGTCAGACGGCCGATTCGCCCAGGGCCGCCACCATGCGCTCACAACGCTCCAACTCCGCCTCGACCAGTGCCAGCAACTCCTGCCGCGGTGCCGGCAGCGGAAATGGCCCCTCCTCGTAACGCGCCTCGACCGCAAACACCTGCAGCTCAAGCAGCAGGGGATCAACCTGCTGGCCCGCCAGAACGGCCAAATCGGCCAAAGCATGGAGCCGCGGCGGCCGCCGGTTGGCCAGCACAATCCTGGCCTTGAGCAGTTTCTCCACCGCCTGCTGGGCGGTAAAGCCCCAGTCCTCTTCTGGGTAGGCCCCATCCAGACCGCAACGCAACGTGCGCAGATGGCGGCGCACGATCGCCAGCAGCAGCAGCGCGTCTTCAGCCGGAGACATAGAGCACCCGGCCCTCACGGGCCACATCGCCGAACACATGCCAACGCGAGCCGCTCAGCCACTCGGCATCCGCGGCGCCCGCCACCACCAGGTCGACAGCCACGCCCTGCCGACCCAGCGCTTGGTTGAAGCGCCTCCAGCAGGCCATCTTCTCGGCCGGCGTCAGCTGGGGCTGGCGCACGATCACCGCCAGATCCAGATCCGAGTCGGGCCGCGCCTCACCCCTGGCCCGCGAGCCAAAGGCGATCACCGCCTGCACATCGGGCTCGGCGCACAGACGCGCCAGGGCCTCCCCAGACTTCTGGGGATCCAACCCCGGACCCAGATCGGCAGCCGACTCCAGCGCCAGGGGCTTGCGCCAGGGGATCGGGGGCGGCGTGAAACGCTCGGCAGTGGAGACGTCCATGCTGAAACGCTACCGCCCGGAAAACCTGGCGCTCAACCCTGCAGCTGCACCAACACCTCGCGCTGCCGCGGTCCATCCAGCTCGACCAGCAGCACGGACTGATACCGCCCCAAGCCCAGCCGCCCCTCCAGCACCGGCAAGCTGATCTGGTTGCCCAGCATCAGGGCGATCAGGTGGCTGTGGGCATTGCGGGGCTCGTCGGGCGGCACGTCGGGCCGCAGGTGCAGATCGTTGTGCAGCCAGGGGCGCTCGGGTGGGGCCAACTGCAGAAAAAAGCGCTCAATGTCGGCCAGCAGTCGCGGCTCGTTCTCATTGATCACCAGCGCCGTGGTGGTGTGCTGGCCCACGGCCACCACCAGGCCATCAGCCAGGCCGGCCTGATCCACCAGCGCCTGGAGCTCAGCGGTGATGTCGTGACAGCGGAACGGGCCGCCGGTGGTCAGTTGGAGCCGATGGCTGAGCAGCAAAGCCATGGACAGGTGCCAGTTGCTGCCAATCCTCTCAACCGCGCACCAACACCGGCACCCGCTTGAACGCCGGCGTACCGCTCTCGGGATCGCTCACCGCCCGCATCAACCCATTGGCCTCGGGGTAAAACATCAACGCCGCGCCGCGCCGCACCGAGCCGGGGATCAGCTCAATCCCGTCGAGCTGGCCCGCTTCACCCTGCACCGTCACCCGCTGGTGGGCCCGCAGACCACAGGCCACCAGATCCTCCGGGTTGACCAGAATCGTCTGGCGGTGCGGCATGCCGCGGTAGCTGTCGCCCGGTTTGTACACCACGGTGTTGTGCTGGCCGTAGCTGCGGGCGGTGATCAGGCTGAGCACCAGGCCCCGCTGGCCGGATGCCAGCCCGCCGAAATGGTCGGCGTCGGGCAATCTGAGCTCGGGCAGTGGCGTGGGCGCCAGCTGGGCCCGGCCGCTGGCGGTGGGGAAGCGGGGCTCCTCGAACACCCGTCCCGCCACCTCAAACTCCCGCTTGCTGGTATCGATGTCGGCGATTGCCCCATAGCCGGGCACGGTGCGGGCGATCAGCTCGCGCACATACACCGGATCCTGCAGGCGCCGCCAGTCGATCGGCTCGCTGCCATGCAGGCGATGGGCCAGCTCCGCCAGGAACGCCACCTCGCTGATCAGCTCGCCGCTGCCCAGGTGGGTGCTGCCGGGCTCGTTGAGCCGCACCCAGTTGTTGCCCGATTCCACCGTCGTGCGGTGGGGTGTTTCAAAGCGGTTGAACACCGGCAGCAGCAGGGTCTGGCGCGCCGCCAGGCCATGGAAATGGCCGGTGTTGGGCTTGGTGGCCAAGTGGATGATCGTGTCGATACGGCCGAGGGCCGCCTGGGCCTGGCTGCTGTCGGGGTTGGCACCGAACAGGTTGCCGCCCAGGCAGAGCAGGGAATCGACGGCGCCGCCCGCCGCCGCCTCGATCAGGGCGCGGGTGTTGTAACCGCGGGTGGGGCTGAGCGGCCGGCCGAGCAGCTGCTCCAGGGCCAGCCGCATCGGCTCGCGCAGATTCACCGTCACCCCCATCGAGCCAAAGCCCTGCACGTTGGAGTGGCCCCGGATCGGCATCGTGCCGGCCCCCGGCCGGGCCACGTTGCCGGTCAGCACGGCGGTGTTGGCGATCGCCTGCACGTTGCTGGTGCCGTTGGCGTGGTGGGTGATGCCCATCGCCCAGGCAAACACCACGGCGCGACAGGCGGCCAGGCGGGCGGCGCTGTGCTCGAGCTCCTCGCGGCTAAGGCCGCAGCAGGCCGTGATCGCCTCCCAGCTGGTGGTTTCGATCTGCTCGATCAGGGCCTGCCAGCCATCGGCATGGGCCTTCACGAACGCCAGATCAATGGCGCCGCTCTCCAGCAACGCCTTCTGCAGGCCGAGGAACACGGCCGCATCAGAGCCGGGAACCGGCTGCAGAAACAGCGAGGCGATCTCACTGCCGCCCAACAGGGAGCGGACCGGGAAAGCAGGCGAGCCAAATTTCAACAGCCCGGCCTCCAGCACCGGGTTGATCACGATCACCGTGCCGCCGCGCTCCCGCAGCCGGATCAGCTCGTTCATCAGCCGCGGGTGGTTGGCCGGAGCGTTGGAGCCCACCAACACCACACCATCGGCGTGCTGCAGGCTGTCCAGGCTCACCATCGAGGTGCCGCTGCCAAACACCCGGCTGAGGCCGATGCTGGAAGGGGCGTGGCAGAGGTCGGAGCAGTCGGCCAGGTTGTTGGAGCCAAGGGCCCGCAG
>CBFIGH010000061.1:0-39086 GCA_965662115.1 Cyanobium sp.
CGGCGAGAGCGGCGTTGGCGGCAGCGTCGGTGAGGGGATGACCTCCCTGGACCGCAGCGCGGCGCTGGGGCTGGGGCGCCGGGACGGATGCCACCGGGCGCTGGCCGCTGCTGCCGCCAGTGCTGGCTGAACGCTGGCGGCCGCGGCGCTGCGGGCTGGCAGCGAGGCCGCTGGGGCTCAGGCTGCGGGCCTGCTGCATGGCCGCCCGGGCCCGGGTGCCGCGCAGCTTGACGGGTTCGCCGCCAGCGCTGGTGCCGTCAGCAGCAGGAAGCTCGGGGTTGGAGGAAGGATCAGCCATGCCCGGCCGACGGCGCGGGGCCGTCGGCGCCAGGGGCCGGCTGCTGGCGACCGGACGACGTGGCATCGGATCAGCCGCGGGCGCCGCCGGAGACGGTGATCAGCGAACCGGCGCTGGTGTTGCCGCTGGAGCCGGTGACGCGGCTGACGGGCTGGGGCACGTCCTCATTGCGCTTCGACTGAAAGCCCGGCATGGCGCTCATCGGACCGACGCGCGTGGGGTTGCGGCGGCGGGCGGAGCTGCCCTCGGTGCCGGTGACGCGCTCGCCACGATCCCAGTCGTCGCCGGTGATCTTGGTACCAGAACCCTCGCCGGTGACGCGGGAGACGGGACGCTCCTCAGCAGCGGCGGCAGCCGGCTCGATGATGGCGGCGTTGGGGTTGGCGATCGGGCCGCGGGACAGCTGGGCGCCACGGCGGTCAAAGCGGAACTGTTCAGTGCCAGTCACCTTGCCGCCGGCCATGTCAAAAGGGCCGGTGATCCGTCCTCCCTGCTCGTAGCTGGTGCCGGTCACGGCCGAACGGGCCTCACGGTTCGCCTGGGCGGCGCGGGCGGGCGACTGCACGCTGAACTGCTGCCAGGGCTTGCTGCCGTCGAGGGGCTGGGGGAAGTCCGCATCGCCGATGGCGGCGGCGCCGCAGGCCTCCTGCTGCTGATCAGCGCCCACGTAGGGGGTGCCGGTGATGTCCTCGCAGGCGCCGCGCTCGGCGCCGGTCATCACACCACCGATGCCGGGCTGGATGCCGCTCATGCGGTTGGCACCACGAACGGGGGTGCGCTCGCGGATGCTGCGTACATCGCGGCTGCCGCAGTAATCAGCGGCCTGCTCCAGACCGGCATAGGGGGTGCCGGTGACGGCCTTGCAGGTGCCGGGCTCATCGCCGGTGACCTTGGAGGAGCGGCCGGTGCGGGTGCCGCTGACCACCTGATTGCGGTTGGTGATGCTGAAGCCCACCTTGGGAGCCTCGGCGGCGGGAGCGGTGCCGCAGAACTGGTCGTACTGCTGGGCGCCGATGTACTCATCGCCAGTCACCAGGCGGCAGCTGCCGGGCTCATCGCCGGTGACACGCTGGCTGCGGCCCACGTGGGTACCGGTGATACCGGTGCCGCGCAGGGTCTGCAGGCTGGCCACCTTGGCGGGAGCGCTGCCACCGATCGGGGCTTCGGCGCCCAGATACTGGTCGCCGGTGAGCTGACGGCCGGAGCCGGGCTCATCGCCGGTGACCTTCTCGCTGCGGCCCACCATCACACCGCTCACGGCTTGGCCGCCGAGGGTGCTGCTGCGGCCCACCTTGCGCACCGAGGGGGTGCTGGTGCCGCAGTAGGCGGCCGACTGGTTGGCGGAGATGTACTCGGTGCCGGTGACGGTCTTGCAGGTGCCGGGCTCATCGCCGGTGACCTTCTCGCTGCGGCCCACCTCGTTGCCGGTGACGCGGTTGCCGTGGCTGGTGGCGGTCACGCGCACCTTGGCAGGCTGCACCGGGCCGGCGGGCTGAGTGGCGCAGAAGGTCTGGAACACCTCGGCACCGAGGTATTCAGTGCCGGTGATGGTGCGGCAGGTGGCGGCCTCGTTACCGGTGGTCTTCACCGAACGGTTGGCCTGGGTGCCGGTGATGGTCTGGCCGGAGAGGGTTTCGCTCACGCCCACCTTCAGGCTGGCCTCCGCGGCCTGGCGGGCGCCCTTGCGGTTGGGGCCGCTGGGACGGGTGGCACCGGTGCCACTGCCGGTGCGCACGATGCCGGCGGAACCGCTCTTGTTCTTCAGCTCCCGCAGCTTCTGAGCCAGCTCGCGGGTGCTGAGGTCGGGGTTGCCCTGGCGAACCACAGCCGAGGCACCGCTCTTGGCGGTGGTGCTGGCCGACTTGCCGCGCTTGGCGAGGGCATCACGGCGGGCCAGCACCAGCGCGCAGCTGGGGTTGTGCTGGGCGGTGCCCTTCTGGCTGGCGCTGCGCTTGGCCGCGTTGGAGCTGCTGCTGGCCGGAGCGGCGGAGCGGCTGCTCAGCGACAGGCTGGCGGTGCGAGCGCTGCTGGCCGGAGCGCTGGCCTGGTGCTCCTGGCACTTGCACTTGTGCTCAGCAGGAGCAGCGGCGGTGGCCGTGGTCTTGGCGGAAGCGGCGGCCTTGGCCGCGTCAGCGCGGCTGCGGTCCTTGGTCTTGTCGGCGCGCTTGCCGCCACGGCTCAGGGCTTCGCGGCGGGCGAGCACCAGCTCACGGCTGGGATTGCTGACAGGGCGCACCTGGCGGCCAGCGCTGGAGCTGCTGCGGCCGCTGCCGCTCGAGAGGGAGCTGGCGCCGAGGCTGCGGCTGGGGCGGCTCAGGGCCGCCGCGCTGCTGGCGGTGGGGCTGGGGGCCGCAGGGATGGCGGCTGCCGGAGGAGCAACAGGAGCCACCTGGGTACGGGTCGGACGGGCGTCGGCAGCGGTGCGCGTGCGGCTTCCACCGGAGGTGAAGCGAGCAGCGGCCTTCTTGCCACCGTTGGTGAGGGCCCGGCGGCGCTCGAGTGCTGCTTCCCGGCTGGATGTGCTGGCCATGTCCGCCCGTCGAATGGAAATCTTGTTGGAAGGGAAGGGTTCTGCAGCCGCAGACGGCCGAAGCCGATGCTGCTGGCAGCGCGCAGAACCCTGAGGGTTCAGCGGAGAGGGATCGTCGGCGAAGCACTGCGCAACCGCAGTTGCCAGGCAGCCACCGATCCCTTCATCACGGTGGAGTTGCTGAGGCGGCTGAAATCAGCGGCCTTCGAACACCACGAAGCAAGCACCCTGGCTCTGGGTGTAGGCGTCGTAGCCCACGAGGCGTACGTGGTGGTCGGGGTAAGCGCGGTGACAAGCTTCGAGCTCGTTCACGATCACGCTCAGATCCTTCTCACCGAAGAAGGGCAGCTTCCAGTAGGACCAGTAGGTGGCCATGGAATTGCTGGGGTGGACGTGCTCAACGAGCGGGCTCCAACCCTGGGCAATGATGTAGGCGATCTGATCGTAGATCTCGTCCTGGGTCATCGGCGGGAGGAAGCCGAAGGTCTCCAGGGTGGCGACTGTTTGGTAGTCACCCACGGTGCTCTTGAAGGGCATGGGGATCCTTGAGGTGGATGGAATGAATGAACCGGTTGTGGGTTCGAAGTCCTGTCCCAATCATTGACGGCAGGGGAGGAATGAGATTCCTCACCCTCACCGTCAAAGCAGGCTCAGTTGACGTCGAGCTTGTCGACGGTGTCGAACTCGAACTTGATTTCCTTCCAGGTCTCGAGGGCGATGGCCAGCTCGGGGCTGTGCTTCGCGGCTTCCATCAGGATGTCGCGACCTTCGCGCTCGATTTCGCGACCGGCGTTGCGGGCCTTGACGCAGGCTTCCAGGGCCACACGGTTGGCAGCAGCACCAGCAGCGGAACCCCAGGGGTGACCGTGGGTACCACCACCGAACTGCAGCACGGAGTCATCGCCGAAGATGCTCACCAGCGCGGGCATGTGCCACACGTGGATACCGCCGGAGGCCACAGCGAACACGCCGCCGAGGGAGCCCCAATCCTGGTCGAAGAAGTTACCGCGGCTGCGATCTTCGGGAACGAAGGATTCGCGCAGCTGGTCGATGTAGCCGAGGGTCGACTGACGGTCGCCCTCCAGCTTGCCGACCACGGTGCCGGTGTGCAGCTGGTCACCACCGGAGAGGCGCAGGCACTTGGCCAGCACACGGAAGTGGATGCCGTGCTTGGGGTGACGGTCGATCACCGCGTGCATGGCGCGGTGGATGTGCAGCAGCATGCCGTTCTTGCGGCACCACTTCGCCAGACCGGTGTTGGCGGTGAAGCCACCGGTGATGTAGTCGTGCATGATGATGGGCTGGCCCAGTTCCTTAGCGAACTCGGCGCGCTCATACATCTCCTCAGGAGTTGCGGCGGTGCAGTTGAGGTAGTGCCCCTTCTTCTCGCCGGTTTCCTGCTGGGCCAGGTTGGTGGCCTCAGCAACGAACTCGAAACGGTTCTGCCAACGCTGGAAGGGCTGGGAGTTGATGTTCTCGTCGTCTTTGGTGAAGTCAAGTCCACCGCGGAGGCACTCGTACACCACCCGGCCGTAGTTTTTGCCACTCAGGCCGAGTTTCGGCTTGATGGTGCAACCCAGCAGGGGGCGACCGTACTTGTTCATGCGGTCGCGCTCAACCACGATGCCGTTCGGCGGACCCATGCAGGTCTTGATGAACGCCATCGGGAAGCGAATGTCCTCGAGACGCAGATTGCGCAGCGCTTTGAAGCCAAACACGTTGCCGACCAAGGAGGTCAACACGTTGGTGATCGAGCCTTCCTCAAACAGATCGAGGGGGTAGGCGATGAAGGCGTAGAAGGCTTCCTTGTCACCAGGGACGTCTTCGATGCGATAGCAGCGGCCTTTGTAGAAGTCGAGATCGGTGAGGAGCTCGGACCACACGGTGGACCAGGTGCCAGTGGAGGATTCAGCGGCCACAGCGGCGGCGACTTCTTCCTTGGGAACACCTTCCTGGCCGGTGCATTTGAAGCAGGCCAGCAGGTCGGTGTCGAGGGGGACGTAATCAGGAGTCCAATACGTGTCGCGGTACTCCTTGACCCCGGCGTCGTACTTCTTGCTCATGGAGTTTCTCCGGTGGGGGCGGGTAGGGGATTGAGATCGATCAGCGCATCAGGCGCTTTCAGGCTCAGTCCTTCTGACCGGCGTAGTTGCCGTTGCCCAAAGCGGGCTCCACTTCGCGGTGGGGCCTGGCGATGATGTGGGCTGCCACGAGGCCGTCGCCGACGCGCTCGCAGGCATCAGCCCCGGCGCGCACAGCTGCGTTAACGGCGCCGGTTTCGCCGCGCACCATGACGGTGACGTAACCGCCGCCAACGAATTCACGACCGATGAGGCGCACTTCGGCGGCCTTGGTCATGGCGTCAGCCGCTTCAATCGCGGGGACCAGGCCCCGGGTTTCAATCATGCCGAGGGCGATGCCCATGGTTTCAGTTGCCATTACCTGCTCCTGGAGGAGGGGGGTGGAATGTTCGCTCGCAACCATGGTCGCCAGGCAAACCCTCCGTCAACCCATTTACCCCCCTCCTGCCATCACTCTTAGCCCCGCTTCGGATAAGCCAAGCTGATCAGTGCAACACAAAACGTTAGGCATTGCTTGCCGGTTCAGTGGTGGCAGCGGTTTTGCCCCATTCGATCAAAGTGGTTCGGCGTCTGCCACGAAGGCCACGCCACCGTAGTAATCGAGCAGGGGCTGGAGACCTTTGCGCAAACCGGGCAGCAGTTCGTCCTGGCAGAAGACAATCACGTGGGCGTTGGCCCCCAGGCCGCTGAAGTCCAAGGAGTCGGAAACCAAGCCGTGGGGTCCCTTGCCCGTGACGTGTTTGAGCACCGAATATCCCGGCGCCCCGGCCGCATCAATGACCTTGATCACCGCGTCCAGCTCCCTTTCGCTGAGGATCAGATCAACACGCTTCATCGGTCAGCCTGGCGTGGGGAGAACAATGTTGACGAGGGCCATGTAGGCGGGAATTCCCACAATGATGTTGAAAGGGAACGTGACCCCAAGGGCCATGGAGATGTAGAGACTTGGATTGGCCTCGGGCACGGTCATCCGCATCGCCGCCGGCACGGCGATATAGGACGCGCTGGCGCAGAGCACCACAAACAACAGAGCATTGCCGGCCTCAAGCCCCAGCCCCCTGCAGATCAGAACGCCAACCAGGGCGTTGAACAGGGGCATCAGCATCGAGAAGCCCACCAGAAAAGCGCCGGCTTCGCGCAGATCCCGAATGCGCTGGGCCGCCACAATGCCCATATCCAGCAGGAAAAAGCTCAACGCTCCGTAGAACAACTGGTCGCTGAAGGGCAGCATCTTGGCAACGCTGGCAGGGCTGTAGGCCGCAACCAGCAGGCCGATGATCAGACTGCCCACCAACAACAGCACCGAGCTATTCAGGAATGCCTCGTGCAGCACCTCTCCCCAGCGCATCAGCTTGGCTTCGGGAGGTCGTTGGGGAGAAGCCAGCTTGACCAGCAACAGACCCACGATGATGGCGGGAGATTCCATCAGGGCCAGGGCTGCCACCATGAAGCCGTCAAAGTGGAGCTTCTGGGTTTCCAGAAAGCCTTCGGCAGTGATAAAAGTCACCGCGCTGATCGAGCCATAGGTGGCGGCAATGGCGGCGGCATTGAAGCCATCGAAACGCAGCTTGAGCAGCAAAAAGCTGTAAACCGGCACCAACAACGACATCCCTACCGCAGCAGCGATGGTGGGAAGCACCTGGCCCCCCAGGCCACTGTGTTGCAATTCGAGGCCTCCCTTAAAGCCGATCGACAGCAACAGATAGAGGGAGAAGAGCTTGGGCAGGGGCGAAGGGATTTCCAGGTCGGAACCGACCAGCACCGCAATCACCCCGAGAAAAAAGAACAGAACGGGGGGTGAGAGCAGGTTGGCAAGGATCAAGCTTGAGTCCATTGGCACAACCCTGGCTTGATCGCCCGATCTGGCGCTCGCTCTTCAAGATAGCCCGCCTGAACCAGTTGTCCTGGGTGGGCCGGGCCCTGGGACAGAATGATCCCTCCCCTGGGGCCCCTGGATGCCGGCTTTGGTGATCGCCAGTGGCAACCCCGACAAGGTGGCCGAGATCGGCGCCATGCTCGAACTTGTCGCGCTCGATGTGCGGCCCCAACCAACCGGCCTGGACATCGAGGAAACCGGCTCCACCTACCTGGAGAACGCCAGAATCAAGGCGGCGGCCGTTGCCAAGTTCACCGGCCAGTGGGCCCTGGCCGACGACTCCGGCATTGAAGTGGATGCCTTGGGCGGTGCGCCGGGTCTCTTCTCGGCCCGCTACGCACCCACCGACCACGAGCGCATCCATCGACTGCTGCGCGAACTGGGCGACAGCCTCTACCGGGGGGCCAGCTTCCGCAGTGCGATGGTGCTGGCAGACCCCTCCGGAGCCAGCCGCGCCGAGGCCGAGGGCATCTGCCGCGGCTCGATCCTGCGGGAGCCCCAGGGCCATGGAGTCGGCTACGACAGCCTGTTTTACGTGCGCGAGGCCGCCAGCTCCTACGCCCAGATGGGCCCGCACCAAAGAAGCAAATTTGGCAGCCGCGGCAAGGCCGCCAGGCAACTCGCCCCGGCGCTGCGGCGGCTGCTGCAGATTCCAACGTGAACAGCGGGCCTGCCCCGCTCAGCTGGCGCTGTTGTTGATGTGGTTGATCGCCCGCATCGCAGCGGCGGCAGCCTCCTCCACATCGCCTTCGCGGCCTGCCAAGGTGAGGCGGCCGAAGGCTCCGACGGCCTTGACATCCACCACGGTGATGTTGGAGCCCTTCTCGGCCTCATTGGCGGCGATCAGCACATAGCCAGCGGGCTCTGTCTCCAGGATGAACATGCTCATGCCGGCCTGGATCATCGAACCGCGTCGGTTCTGGCGGTTGATCAACACGGCATGGTCGGGGGTGATGGCGCGAATGATCTCGGTCCAGCTGACCTCGCACCGGCTGCGCCGTTCCACCCGGCTGCCGATGGCCTCGAGCACCACATCGCCCGAGTGGAGCACATTGCTCTGGTCGCGGTGGTAGAGGGCCAGCGAGCCGAAAGCCCGCTCCACGATCATCTGGCCGAGGCGCACGGTGCTGGCCTTGAGGGCGATATCGGTGACGCGGTGCACCGCCATACCGGGCGAGACCTCCAGCCACAGGCAGGCGTCGCCGGGAATCGGCAGGAAGCCCTGGCTGACGGTGCCCATGTAGGCGGCCAGCTGGGGCTGGAGCGAATCGAGAAAGACATAGGTGCGCAGCTCGATCGACTGCACATGGCTCGACTGGCGGGCCAGGCGGGAGCCTTCGCTATCGGTGGTGATCACGCAGCTGGCGCCGGAGCTGTCGGCATCCACCTGGGTGCCGGTGATGATCGATCCAAGCGATGCTTCCCGTCTCCGGCGCAGCGCCAGTGCTTCTCGGGATGGCTGGCGAGCGGGCAAGGGACCTTCGGGCAGCTTGCCTTTTCAGCGGGGCAGCCGCGACGGGATCTTAACCCTGCTGCCATTCCGCCCTTGCCCATCGTTGCGGAGCCGGTAGGGTCCGGCCAACGTTGATGGGACGTTCATGACCACCCGCCACACAGCCTCCAGCACCGCCAGGGCCAAAACCAGCCAGGCCGAGCCCATGCCCCCTGGCGAGGGCAACGCCAAAGCCCCCTTGCCCGAGTGGATGGTGGAGGCTGCCGCCCAGGGAGTCAAACCCGAGCAGGCCCTGGCTTTCATCGGCCTGGGTTTGATGCAGAAGATGGCCGGAACCGGCAACGAGCTGCCCTGGATCTGGACCGACTCGGAGGATGGTGGGCGAGCCGACTTGGCAGCCCTGCGTCAGCGTCTGGAACTTACCCAACTGGCGATTCAGACCGGTGCTCCCCTGAGCACGGCCGAGGTCAGCCAGCTGCTGGGGGTCCGCCCCACCAGCGAAAACCTGGAAAGGGCCGGGATCAAGGCCCGCCGACTCAGCCGCAACGTGTGGAAGCTAGGGCGGGCCGAAGAGTCGGATTCCCGCAGCGACGATGCCTTCCGGCGCCGTTTCTGAACCCAGGCGACTGGCCTGGAAGCGCTTCAGGCCAACCCGACCAACTTGATTGATTCCTCCCACACCGCTTCGGCGGTAGCGGGATTGCTGGCCTGATCGGAGAGCTCCTGGCTGAACTGTTGCCCACCCTTTGTCTGGCGATTTCCCCAGCTCCAGTGCACTCCAGATGTGCTGAAAGCTGGCTCGGCAACAACCTGGGCCACCCGTTCTCCGGCCAGGGCCTGGCTCACATAGCCGCCGGTGATGTTTTTCTGGAACCAGGGGAAAATCGTTTGAAAGGGCCGGGGGGCATGGCGGAAGAGGGGGGAATCGGCCACACAACCCGGATAGAGCGAACTGAACACGATTCCGGTGCTCTCGTGTAGACGCCGGTGGAGCTCCTGGGTGGTGATCATGTTGCAAAGCTTGCTGTCCTTGTAGGCCTTGCCAGGCTTGAACGGCTTGCCGTTGGCCATGGCAATCGGGGGCTTGAAGCCTGCTTTGAAGCCGGCGAGATCACCCAGATCGGCAGGGGCCGGAATCGGAATCTTGCCGCCGAGCTCCTTGGAATTGGCCGTCACCGTGCCCAGGATCACCACCCGGCGGGACGGATGGCTGGAGCGCCCCAGGTGGGGCAGGAGCAGTTGAATCAGCAGAAATTGGCCCAAATGGTTGGTGGCCATCGAGATCTCGTAGCCCTGGGGGGATCGTTCCGGCTCAACGAGCCTGGGCTTGTAGACCGCCGCATTGATCACCAGGGCATCGAGGGGGCGCCCCTGGGAAGCCACCAGGGTTTCGACCCCTGCCCGCACGCTCTCCAGATCGGCCAGATCGATCCTCAGATGGCTGAGCTGGGCTGGAGGAATCCCAAGGCTGTCGGCGGCAGCCGCCGCCTTGACCGGATCTCGGTTGGCCGTGACCACATGCCAGCCCCGATCGGCGAGAGCCTTGCTGCTGTGGAGGCCCACGCCTGAGGTGGTGCCGGTGATCAAAACCGTTCCGGCGCCAGCTGGTTCAGCCATCAAATCCGTCGACAAGATGGGCCCCAACCTAGGGGGTGGGGCTGGTTGACTCGGGGTTGCTCCAGACGACACGCAACCGGTTCGGAGCAATCCACTGATTCTGTTCGCGGATCAGACGCTGCTCCCCTTCCAGCATGAATAGATGGTCGAAGCGTTCCCGCGCCTTAAGGAGCTTGGTTTGCTCGAGCTGCAGCACGGCCGCGAGCTCTCCCTGGCGCTCCATCCGCTCCTGGTACGCCGAGGTCAGACGGGCCAGGCTGATGCCAGCAACAACCACGAGGCCAAGCTTTACCGCCAGGGCAATCAGGCTGCAAAGCAGCTCCTGGCGCTCAACCGACAGGCCATGCAGGGCAGCTGTTTCACTGCCTGAAACAACTTGCACAGCGGGGTGCGGCTCATCGGTGGGGGGGAAGGCAGCCCTGGATGCCTGCAGCATGCTGATACCAATACCGATCGAAGCGATCCCTTCGGGACTCCATGCTTTTAGCGGCAATGACTCGGCTTGCCAAGGGGAGCGACCACAGGCTCAGGCCTTGTAGAGAGAAAAACAGAGACGCACGGCCAGCACACCCGCATGGGCTGCCACCACCAGGGCAATCAGCACTTCGGCCTGGCTGAGGGTGGAAACCATGGTGAGCAGGAATCAACGGGATACCCCCATTCTTTGCCCATCGGTGGCTACGGTCCAGCGGCAGCTGACCTGCTGTCACAGCTCTTGATGGCTTGGCTTTGATTCTGATCGCTCCAATTTGCTAGTTCCCGTGGAGATCTCCGAGCAACAGATCCGTAGCCTGGACCTGGCCCCGCTCCAACCCCTGGCCAGCCTGGCCCCGGCCGCCTTGGTGCAACGGGCCGGATCCCTCACACTGAATTTCAATTGGCCCAGGGCCGCAGACGACCCCCGCGAACTCTCTGAAATCGCCGAACTGCGGCTGTGGTCCCTCAGGGCCGATGCGGAATATGCCTGGCTGCCCCTGCTGCTCGAGCGCGGCAGTGGCCAGCTCACGCGCCATGGGGCGATGCTGCTGCCCCACCAGTTCAGTCGCCATGAGGGCATCCGCTTTGCCCCCGAAGCCCTGGAACTCTGGGTGACCCATCGCCTGTTCGGCCTGGATGCCTGGGCCCGGTCCCACGACCTGGGCATTCGCCAGGGACTCACCCAGATGGCTGCGGTGCTCGGATTTGAACTCGATGCCCAGTTCTGGGCGGCATTGCCACCGATCTGAATGTCGGCCCGGCCACCGGGGCCTCAGCCGGCCTGCCCGGTCCACAACTCCAGGGCACGGCTGCCGCTGTAGAGGGCCAAGACCATGGTGAGCCCCCGCAAAATCCAAACGAGGTAGGTCTCACTGACCCGGTCCAACCGGGAGGCGGACCAGCGGGCTGCAAGGGCAGCCGTGGCACCAAGGGCCAGACCAACCGGCAGCAGGCCCCGGCCGTCGGTCAAAAAGGTGGTTGACGCCACCGTGGCGGAAACCAGCACGGCCAGGGTGCTGAAGCGAATGGCCAGGTGAATCGGCAGCCGCAGAAACCGCACCATCACCGGCACCATCACCAGGCCGCCACCAATGCCGAGCATGCCGGTGCCCAATCCCGCTGCCCATCCCACCGCGGAGATGCCCGCCAAATTGGCGGCGGATGGCGAGGCGAATTCGGGGTCCTCCTGGGGCCGGATGGTGGCTGCCAGCACGCCGTACATCAGCGCCTGCAAGGCCAACAATTGCCACCCCTTCACCCCAAAGCTCAACTGGCTGAACAGGCCCGCGCCCAGCCCAGCCCCGATCGCAATGGCCAAGGCGGATCGCCAGGGCATGGTGCGGTTGGCCAGATGGGTCCAGGTGGCCGCAAGGGTGGTCGGCACGATCGCCAGGGTGCTGGTGGCGAGGGCCTGGTGCGGGTCCAGCCCCGCAACCAAAAGCAGGGGAGCGAACACCAATCCACCGCCGATACCCAGCAGCCCTGAGAGCAGCCCGGCCAGCAGCCCCAGGGGGAGATAGGGCAACAGGCTCAGCAGCATCCTGGCAACCTGGGGCGATGGCGGCCCAACCAGCATCCCCCATGCCACCGCTGCGGCTGCTGCCCAGCAGCTGCCAGGCAGGGGATTGGCAGATGGCGACCGACGCCTGGCTGCTTGGCCAGGATGCACCCAGCTTTCGGCTCTACAGCTGGGCGCGACCCACCCTCTCCCTGGGATTTCACCAGCGCAGCATCGAAGCCCATTGGAGCGACCTGGCAAGGGCCGGGGTGATCGATCTGGTGCGGCGCCCCAGCGGTGGAAGGGCCGTGCTGCACGGCGGCGACATCACCTATGGCCTGGTCTGGCCAGGGGCCCCTCTGGAACGCCAGCGGGCCTATGGCCTGGCCTGCCGCTGGCTGCTGGAGGCCTTTGCCGAGCTGGGCCACCCCCTCCAAGCCGGCACGCAAACCGCCACGCTGCAGCGCAGCAACTGCTTTGCCAGCGGCACCCCCGCCGACCTGATCCACGCCGATGGTGCCAAGCGGATCGGCAGTGCCCAGCTGTGGCGACGTGGTTGCCTGCTCCAGCACGGCTCGATCCTGATCAACCCAGCGGCCGACCTCTGGCAGCTGGTGTTCGGTTGCCCCCCGCCCCGGCTGGCGCCACTGCCGATCGGCGGCGCGGCCCTGGAGAGGCTGCTGGTTCAATCGGCCCTGGGCTGGTTGCCGGCGGCCACCGCCGGCGCCATCGAACGGCCCCTCAGCGGTGCCGAACGCGCCCAGATCGGGGCTGGCCTGGGGAATTACCGCGAGGAGCTCTGGGAAGGGAGCGCCGCTGTTTCACTCCTGGCTTCACCAGAGGCGAGCATCGATCGCACCACCTGAGCCAGGGCAAGGCCGAGGGGGTAGGTGCCCTGCCGCCGCGCTGCCTCGAGCAGGGGAGCCGGCAATCGCAATCCCATCTTGGTCAGCACGGCCTCGCCCAGCTCAGGCCGCTCAATCGTGCCGCAGGGCAACCCGGCCGGGCTGAGCACCAGCAGGCGGTCGCCGCCACAGGCCTCGAGCTGTTGCACCGCCTGCCAGAGCGGGGCAGTGTCGCGAATCGAGGGCAGGCTGGCCAGGGGCTGGATGTGGTCGCCGATGCGATCGGTATCCCAACGCTGCACCGGCAGCTGCTGCAGCGGGGTGTCATCGATGACCCCCTGCCATCGGCCCCGATCACAGACCAGCAGCCAGTCGCCCCGGCCGGCCTCATTGGCCTGGGCCATGCGGATCTGGCTGAGATCGCGCAGGGGGGCTGAAGCTTCAAGCACGCGAAATCGCCGCCCGGACGCATCACGCACCTTCAGCTCATTGAGGGTGCGCTGCAGGTTGAGCATCTGGCGCTGGTTGCGCGAGGCCCCCAGGCCAAACCAGCCCAGCAACATCAACCAGGCCCCGCTGAGCCCCGCCCCCCGCAGCAGCAACACGGTGCCCAGGCCGATGGCAAACAGGGACAAGATGCGACCGGATTGGTTGGCCACCTCCACGCCCCGGCGCTGGCTGCCACTGATCTGCCACACCAAGGCCTTGACGATCAGGCCGCCATCGAGGGGTAGACCGGGCAGGAGGTTGAACAGTGCCAGCACCAAATTGAGGCTGCCCAACTGGCCAACCATCGCCCCCAGCAGCGGGGACAGGTGGGCCGCAGCATGGGTCCCGGCCAGCAGACCCACTCCCAGCAAAAGGCTGACGGCCGGTCCTGCCGCTGCGACCAACAGGGCCCCACGGGCCGTGCTGCACTCCCGCTCCACGCTGGCCACACCCCCCAGCAGAAACAGGGTGATGCTGCTCACCTGAACGCCCTGGGTCAGGGCGACCAGGGAGTGGCCCAGTTCATGCAGGAGAACGGAGACAAACAGCAGCAGGGCGGTCAACAAGCCCAGGGCCCACAGGACACCCGCACTGACGGGATCCTTGAGACTCAAGCTGTATTGCTGTTGAAACGCGACGGTGGCCAGCACCAGAATCACAAACCAACTGGGATGGATGCGCAGGGGGATCCCGCGGATCTTGAACAGTTGCCAGCCCTCTCCCACGGCCCCTCCTTCGGCGCGACAACCGGGCCAGGCCCGCCGTCAGAATCCCAATCCTAGAAAGGCGCCATGCCATGCGCCCAAGCCATGCCCCGCCCCCAGCTCAAAATCTGCGGCCTGCGGGATCCGGCCCAGGCCGCAGCGGTCGCCCTGTTGGGCGCCGATGCGATTGGCGTGATCGGCGTAGCAGGGTCCCCTCGATACCTGCCATGGCCCCAGCGACAGGCGGTTTTTGCCGCGGTGCAGGCCGCCGCACCCCGCTGCCAGCGAGTAGTTGTCGTGGCCGATCCGAGCGATGCCGCCCTGGCGGAGTTGGGGGTCGACGGAGGGCACGGGATTGTGCAGCTGCACGGCTCGGAAAGCCCGCAGCGCTGCAGGGAGCTGGCGGAGCGGCTGGACTGCAAGATCTGGAAGGCCCTACGGCTGCGCGCGCCTGAGGATCTCGAGCACATCGACGCCTATGCCGAGGTGGTGGATGCCCTGCTGCTGGATGCCTGGCGACCCGACCAGTTGGGCGGCACGGGCCATCCCATCCCGATCGAATGGCTGGAGAACCTGGCCCCGCCCCTGCCCTGGTGGCTGGCCGGGGGCATCCGCGCCGACCGGGTGGCGCCGGTGCTGGCCCGGCTTCAACCCTTTGGCCTCGACGCCTCCAGTGGGGTGGAGCGCTCGCCTGGCGACAAAGACCTCCAACGGGTGGCCGATCTGGTTAAGGCCATGGGGGCGGCTGGCTGAGGGCAACGTTTGGCGCCAAGATCGGCGGACGTTCGCCCTCTGGTGATGGGTCTCTGCCCTGGACTACGCCCCCTGCGCCTACGGGGCCTGATCGGCGGTCTGGCCCTGGCCCTGGCCTTGGTGCCAGCAGTGGCAGCCCAGGACCTGGTTGGCTGCCAGCTGGTGGATGGCCAACTTTCCTGCGTGCCTGGGGTCAGCGCCGATCCCCAGGCCCAGATCCAGGCCCTGCGCCAACAAATCTCCAGTGATCTGCAGCAGGAAAGTGCCGTGCAGCAGCAGATCAACGGCTTGGAGCAGCTGGTGCTGCAGGGTGAGGCCGTAACGGGGCAAGTGCTGCAGGCCACCGCCGTGGCGGACGCGCTGGCGGCCCTGCCTCGCCAGGCATTCCATTGGTATCGCCGCACCCCAGGCAGCAGCCAATGGCTGCTGATCGTCGAAGCCAGCGGACCCAGCTATGTGCTCCAGCCCCAGGACGTCTCAGCCGAAGTGATGGTCGTCGTGGCCGTCGCCACACCCGGGGGGGTGGCCCAGCGCCAGGCTTCTCCAGCGGTGGGTCCGGTGCGCTCAACCCCCTGACGGGAGCGGCGGGTCAGGGGAGCATGGATTCCTGTTGCTTGACCAGTTCAAAAAACTCAGCCTTGAGGCTGGGGTCGGCCCGGAAGTCACCACGAACCACGGAATTGACCATGCTAGTTTGCGGTTCTTTGACGCCACGCCACTTCATGCAGTAGTGCTGGGCCTTGACCAGAATGGCCAGGCCTTGGGGCTCACAGAGCCGCTCAATTTCATCAGCCAGGATCATCACAGCCTCTTCCTGAATGTGAGGCCGGGAGAAGACCCAATCGGCAACCCGTGAGAATTTGGAGAGCCCGATCACCCGATCACCGGGCTTGATTCCGATCCAGCAATTGCCGAGAATCGGCACCAGGTGGTGGGAGCAAGCTGAACGCACGGAGATGGGACCAACCGTATAGATCTCATCGAGCTTTTTGACGTTGGGAAAGCTGGCGATCTTGGGCTGCTCGTGATACCTACCCTTAAAGACCTCATGGAGGTACATCCTCGCGACACGCTCGGCCGTTTCTTCGGTGTTGTGGTCCCGGTCGATATCGATGACCAGGCTGCGCAACAGCTCACGCACCTTGCCGGCAACCTCGATTTCCAGTTGCTCAAGCTCGCCATCCTTGAGATGGTCAGCAATGTTGTCGTTGGCGAAGTAAGCCACGGCATCAGCCTCAAGCCGCTCCCGAATCCGCACGCTGACGGGCAGGGGGCCGGCTGCCGGGGCGGTTGAGCGGGTGGGAATGCTAGAGGGCAGGGTGGAAGTCATGGAGGGGCTCAAAACGCGCCGGCAGCCGGCATGAGGGTGAGGTCTTCCACCACCTGGGTGGCGGGCTGTTGGGCCAGGTACAGCAGAGCTTCTGCTGCTCGCTCAGAGTCAAGCATGGCACGGCGATCGAAGTTGCTGTGGACGGTTTCACTGTCCCAGAGGGGTGTATTCACCGAACCCAGGGTGAGGGTGCTGACCCGAATTCCGTGGACCCGTTCTTCGGCAGCCAAACAGCGGCTGAACGATCCCAAGGCCGCCTTGCTGATGCAGTACGCCCCCCAGTCTGGGAAAGCGTGATGGGCGGCATGGCTGCTGACGTTGATGATGTGGCCTCCACCCGCCGCCCTCAGCCCAGGCAGCAGCGCCTGGCACAGCTGGAATACGGCCGTCAGGTTGAGCTGCATCAGCCGCTGCCACTGGTCCAGGGGCATATCCGCCAGGGCGCCGGTGTAGGCCATGCCGGCGTTGTTGATCACCACGCTCGGGGTGAGGCCTCGGGAGCAGAGGCCAGCCAGGCCGGGCGCAATGGCCGCCGGATCGTTGAGATCCAAGCCCAGGGTTTCCACCCGCCGGCCCTGGTGCTGCAAGGCAGCCGCCAGACCATCCAGCTCGGCCGAGGGTCGGGCCAGCAAGAAGAGATCGTAGCCAGCGGCAGCAAAACAGCGAGCCGCCGCCGCCCCGATGCCCCGGGAAGCCCCGGAAATCAGAGCCACGCCAGTTAACTCAGCCAAGGACCAACGTTGCGAGTGGATGGGGGCGTTCCGGCAACCTTAAGAACCCCGTGATGGCTCCGGGGCCCCACTCTCAAGGAAACGGCCCATGCGCCGAAACTTGGCGTAGCGCTGCTCGATCAACTGCTGTTCTCCGAGAACCTGGAGCTCGGCCAACTGCTCCAGAAGGGCGGTCTTGAGGGTGTCGGCAGCTTGCAAGGGTGCCCAGTGGTTGCCGCCCGAGGGCTCAGGCAGCACCAGATCGACAATGCCGAGCTTGAGCAGATCAGGGCCGGTGATCTTCAGGGCTTCCGCAGCGGCGGAGGCCTTGGCGGCATCGCGCCAAAGAATCGAAGCGCAGGCCTCCGGGCTTGCCACGGTATAGACGCTGTGCTCAAACATCAGCAGCCTGTCGGCCACCCCGATCCCCAGGGCACCACCGGATCCACCCTCACCGATCACCGTGGCCAAAATCGGCACCCGCAGCCCAAACATCTCGCGCAGGTTGACGGCAATCGCCTCGCCCTGGCCCTGTTCCTCAGCCAGCACGCCGGCGTAGGCACCGGGGGTGTCAATGAAGCTGAGGATCGGCAGTCGAAAGCGGTCGGCATGTTCCATCAGCCGCATCGCCTTGCGGTAGCCGCCGGGGGAGGCCATACCGAAGTTCCGGGCCACATTCTCCTTGGTGTCACGGCCCTTTTGGTGGCCCAGCAAGACCACGCCCTGCTCACCAATCCGGCCCACGCCACCCACCATCGCCTTGTCGTCACTGCCGCGTCGATCGCCATGCAGCTCGAACCACTCATCGGTGATCACCTGGATGTAATCCAGGGTGCTGGGGCGTTGGGGGTGGCGGGCAACCTGAATTTTTTGAGAAGGGGTCAGGGCCTCAAAGATGTCCTTGCGGCGCCGGGTTGCCAGGGTTTCGAGCTGCAGGAGCTGCTGGCTCACATCCACTTCCGAGTCGCGCGCCAACTGGCGGATCTGCTCGATCTGCTCCTCCAGCTCAACCAGCGGTTTTTCGAACTCCAGCAGGGCACGGCGGGCCATGGCGGGCGTTTGCACAGGGATGGAAAGGGGTTGGAGCGGATCGCTCGGGCGGGCTCGTTGGGAACGCTAGGCGGGGGCCAGGGCCAAGGCGGCGTCGGGCTGCAGGCTCAGGGCCTCAAAGCCATGGCGCAGGGAGGCCGCGCCAATCAGGTCCATGTTCTCGAGACTGATGTTGTTGCGGCCCCAGCTGAAATTGGTGTGGATGCCTTCGAACTCGAGCAGAATCGCCTCGGCGAAGCAAGCAAACATCTGCCTTCTGGGGTTGGCCATTTCAGCCATTTCCATCATCTGCCAGGTGATATCGCTGAAGAATTCAACGATTCCGCCCTTCAACACGTGGATACCAGCCCCACTGGCCTTGGTGTCCAGATTTTTCGGGTAGCCACCGTCAATCATCAGACAGGGCGACTTGAGCTGGGCGACATCGATGCTGAGCGTTTGGGGCAGGCTGGCAACCCAAACCACCACATCCGCCTCTGGCAAGGCTTCTTCCAGGCTGAGGATCCTGCCCCCGCCCAGGTTCTGCTGGAGTTCCAGCAGGGGTTGCTGTTGGCGGGCCACCAGCAGCAGCTCCTTGACACCGGTGCGCTGACTCAGCCAGCGGCACACCGCACTGCCGATGTCCCCGGTGGCACCGACCACCGCGACGCTGGCTTGGCGCAAGTCAATGCCAAGCGAAGGGGCATTGGTTTCGACCTGACGGCAGATCACCCAGGCGGTGTGGGTGTTACCCGTGGTGAAACGCTGCCAATCGAGGGTTGTGGCGCGGATTTGCTGCTCCTTGAGCAGGTTGAAATTTTCAAAAATGATCGAGGTGAAGCCGCCCAGGGCGGTGATGTCGAGTCCGCTTTTCTGGGCCAGCTCCATGGCGCTGAGCACCTTGCGGCGAGCCGTTTTGAAACGGCTCAGCATTTCAGGCACAAAACAGGAGTCGATGTAGGCCCCTTCGATGGTCTTGCCGGCGGGGTTGGTCACCTCAAGCCGCTCCACCAGCTGGGGCGGGGCGCTGCACCACATGTCCAGGCTGCCCTCGGCAAACTCCTCAAAGCCGAGGCTGCGGGCTTTGGCACGGGCCTCGTCAAAGGTTGTGGAGTGACCAATCAGGCCGAACATGGCACGGTCCCTAGGGATGTCGCCGACGCTACAACCCGCCCGGGAACCAGACTCAACCCACCAGGGCGGCCGCCGCCAGCTTGGCGATCTCCCGGGAGCTGAGGCCTACCTCCAGCAGGGCTTCCTGGTAGGAGCTGAGGAAATCAGCCATCAGATCTTCCTGGTCCATCTGCAGCACAGCTGCGTCGCGGGCAACTTGCTCAAGCATCTGACGCACCAAGGGCAGGTTGGCCCGGTTGGCCTGCTCCAGCTCCTGGCGGGAGGTTTCCAGGTTGGCCTTCAACCACTGCTGACCGTAATTGAGATGGGTGTATTCGTCCTTGACCACACCCTCGGTGATCTTGCGGGCAAATGGATCGGCGACCGGGATATAAATGTGATAGGCGGAGATTGCGAAGGCCTCGATCAAAATGGCCTGGATCAGCAGGCAAGTCACCACTTTGCCTTCGGCCAGGGCCGTCTGAAAGTTTCCGTGCAGGGGAGCGAAAAACTCCTTGGCAAAGGGCCTATCGGCGGTAACGCCGAGGTTGTTGGCGCAGGCGGTGAAACCCTTGAGATGCTTCAGCTCCATCCGGGCCAAGCGGCTGAGCTCCTCCGCTTGGTCAGGGATCAGGGTGCCGATGGATAGGTAGTTGTCATGGGCTTCCTGCTCGCCCTCAATCACGATCGCATTGATGCGGCTGTAGGCATCTTTGTAGACCTCACTGCTGAAGTCGGGGAGTTGATCGGTCGCCGAGGCCTCGGACACGGCAGGGGAGGCGATGGTTGCCATGGCGTCAGTCCGGTTGGAACAGCTGAAGCGACTCTAGCGAGCCTCAGTGAACAGCTGGCCAGGGACTGCGGAGCAAGGCATCCAGCCGTTGTCGCCAACCAGCCACCAGACGGTCAAACAGTTGGGCCCCAAGGCTGGCGGAGGCCCCACGGGCATCACCGATGACACCTGTCGCGCTGAAGTTGTGGGTCAACCAGGCCAGCGGAGCCGCGGCCTCCAGGCTCCAGCCCTGGGGGAGGGACAGGCCGGTGCCATCGCAAGGGCGCTCCTGGCCCACAAGCTGGGGAGCCAGGTGCAGCATCAGACTGGTTTCCGCCAGGCCAGCATGGAGGCCCTCCGAACGTTCCGGTTCGGGAATCAACGCGCCGATTCCCTCGGGCCCACTCCACAGAAAGCAGGGAAAAACAGCCAGCTCGGGACAGAGCGAACCCAAGTGGCGGGCAGCCGTCTGCAGCAGCCCAATCTGACCCCCATGGGCATTGAACAGCACCAACCGCTGGAAGCCAGCCCCGGCCAGCTGCTGGCCCACGGCGACGGTGGCCTCAATCAGCCAGGTGGGCGAAAGGCTGAGCGTGCCTGTGAAACCCTGGTGCTCTGGGGAAAACCCAATGCTCTGCAGGGGCAGCCTCAAAACTGGGAGCTCCGGGTCGAGGCCTGCCAACACGGCATCCAGCACCCGCTCGGCAAACACCCCATCGGTGCCCAGGGGCAAATGGGGGCCATGCTGCTCCACCGCACCCCAGGGCCACACCACCGTGCTTCCAGGCCGGGCCGCAAGCTGCTCCACCTGGGGCCAAGCCAGGCGGTGCAGATGGCGCTGATGGTCCATGGCTTCAGAACTGATCTCTACAGTGTGGAGCTCTGAGCACCCCGTGGTGATGGCCGATACCGGCAGCCAACAGCCTTCCCCGTCAGCCGCCGTCCCCGGGTCGTCGTCGTCCAGGCCCCTGCCCCCCGTGGCCCCCCGGCCCCAGCCGGTGGCCCCCCTGCGCAAGCCCCCCCAGGTGGTGATGATCCGCAAGGATGAGCCGGCGGTTTTGCCACCGCCCCCCCCTGCACCAGCCCCCCCTTCCCAGGCCCTCCGTTCCCCATCCCCAACCGATGAGGGGCTGTTTGACATGGGCTCCATGGAGGGGCTCAGCATGGCCGACCTGCTGGGGCCAGACCCCAGCCAACGCGGCCAGGCCCGGCGATCCGCCACCCCTGCCAAGCCAACTGCCCACAGTGTGGATGACTTCGATTTCGACGAAGAAGCCTTCCTCGCCGCCCTCGACGACCACGAGCCCCACGGCACCACCGGCGAAGTGGTGCGGGGCACGGTGATCGGCCTGGAGAGCGATGGGGTGTATGTGGATATTGGCGGCAAGGCTCCGGGCTTCATGCCCAAAAGCGAATGTGGGCTGGGGGTGATCACCAACCTGAAGGAACGTTTCCCGAAGGGACTGGAGCTCGACGTGCTGGTCACGGGCGAGCAGAACGCAGACGGGATGGTCACCATCAGCGCCCGCGCCCTGGCCCTGCGCCAGAGCTGGGAAAAGGTGCGGCAGCTGGAGAAGGAGGGCAAGGTTGTGCAGGTGAAGGTCAACGGTTTCAACCGTGGGGGGGTCACCTGCGATTTGGAGGGCCTGCGCGGCTTCATCCCCCGGTCCCAGTTGCAGGAAGGCGAGAACCATGAAGCCCTGGTGGGTAAAACCCTCGGTGCCGCCTTCCTTGAAGTCAACCCCGAAACGCGCAAGCTGGTGCTGTCGGAGAAAAAAGCGGCCACCGCAGCCCGGTTCCAAAACCTGGAGGTGGGCCAACTGGTCGAAGGCCAGGTGGTGTCGATCAAGCCCTACGGCCTGTTCGTCGATCTCGGGGGGGTGAGCGGACTGCTGCACCAGTCGGCGATCACCGGAGGTCAACTCAGGGATGTGCGGGAGGTGTTCGCCCAGGGCGAGCGGCTTCAGGCTCTGATCACCGAGCTCGATCCTGGCCGCGGACGCATCGCCCTCAACACCGCACTCCTGGAAGGCCAACCCGGCGAACTCCTGGTGGAGCGGGACAAGGTGATGGCCGAAGCCGCCGACCGGGCCAACCGGGCCCGCTCAATCCTGCGCCAAAAGGAGCAGGACGCCGGATGAAGCCCGCCCCTGACTGGGAACTTGACTATTACTCCCGCCCGATTTTGGAGGCCGACGGAAAAAAGCGCTGGGAGTTGCTGATCTGCTCCACACCCGACGTCTCGGCTGGCGGAGGGGGAACCGAGCCTCAATTTCGCTGGGTGCAGCCCTGCCCCGCCTCCAGCGTCAACTCCATCTGGTTGAAAGACGCTCTGGAGCAGGCCCTCTGTGCCGCCGATCGCCAGGGCTTCGGGCCGCCGCGGCGGCTGCGCTGCTGGCGCGCCTCAATGCGCACCATGGTGCAACGGGCCGCCGAGGGATTGGGGCTGGAGCTGGTGAGCAGCCGCCGCACCTACGCCCTGGTCAACTGGCTGCAGGAGCGGGAGCGCACGGTCTATCCCCAGGAGCCTGGTTACCTGACTGGCCCCCTCGCTCCGCCGCCCCAGCCGATCCGCCCGATTGCCGTGCCCCTGCCCGAGGCCGCCCGCGGCGAGAGCTGGGCCTGGGCCAGCTTGCCGTTGCAGGCGCTGAGGGGGGCGGGGGAGTGGGAGCTGGGCTTTGCCGGCCTGGTGCCCCTGCCGGCCGATCTGGAGCCGGACGTGCCAGTGCCGGGCATTCGCCTGTTCAGCCCTAGCCGGGCCCTCGCCCTGGCTGGCTGGCTGGCTGGTCTCGAACCGGTGCGACTGGAAATCAGCGCTCGGCAATTGGTGCTCGAGGCTGGCATGGAAGACCGCTGGCTGCTGACTAACCTCGCCTCAGCGGAGGCGGAGGCTGCCGCCGGCGCCTTTGCCGCGGCGCGCACCCAGGCCGGAGGCCTGCAATTCATCGCCGTGCAGGCCCACGAAGCCGATCAGCGGTTCGAGGGCTTCTGGCTGCTGCGCGACCTACCCGACGCCTGACTCCCCCCGCCTGTGGCCGAAGCGGTTGATCCACCCTTTGCGATCCCAGACCGGGGATTCAACGCCCTGGAGGGCTGGACCTGGGTGGGCACCTATGGCGGCTATTACCTGCAGTGCGACCAGCTGCAGGGCTTCGAACACGGCTTCTTCACCCGCCAGTGGCAAGGGCGGGGCCCCGGGGTGCTGGCGGGGTACGTCAGTGCCGGGGTCAGTGTGCACCGCCCCCAGCAGGTCCACGGCAACCGGGTCCTGCCAGCGAGCGCGGCGACCGGCGAACCCTGGCCCGAAGCCGACGGCCTGGTGAGCGATGGCGGCGGCCAAAGCCTGTGGGTTTGCGGCGCCGATTGCACCCCGGTGCTGATCGCAGATCCCCGCTCCGGTCGCGTGGCGGCCTGCCATGCCGGCTGGCGGGGGGTGGCCGGCAACATCCTGAGCTCGGCCATTGGCCAACTCGTCGCCAGCGGTAGCCAGGCCAACCAGCTGGTCGTGGCCCTCGGCCCGGCGATCAGTGGAGCTTGCTACCAAGTGGAACCGCGGGTGAGTGAACAGGTGGCGCTTGGACTCCAGCCCAGCGGTGATTCGGCACGACTGCCGGCAGCCCTTGAGGAATTGCGCCAAGGGGGCGCCCTGCTGGAGGACCGGGATGCCAACCGGCACCGCCTGGACATCCGTGCAGCTGCGCGGCGACAACTCCACCATCTCGGCATCGCCCCGCAGCGGGTTGCGGTCTGCCCCCTATGCACAGCCAGTGAACCACTTCTGTTTCACTCATGGCGGCGGGATCAGATCAAAGCTGTTCAGTGGAGCGGCATCATTTCCCAGGCTTAATTTCCAGTCCTCTTGTGGATTGCAAGACCGTGCCTGGATCCGCCTCCCTCGAAGGGCGCTTGCGGGAATGGCCGGCCTTGGGCGATAATGCGGAAGTTGCATAAGTGTTATTCATGCTCACGGGTGCCGACCTTCTCGCGAAGGTCAAAGAACTAGGCGATGTCAGCAAGTCTGATCTCGTGAGGGCCTGCGGATACATCTCCCACAAACGAGATGGATCGGAACGGCTGAACTTCACAGCTTTTTATGAAGCCCTGCTCAATGCCAAGGGAGTCGACTTCGGTGGCACCTCAAAAACCGGCAAAGGGGGCCGCAAACTCAGCTTCAACACCAAAATTCAGTTCAACGGCAACCTGATGGTGGGCAAGGCTTACACCGCCATGCTCGACCTCAAGCCCGGTGACGAATTTGAAATCAAACTGGGTCGCAAACAGATCCGCCTGGTGCCCCTTGGCGCTGAAGATGAGGACGAGTGATTGACAGGGCAACCTGCTCGGCCACTTTGATGCCATCAATCGCTGCTGACAGGATGCCGCCGGCATAGCCGGCCCCTTCACCAGCAGGAAACAACCCTGGGGTGTTGATGCATTCCAGGGTTGTTTGGTCTCGAGGCAACCGCAGTGGTGACGATGTGCGGGTCTCGACACCTGTCAGCAGGGCCCCATCCATCGTGTACCCAGTAATCCGCCGTTCGAAAACGGGCAGGGCCTCCCGAATGGCCTCCAGCACAAAGCCAGGCAGGCAACCATCGAGGTCGCCGAAACGCACCCCGGGTTGATAGGAGGGCTGGACGCCCTGGGCACCCAGGCTGGGCCGGCGAGCTAAAAAATCACCCACCAATTGGGCGGGGGCCTGATACGTAGAGCCGGCGGCGGCATAGGCCTGCCCTTCCCAATGGCGTTGAAAGGCGACGCCGGCGAGCGGGTCCCCAGGGTCCTCCCCATAGCCCGACAGGTCGTCGAGATCGATGCTCACCACCAGGCCGCTGTTGGCATTG
The DNA here is from genome assembly GCA_965662115.1 of Cyanobium sp. Taxonomy (GTDB): domain Bacteria; phylum Cyanobacteriota; class Cyanobacteriia; order PCC-6307; family Cyanobiaceae; genus Cyanobium_A. Next base: position 24,420 of record CBFIGH010000061.1, read on the forward strand.
CGCTCGTTGCGGGAATGCTGGCTCATGCCATTGGTCACCACGCGGCCCGCCTCGGAGGTCGCTCCGACCACCAGCCCCCCCGGGCACATGCAGAAGCTGTAGACGCTGCGGCCCTTCAGGGCTTCAGCACTGCAGTGGTGCACCAACTTGTATTCAGCCGCGCCGAGGCGGGGGTGGCCGGCGGCCTCACCCCAGCGCGCCCGGTCGATCAAGCTCTGGGGATGCTCGATGCGCAGTCCCACCGCAAAGGGCTTGGGCTGCATGGCCACGCCAGCGCCCTTGAGCATGGCGAAACTGTCCCGGGCGCTATGGCCCAGGGCCAACACGACCCGGTCGGCGCGAATCCGCTCGCCTCCAGCGAGCTCCAGGCCCCGAATCGCCCGGTCCAGGGGGCCCAACTCCAACCCCTCAACCCGGCACTGAAACCGCACCTCTCCGCCCAGGGCCTCAATACGGCGGCGCAGACCGCGCACCACCGTGGCCAACTTGTAGGTGCCGATGTGGGGGTGGTGCAGGGTGAGAATTTCGGGATTGGCCCCGGCGGCCACCAGCTCCTCCAGCACCTTGCGCACATAGGACTTGGCCTCACTCACCTGGGAGTACAGCTTGCCGTCGGAGAAAGTGCCCGCGCCACCTTCGCCAAACTGGGCATTGGACTCGGGATCAAAGCGGCGGGTGCCCTTCCAGAAGCCGAAGGTGTCAGCGGTGCGCTCCCGGATGGCCTTGCCCCTCTCGAGGAGCAGGGGGCGGAAGCCCATCTGGGCCAACACCAGCGCAGCGAAATAGCCGCAGGGACCCGCCCCCACCACCACGGGCCGGAGGCCGTTACCACCGGCATGGGCCACAGGCTGATAGGTGGTGTCCGGGCTGGGCCCCAGTTGGGGATCCTTGGCGAAGCGGCGCAACAGACGCGCCTCGGCACCGGGATCGAGGGCCAGCTCCAGATCCAGGCTGTACACCAGGGCGATCGCCTTGGGCTTGCGGGCATCCACGCTGCGCTTGACCAGCCTCAAGCCCACCAGCTGGTGGGAGTCGAGCCGCAGCCGCCGGCAGACCGCCGACCTCAGGTCGGCCTCGCTGTGGTCGAGGGGCAAGGTCAATTGGCTCAGCCGCAGCACATCCACCTCCTGGGATCCCGGTCAGGGGGTTGGGTGCCCTTCATGGCCTCGATCATGGCCCGACATCCAGCCGACCTGCCAGGCTGGGGGTCGATTCACCGCCGCCGCCCGCATGGGAATCACCCACTGCCCCCTCTGCATTGGTTTGGCTGTGCTGTGCGTGGTGCGCGCCACGGCCCACGGCACCCTGCTCTGGAAGCTGGCTGGCTGATCGAGCCAGGTGCGCTAAGCATGGGCAACCCCGCTCCCCACTGAAGCCCGCATGGACCCGTGGCCTGGCCCCCTCCTCAACCGGCGCAGCGTTCTGGGACTGGCCGCTCTGAGCATGGGCGCCTGGGCCGCAGCCCAGATCCCAGGTCGGGCAGCGCAAGCTGAGGCCAGCCGGCTTCAGGTCCCCCGGGGGGACTTACGCCTCGTTGCCATCAGTGATCTCAACAGCAGCTACGGCTCCACCAGCTACCTGAGCGAGGTGCTGCGGGCCGTCCAGCTGATCCCGAGCTGGAAGCCCGATCTGGTGCTCTGTGGAGGCGACATGGTGGCGGGCCAGAAGCTGGGGCTCAGCCAGGTGCATCTCAGCGCCATGTGGGCGTCCTTCGACCGTCAACTGCTGGCCCCCCTCAGGCGGGCCGGGTTGCCTGTGGCGATCACCATGGGCAACCACGATGCCTCGGCCTCCCGTTCCGGCGGGCGCTACGTGTTTGCGCTCGACCGACAGGAGGCTGGCCGCTACTGGCGCAGCCAGCGGGATTCCCTGGGGCTGCAATTTGTTGATGCCAGCCAGTTTCCCTTTGCCTACAGCGTGCTGCAACAGGACCTCTTCCTGCTGGTGTGGGATGCCTCCTCAGCAACCGTGCCGGCCGAGCAGGTGGACTGGGCCGAGCGGCAGTTGCGCAGCCCTGCGGCCCGCTCCGCCAAACTGCGCCTCGTGCTCGGCCATCTGCCCCTGGTGGCGGTAGCCCAGGGGAGGGACCGGCCTGGCGATGTGCTCCAACAGGGTGAGGCCCTGCGCCAACTGCTCGAGCGCACCGACGCCCACGCCTACATCAGCGGTCACCATCACGCCTATTTCCCAGGCCGGGTTGGTCAGCTTGATCTGCTCAACCTCGGCGCCCTGGGCAGTGGCCCGAGGCGGCGCCTGCAGGACAGCGCGCCGCCCGCCCAAACCCTCACCCTGATCGATTCCTTCTGGCCCCAGAACGGCCGCGATGGGCGCACGGTGTACACCAGCTTCAACATGACCACCCTGCAGCCGATTCGCTCTCAGCAATTGCCCAGCCAGATCCGCCCCAGCCAGGGGCCTGTGCTGAGCAGGGTCGGCTAGGGCCCTGGGGAGCGCCCCAGGCTGGCCTCGATCCGGGCCACCTCCAGCCGGGTGGGGATCACGGCATCGGGATTGAGGCTGATCGAATCGATCCCCTCCTCGACCAAAAAGCGGGCAAAGTCTGGGTAGTCGCTGGGGGCTTGGCCGCAGATGCCGATCTTGCGGCCACAGCGCTGGGCCGTCTGAATCGCCAGCCGGATCATGGCCTTCACCGCCGCATGCCGCTCATCAAACAGCTCGGCCACCAGGGCTGAATCCCGATCCAGGCCCAGGGTGAGCTGGGTGAGGTCGTTGGAGCCGATCGAGAAGCCGTCAAAACGCTCCGCGAAAGCCTCGGCGGCGATCACATTGCTGGGCAGCTCAGCCATCACGTACACCTCCAGGCCGTTCTCTCCCCGCACCAAGCCGGCACTAGCCATCTCAGCCAACACCCGGTCGCCCTCTTCCGGGGTGCGGCAGAAGGGCACCATGGGGATCACATTGGTCAGGCCCATGCCCTCGCGCACCCGCTTGAGCGCCTGGCATTCCAGGGCGAAGGCGGCGCGGAAAGCCGGGGAGTAATACCGCGAAGCCCCCCGCCAACCCAGCATGGGGTTCTCCTCATGGGGCTCAAAGGCGGCGCCACCAAGCAGGCGGGCGTACTCGTTGCTCTTGAAATCGGAGAAGCGCAGGATCACCGGCCGGGGATAGAAAGCCGCCGCGATGCGGGCCATCCCCTGGGCCAGCAGATCCACGTAGTAGTCGGCCGGCCGGGGATGTCCGGCGGTGAGGGCGGCGATGGCGTCCCGATCGGCCGGCTCGCTGACCCGCTCGGGCTCCAGCAACGCCAGCGGATGCACCCTGATGTGGTTGGCAATGATGAACTCCAGCCGGGCCAGGCCGACGCCATCGCAGGGAATGGCGGCCAGGTTGAAGGCCTCCTCCGGGTTGCCCACATTGATCAGGATGCGGGTGCGGGTGGCGGGCAGGTCACCGATCGGCTGCTCCGTCAAGTTGAACGGCAGGCTGCCCCGATAGACCCGGCCCACATCCCCTTCACAGCAGCTGATCGTGATCACCTCGCCATCGCTGATCGCCCGGGTGGCGTCGCCGGTGCCGACGATGGCGGTGATCCCCATCTCCCGGGCAATGATGGCCGCATGGCAGGTACGGCCGCCCTGGTCGGTCACCACACCGCTGGCCTGCTTGAGGATCGGCTCCCAATCCGGATCGGTGCGCTCGGTGATCAGCAGATCCCCCGGCCGGAAGCGATCCATATCCCCAGGGTCGCGAATCACCCGCGCCACACCACTGCTCACCGCAGCCCCAATCGCGCGGCCGCTGGCCAGGATTGCGGCCTGGTGGGGCTCGAGGTGCCAGCTGCGCAGCACCGCCTGCTGCTGGCGGGATTGGACGGTTTCAGGACGGGCCTGAAGAATGAACAGCTCACCGCTCAGCCCGTCCTTGGCCCACTCGATGTCCATCGGCGTCGGGACGCCGCGCTTGGCGCTGTAGTGGCGCTCGATCCAGCAGGCCCAACGGGCCAGGGTGAGGGCCTCCCCATCGGTGAGGGCGAAGCGGTCACGCTCAGCTTGAGCCACCGGCTCGTTGTGCACCGGCTCGCCGTAGACCATTCGGATGGCCTTGCTGCCCAGCCGTTTGCTGAGGATCGGCGCAAAGCCCTGCTCGAGCGTGGGTTTAAAAATCAGCCATTCATCCGGGTTCACCGCGCCCTGCACCACGTTTTCGCCCAGGCCATAGGCGGCGGTGAGCAGCACCGCATCGCGGAAGCCGGTTTCAGTGTCAATCGAAAACATCACCCCTGAGCAGGCCAGGTCGGAGCGCACCATCGGTTGCACCCCGATCGAAAGGGCCACCTCCAGGTGGTCAAAGCCGTTGAGCTGGCGGTAGGAGATCGCCCGGTCGGTGAACAGGGAGGCATAGCAACGGCGGCAGGCGGCCAGCAGCGCCTGCTCCCCCTCGATGTGGAGGTAGGTCTCCTGTTGGCCGGCAAAACTGGCATCAGGCAGATCTTCGGCGGTGGCGCTGGAGCGCACCGCAACCGCTGGCAAAACGCCATCTGGTGTTGCCAGCTCTCGATAGGCCGCCAGGATCGCTGCGGCCAGATCGGCGGGCAAGCTGGCGGCCAGCACCAGGGCCCGGGCCGCCTTGCCGGCAGCCTGCAATGCGCCGAGGTCCTCCGCATCCAGCCCCCCCAACAGGGCCCGCAGGGGACGCTCAAGGCCATTGCTGGCCAGCAGGTGGCGGTAAGCGAGAGCCGTGGTGGCGAAGCCCCCTGGCACCCGGACGCCCTGGGCTGTCAGCTCCCGGATCATTTCCCCCAGGGAGGCGTTCTTGCCGCCCACGGCGGCAATGGCATCGATGCCCACCTGGTCGAAAGGCAACACCAGGGTTTCGGCAGACAACATGCGACCACGGCAGCCAACCCCAACTCTGGCCCCTGCCCCCCCTGCCAGCCACCCAAAGCAGGTGTCAGAGTGGCAATGGTGAATTCTGTCTCGCCCCGCTTTTTGTGACCCGCTTCTCCCTGGCCTGGCTCACGGCATCCACCCTGGGCGCCTCTGCCCTACTTGGAACAACCGCTCTGCTCGGCACATCCGCCCTGGCCCAGTCGAGTGCGGCAGCCGCCAAGCCGGTTTCGCTCGAAACGATGAACGACCTGGCCCTGGCGGCAGCGGTCAACGTCTGCGAGCTGGCGGTGGATCAGAAACTACCGGTGCAGAACGGGGTGATTTCCAATGCCAAGGCGATCACTTATGTGGTCAGCACCGTGCATGGCAGCCAAATTGCCGGCACAGGCAAACTCGAAGCCTCCCAGATTGTCAACGGCACGATCGTGCAGATCGTGGGCCGTGTGAAACAGGGTTGCTACGCAAAAATCACAGCTGCCGACAAAAAGTTTGTCGATGACGTGATCGCCGAATTCACGGCCCAGTCGGCTAAACAGCAGCCCAAGAAATAGGCCAGGGCTGCTTAGTCCTGATCGGATTGCTCCGGCCCACTGTCCGGCAACAACTGGGCCAGCAGCCCCGCGAGCATCAACACAGCCCCGAGGCTCAATGCCAGGGTTTTGTTGGACGCTGCTGGGCCATCACTCCACACGCCAGCCGCCAGAAAGGCCCCTCCCAGCAGCAGGGAGGGCACCAGCACGATCCCCTTGGCCGTGCGGTTCAGGCTCATGGGCAGGGATCAAGCGCGCCTGGTTGCAACTCGGCCAACCCCGCCGCAACCAGTCCACTGCCCAGATCGGTTGCCATGGCCAGGGGCGTCACCAGGGCCAACAGCACGCCTTGGTTCTGGCCCATGGGGCGCAGGTTCACCTTGGTATGGCGCGGTGCTGCCTGGCGAAGCCAGGCAATCGCTTCGTTCTCCAGTTCCGGCGCCACCGCAATGCACGCCAATTGAACCGTGTAGCTGCGATTCTGGTCGCCCAGCTGGAGCAGATCCGCACCCCGAACCTGCAGAATCTCCGCCGCCCCAGCGCCCAACGGCCAGATCAATAAAGCGAAGAGCAGGGCGACCAATCCGATCACAGCTTGGCGCCGCAGCTGGGGCAGAACAGGTGGGCACTGGCGGTGGTGCTGCCGCAGGCATGGCAGTGGCGGCTGGTGTCGATGGCCAGCTCTGGATGGCTGGGCAGGCCCACCATCTGGGCATTGCTAGCGCCTGGTGGCACCATCGGATAGCAATTTTCATTGCGACGCACCTTGACGTCAATGAAGGCCGGCCCGGGGTGGTCCAAAGCCTCTTGCAGCTGCTGGCGCAGGGTGGATCGCGCCTCAATGCGCACACCCCGTACGCCGAAGGCCTCTGCAAGCGCTTCAAAGTTGGGCATGCCAGCGGTCATCTCGGAGGCGGAATAGCGCTCGCCATAAAAACTCTCCTGCCACTGGCGCACCATGCCCTGCCAACCGTTGTTGATCACCACCACCTTGACGGGTAGGTTGTATTGGCTGAGGGTGCCCAACTCCTGGATGTTCATCAGGATCGAGGCATCACCTGCAACGCAGATCACCTGCTCGTCTGGGAAAGCTGTCTGCACGCCCATGGCGGCAGGCATGCCGAAGCCCATGGTGCCCAAGCCCGCCGAGCTGATCCAACGCCTGGGGCCGTTGTGCAGAAACTGAGCGGCCCACATCTGGTGCTGGCCCACATCGGTGGTGAAGAAGGCGTTTGGGGCAAGCTCCTGCAGGGCAACAATCACCTCCTGGGGGGCGATGTCGCCTTCCGGGGCGGGAACCACAAGGGGATAGTGCTGCTTCCAGCTGTCGATGCGCTGGAGCCAGGCCTCGGTGCGGCCCTCCGAGCTGTCGTTGGCCGATGCGGCCAACAGGGCCTCGAGAGCGGCGTGCACATCGGCCACCACGGCCACGTCAGGGAGGCGGGTCTTGCCCATTTCCGCCGCATCAATATCGATGTGGATCACCTGGGCCCGCGGCGCGAAACCATCCAGTCGGCCGGTGACCCGGTCGTCAAAGCGTGCACCCGTGGCAATCAAAAGATCACACTCGGTCACGGCGAAATTGGCATAGGCCGTGCCGTGCATGCCGAGCATGCCCACAGCGAGAGGGTGCTTCTCATCAAAGGCGCCCTTGCCCATCAGGGTTGTGGTGACAGGCAGGCGAAAGCGCTCGGCCAGCTGTTTGACCGCCCCATGGGCGCCACTGCTGATCGCTCCACCGCCCACGTAGAGCAGGGGCCGGCGGGCCTGGCGGATCAGGGACAGGGCGTCGTCAATGGCTCCAGGCTCCGGAGCGGGGGGCAGCTTGAAACCTGCTGGAATGCTGGAACCAGGAGCCACCGGTGTGTAATCGAACTCCTCGAGCCCAACGTCCTTTGGCACGTCGATCAGCACCGGGCCAGGGCGACCATGCGCAGCGATCAAAAAGGCCTCAGCCACAATCCGGCCGATGTCCCGGGGGTCACGCACCACCCAGGAATGTTTCACGATCGGCAGGGTGATACCGAAAATATCGGTTTCTTGGAAAGCATCAGTGCCAATCGAGGCCCGGGGCACCTGACCGGTGATCACCACCATCGGCACCGAGTCCATCTGGGCGGTGGCAATGCCGGTCACCAGGTTGGTGGCCCCAGGGCCCGAGGTGCCAAAACACACCCCCACCTTGCCGGTGGCGCGGGCATAGGCATCGGCGGCATGGGTGCCGCCCTGCTCGTGGCGCACCAGGATGTGCTTGAGCCAGCCGCGGGCTTCGGCCTTATGCAGTTCGTCGTAAATCGGCAGGATCGCCCCGCCCGGATAGCCAAAAATGTGCTCCACCCCATGGCGGTGCAAGGCATCCATCAGGGCATAGCCGCCATTGACCCGTTGGGATGGGCCGGCACCGTCGCCAGGGCTGGTGCCGTTGGACCGGACTGGAGCGGACTGGGCCGCAGTGGGGAGGGGCGTCAGCGTCACGGCTGTAGCAGGCCAATCAATTTGGCGTGTTACGGGATCAGGGCAACCCTAGGTGCTGGTGTGGCTTTTGGCGCAGAGGAGCGACCAGTCGGCGAGCTCCGTGCAGCGGCCATCGCCCGCAGAATCCGGGCCGGATCAAGCCAACGGCCGCCATGGCGCATCCCCCAGTGCAGGTGGGGGCCCGTGGTGCGACCACTCATCCCAACGTGTCCAATCAACTGACCGGTGCGCAGCAGCTGCCCGGGAGCCAGGGCCACCGGCCCGCTGCGGTAGGTGCCGCCTGCCACCTGCCCGGCCAGGTGGCAGTAGATGTGCTCGTAGCTCCCTGAGCGAATCACCAGGCCAATCCCACAGGCACCATCGCTGATCACCGACTGCACAACGCCTGCCCACCAGTTGCGGATTGGCGAGCCCAGCGGGGCGGCAATATCGAGGCCGTAGTGGGGTTCCAGCTGACCCCAGGGGCCGGTGCGGGTGCCGAAATGGCTGGTGTAGGCCAGGAAGCTGGTGACAGGAAACACGCCCATCTGCCAGCGGCTCTGGGCCCAGACACCCCGGGGAGCCAGCACAACGGCTAGGCCGGCCAGAACGCTGGCGGCAGCCAGCGGAGCGAAGCGGCCAGGCCTGGGGCGCTGCTCAGAGAAGCCCGAGGGCATGCAGCGGTCCCCGCCCACTGATCAACTCCAACAGAAAAGCGGAAAAGCCGACCATCGCCAAGCGTCCGTTCCAGACCTCGGAACTGTTGTTCCAGCCCCAGGCCCACTTGTCCTGGGGGTAAAGCTTCACCTTGGTGGGCAGCTCGGCGGCTTGATCCAGGTTCACTTCGGGGCCCTCGAGGGCGTGTTGCACCAGATCGGCCAGGCCCCTGATGAAGGCCGGAGTGGTATCCAGGGCCGCCACACGACGGAAATTGGTGATGCCCGCTTCGGTGGCGATTTCCCGGTATTCGATATCGATCTCCTCGAGGGTTTCGATGTGCTCACTGACAAAGCTGATTGGAACCACCACCAGATCCTTCACACCCGCAGCACCCAGTGCCTGCAGGGCCTCATCGGTGTAGGGCTTGAGCCACTCGACCGGACCCACCCTGCTCTGGTAGGCCAAGGTGAAGGGATTGGCATGGCCGAGATCCCGCTCCAACCGCTCAATGATCAGCCCGGCGCAGGCCTCAATTTCCCGTTGGTAGGGATCGCCGGCTTCTTCGACATAGCTCTTGGGCACCCCATGGGCACTGAAGAACACATGCGCTTGGGCCGGCTCAGGACAGGCCTGGATCTCCCGGGCAATCAGACCGGCCATGGCGCCGATATAACCGGGGTCGTCGTAGTAGCTGCGGATGCAACGGATCGGCAGACGGGAGAAACCCGTGTCGGCCTGGCGTAACCGCTGCAACTCTCGAAAGCTGGAGCCACTGGTGCTGATGGAGAAGTGGGGATAGAGGGGCAGCACCACCACCTCCTCGACCCCATCGGCCTTGATGTCGCCCACCGCCGATTCGGTAAAGGGGTGCCAGTAGCGCATGGCCACGTAACTGGTGGCCTCAATCCCCCTCGATCGGAGCTCGCTTTGCAGTTCGCGGGCCTGCTGCTCGGTGATGCGCCGCAGCGGTGAGCCGCCGCCGATGGAGCGGTAGGCCTGCTGGGATTTACCGGCCCGCAGGCTGCTGATCAACCAAGCCAGGGGCTTCTGCAGGGCAGGGTTGGGCAGCCGAATGATCTCCGGATCCGAGAACAGGTTGTAGAGAAATGGACCGACATCCTGAATCCGCTCCGGCCCACCGAGGTTCAGCAGCAGCACGCCAACCTTGGCCATGCCCTCGTTCCGCGCGGCTCAGAGAGGTCGAGCGTAGCCCTGCCGCACCTCCCCTGGCCGCATCGGCCCTGGATCGATAAGGTCGGAGCCCAGACAGGGTCGATGGCAAGCGGGGCTCGACAACCAGGCGTGGCCGGCGCCGAGGGCGACCAGGCCAGGGGGGGCAACCTCCAGGCTCGCCTGGCCCAGGAAAATGAACAGCTGGCCCGCGCCGGGGTATCCCTGCGCCTGGAGCTCCGTGGCCAGCGCCTCGGGCTACGGGGCCCCCTGCCCTGTCAGAGGGGCTCGGGGCGCCCTCGCATGCAGCGGATCAGCCTCGGCCTGCATGCCGATGGCAGGGGATTGGAGCGGGCCAAGGAACGCCTCAAGGAGGTGTTGCGCCAGCAGCAGCGCGGCCGCTTCGACTGGGCCGACTGGGGCCCTGCGACCCACCGTGCACCGCCCCAACCTCAACAGACCCAACCCAGCGGGGGCCGGCTCGATCTGGATGGCTTTGAGGCCGCTTTTTTCGGCGATCCCCGCCGCCGCCGCAATCCCGCTGGCTGCCGCACCACCTGGAACAGCGCCTACCGCCCCTACCTGCGGCGGCTGCTGGCCATCGCCGCCGAACAAGACCTACCACTGGAGTCACCCCTGCTGGAGAGGGTGCTCGAGAGCTACGCCCCCACCAGCCGCAGTCGTCAGCAATGCGGCACGGCCCTGGCGGCCCTGGCCCGCCACCACAATCTGGCGTTGCCGGACGACTGGAGCATCAGGGCGGCTGGCTACGGGCTCCATGCGGCCCAGTTCCGCCGTCTGCCTGGCGATCAGCAGATCCTGGCGCTGGTGGATCAGATCCCGAATTCCCGCTGGCGACTGGCCTACGGCCTGATGGCCACCTATGGCCTGCGCAACCACGAAATTTTCTTCTGCGACCTCTCGGCCCTGGCCCCCGGGGGTGACCGGGTGATCCGGGTGCTGCCCACCAGCAAGACCGGCGAGCACCAGGTCTGGCCCTTCCAGCCCGAATGGGTCGATCACTTTGGCTTGGAGCAACTGGGCGCGCTCCAGCCCCCCCTGCCACCGGTGAATACCGACCTGCGCCACACCACCTTGCAGCAGGTGGGCAGAAGGGTGGCGGAGCAGTTCCGCCGCTATGCACTGCCCATCACGCCCTACGACCTCCGCCACGCCTGGGCCGTTCGCACGATCCACATCGGCCTGCCAGACACGGTGGCCGCCCGAATGATGGGCCATTCGGTGGCCATTCACACCCGCACCTATCACCACTGGATCACCCGCCGCGATCAGCAGCAGGCCGTGGATGCGGCCTTGGCCCGCCGTCGCCAGAGTGACCTCCCTACCTCCATCGTGTCTTGACCCAGTCCCAGACCCAGCCCTTGCGCGAGCCAAACCCCAACCTGGATGCTGCGGCAGCGGAGTTGGGCCCGGGGGGCGACCTGGCCCCAGAGAAGGATGCCGCTGGCTACCAGCGCCGGATGGCACGCCGCAAAGAGGTGCAACAACAACGGGTGGGCGAGCGCAACCTGGAAAAGGGTCTGGTGCTTGTGTTCACCGGCGATGGCAAGGGGAAGACCACCGCGGCCCTGGGCCTGGTGCTGCGCACCCTGGGCCACGGCGAACAGGTGGCCGTGGTGCAATTCATCAAGGGGGGCTGGCAGCCGGGTGAAGCCAAAGCCCTGGAACGGTTCGGTGAAGCCCTCCACTGGCATGCCCTCGGGGAGGGCTTCACCTGGGAAACCCAGGACCGCGACCGGGACCGCATGCTGGTGCAGCAGGCCTGGGAGCGCTCCTGCGGCTACCTCGCTGACGCCAGCCGCAAGCTCGTGGTGCTCGACGAGGTGAACGTGGCGCTCAAGCTCGGCTACCTCGGCATGGAGCAGGTGCTAGAGGGGCTGGCCCTGCGGCCAGAACTCACCCACGTCGCCCTGACCGGCCGGGGGGCACCGGCGGCCCTGCTGGAGCAGGCCGACCTGGTGACGGAGATGAAAATGGTGCGCCATCCGTTCCGGGAGCAGGGAGTCAAGGCCCAGCGCGGCATCGAGTTCTAGGCCAGCCCAGCTGGGCGATCAGCCCAGGTCAGCCTGCAGCAGCGCCATGGCATTGACCATCACGGTGAGGCCGCTGATCAGCACGGCGCGGTGCACGTCGGGCTGACGCCAGATCGCAGGGTCGCGGCTGGCCCGCTCCAGGGCGGAGAGCGTCAGACGGGCCATCACGCCGGAGGGGCGGGGCTGGCTGAAGTCGGGCTGGCCCATGATCCTTCCGGATTTCAAGCATTACAGCGGCACTGGGGGCAGGGCGCAAGGCCGTTGCTACGGTGCTGCAAATCGGTGGGGTCGATGGGTTACAAGCGCGTGCTCCTCAAACTCAGCGGCGAGGCGCTGATGGGTGAGCAGGGCTATGGGATCGATCCGGAAATCGTTCAATCCATTGCCAAAGACGTGGCTGCCTGCGTGGCCGAGGGCATCGAATTAGCCATCGTGGTCGGGGGCGGCAACATCTTTCGGGGCCTGAAGGGATCCGCTGCCGGCATGGATCGCGCCACCGCCGACTACGTCGGCATGTTGGCCACGGTGATGAATGCCATCACCCTTCAGGACGGTCTGGAGCGCTCGGGGGTGCCCACCCGGGTGCAGAGCGCCATTTCGATGCAGGCGGTGGCCGAGCCCTACATCCGTCGGCGGGCCATCCGCCACATGGAAAAGGGTCGGGTGGTGATTTTCGCAGCCGGCACGGGCAACCCCTTCTTCACCACAGACACCACCGCCGCCCTGAGGGCGGCTGAAATTGGCGCCGACGTGGTGTTCAAGGCCACCAAGGTGGATGGCGTCTATGACAAGGACCCCAACAAGCACGTCGATGCGGTGCGCTTCGAGAGCCTCTCCTTTCTGGAGGTGCTCAGCTCCGAGCTCGAGGTGATGGACAGCACGGCCATTGCTCTCTGCAAGGACAATGCCATTCCGATCGTGGTGTTCGATCTATTCGGATCCGGCAACATCGGCCGGGCCGTGGCCGGCCAACCAATTGGCACCCGCATTCACCCCTAACCCCGCCATGGATCTGGACGCCAACATGCGCAAGTCGCTGGAAGCGACGCAGCGCACCTTCAACACCATCCGCACCGGACGGGCTAATCCCTCCCTGCTCGACAAGATCTCGGTGGAGTATTACGGCGCCGAGACCCCACTGAAGTCTTTGGCCACCCTCTCGACCCCCGATTCGCAGACGATCCAGATCCAGCCGTTCGATGCGGGCTCGATGGGGCTGATCGAAAAGGCGATCTCAATGAGTGATCTGGGCCTCACTTGTAACAACGATGGCAAGGTGATTCGGATCAACATTCCCCCCCTGACCGAGGACCGCCGCAAGGAGCTCTGCAAGTTGGCGGCCAAGTATGCCGAGGAGGGCAAGGTGGGCCTGCGCAACGTCCGTCGGGACGCCATCGATAAAATCAAGAAACAGGAAAAAGACGGCGATCTCTCCGAGGATCAGAGCCGCGATGAGCAGGACAAGGTGCAAAAACTCACCGACAAGTTCATTGCCCAACTGGAGAAGCACCTGAGCGAAAAGGAAGCCGACATCCTCAAGGTGTGATGGTCGCTCCAGCTGGCACTGCTGCTGGAACTCCTGCTGGAACAGCCGATGTGGTCGTGGTGGGAGCAGGAGCGGCCGGGGCTACCAGCGCGTTCCACCTGGCTCGCCTCGGCCACGACGTGCTGCTGCTCGACCAGGCTGCTGCCTTCCCCCGGCCCAAACCCTGCGGTGGAGGCATGGCAGCGTCGATGCAGAACCTGTTCCCCTTTGATCTCAGCCCGGTTGTGGATGCGGTGATCAACCAGGTGCGCTTCACCTGGTGCCTGGCCGACCCGGTCACAGCCCTTTTGCCTGGCGATGCCCCCTTCTGGATCGTGCGCCGATCCGTGCTGGATGCCTATCTGGTGGAGCAGGCCCGCTCGGCTGGGGCCCGCTTTCAGCCAGGCGTCAGCGTGCAGAGCCTGCAGCGCCATGGCGATGGCTGGCAGCTGCGGGCCGAGGGGCCCGGGGGCCAGGCCATGCAGCTAAGGGCCAAGGCCGTGGTGATCGCCGACGGCTCCGGGTCCCAGCTGGCGGCCCGCCATGGCCTAGGACCGCCCCGACCCCACTTTGCCGAGACGGTTTCGGTGGAGGTTGACGCAGAGGTTGCCGAACCCCGCACCGCTCGGTTCGAATTTGGCCTGGTGCACCACGGCTTCTCCTGGGCCTTCCCGCGGCATGGGGGCTTCAGCATCGGGATCGGCACCTTCATCGGCAGGGACCCAGCCGATCCCGATCAAGTGCTCGCCAAGCTGCTCCCCAGCCTGGGGTTGCCCGCCGATGCGGGCCAGCGCCGGGTGGGGCAGCTGCGCATCTGGGATGGCCACTATCCCCTGCATGGCCGGGGTGACAACACCGGCTTGGTGGCGGTCGGAGACGCCGCCTCCCTGTGTGATCCCTTCCTGGCGGAGGGACTGCGGCCAGCCCTGATCAGCGGCTGCCGGGCCGCCGAGGCCCTCTCGGCCTGGCTGGCTGGAGATGCCAGTGCCCTGGCGGGCTATTCCAGCCAGATGCGAACGGAATGGGGGGAGTCGATGGCCTGGGGCAAACGGATCGCCCAGCTATTTTATCGCGTGCCCCGGGTGGGTTACCAGCTCGGCGTCAAACGGCCCACCGCCCCGCAGCGCATTGCCCAGATTCTCTCGGGTGAAATGGGCTACGGCGACATTGCCCAACGGGTGATCCGGCGACTGCTGTTTCAAGGCTGAGTTATGCAGCCGGCGGCAACGGACTAGATCTTGGTGCAGTCCTTAAGTTGACGCAGGCGCTGATCAATCGAGCCCAGCAACTCGATCGCAAACATGGGCGACTCCTGCACGGCAAACAGAAACTTCTCCCGGTTCATCACCAACAGCTTGCAGGCGGTCAAGGCCCTGGCATTGCCGTAGCGGCGGTGCTCGCTGGTGACGAGGGCCCCGGCACCA
>CBFIGH010000062.1:0-37569 GCA_965662115.1 Cyanobium sp.
TGCACTCACAAGCACACCAAGGTGAAGGCCTGGCTGGCGCAGCGGCCTCGTTTCCACGTCCACTACACCCCCACCTACGCCTCCTGGCTCAACCAGGTGGAGCGATGGTTTGGGATCATCACCCAGAAGGCGATTCGGCGCGGCAGCTTCTCGAGCGTCAAAGAGCTGATCAACAAGATCGAGCAGTTCGTGGCGGCCTACGACAAGACCAAGGTGCCGTTCAAGTGGACCGCCACCGCCGACTCAATCCTGGAGAAGCTCCAGCGACTTTGCTCACAAATCTGCGGGACGGCACACTAGCCCTGCTTTCGCGGGCATCGCCATTTTCCCCTGTCGATTCAGTACAGCCCGTACAGGACTTCAAGCAGGTGAACAGCACCCCCCCCTGGCCATGGGCTCCGAGGGCAAGCTCCATCGGCACGGTTGTGCTGCGGTCTTGTCCAGTGTGGGTTTGCTTGGGGTCGTAACCCTCTGGCGCAATCAGTCAACCGGAGTTTCTCTTGCCGTGACTTTAATGCGGATCGTGATTGTTGAGGTTTGGATCATGTTCTGCTGGTTGACAAGCGACTTGAAAGTTCCATGGCTGTCGAACCTGATCGCCCTGCCTGGCGCTTCAGTGCCGCCGCCGACCCGGGGTGCACCACAATGGATTCACGAAGTTCAGTGATGCCATGACGGATCCGGCCCAGCGACCCGCCCCCCAGCCCGATTCACCCACTGGCGCACCCCACGACTTCGATGTGCAGAAGGCGTTGCACCAGAAAATTCGCAACGACCCTGACTACGACGACTGGGAATACGGCACCGAACCCCTGCCCCATGAGGCCTGGGTGGCCCAGCAGGCCCCTAAGCAGGAGCCGCCGGCCGCGGTTTGAGCCGCCTGACAACGTTGAGACCGGCCAGGCACAACAGGGTCATGCCAATCCAGAGGCCACCGGCGTGGCCCTGGCCCTCGAGGGCCACGCCCGCCAGCAGCGGTGCGGCCAGGGCGCTGATCGCAAAACACTGAGAAAACAGGGCCATCGCCAGGCCTTGATGTTCCGGGGGGCTCAGTTCGATCACCGCCTCGGTGGCGATTGGTAGGAATGCCGCTTCTCCCAGGGCCAGGGGCAGCTGGGCCAGCACCACCAGCCACAACCCCTGGTGGGTGAGGGCTGAGAAGCCCAGCAGCACCGTGCCGGCGGCAAAACAGCTGAGGCTCAGCCCGAGGCCATGGGCGATCGGCCGGCGGGCCATGGCTTGCCCCACCGGCCACTGGATCACCACCAGCAGCCCCAGCTGGAGGCCAATCAACATGGCGCCGAGGCTCTCGGGTATGGCTGCCCGCTCCAGCCCGCCCCGCACCAAATCAAGGGGTAGGGCGCTCTGCATCAAGGGCGGTAAGGAGGTGGCCAGCAGGCTGATGGCCAGCACGGGCAGCAGCGGTGGCAACCAGTTGCGCCAGGGGCTTTGGCTGGTGGAATCGGCGCTTGAAGCCCCGGGGCTCGGTAGGGGCTGGCGCACCAGCAGCGCCACCACCGTCAGGGCGCAGGCGATATCCACCAGGTAGATCCCCCGCAGCAGGCCCGCCGCCGCCAGCAATCCCCCCAGCAGGGCGCCGCTGGCGATGCCGGCCGCATCGGCGCTGCGTGCCAAAGCAAAGCCCCGCCCCGAGGGGATCGGCCTTGGCCCCGAGCGGCAGCCCATCGGCACCGCCAGCTCGATCGCCGGCCAGTACAGGCCCGCGGCGATGCCCAGCAGCAGCTGGCCCTGTCCATACCCCGCGAAGCTGGTGGTGCCGACCAGCCGCAGGTCGCCCAGTATTCCCGCCAGGGCGGCCAGCAGTAGGGGAATCGAGCAGGCCAGGCCCCGATCCAGCAGCGCCCCGCTCAGCAGGCGCCCCAGCGTGCCGGCCAGGGCCGCCAGGGCTAGCCCCTGGGTCACCGCCAGGGGGCTGAAGTCTGCCTGATGGAACACGATCGGGGTTAGGTAGAGCACCCCGCCAGCCCCCAGGGAGGCCACCAGCCTCAGCAGGGATACATGCCGCAGCATCGCCGGAAACTGACCCAGCCATCCGCCGAGGCGGATGGGATCGCGCTTGCTCAAGCAGGGCCCTGCACACCAGAGTGTCAGTCTGCTGGCCGGTGCCCCGGACGGGGGAGACTGGCCTGTGTCCTGGCCCCTGGTTCTGGCTTCGCTCTTGCGCTTGCCTCGCGTCGCAATCCTCGCCCTGGTGGGCGCCGCGAGCCTGCAGGTTCCACTGGGGGCCGGGGCTGCCGATCTGTTGCGCCTCCGGCTCGATGGGCTGGAGCTGCCGATTGATCTGGTCAAACTGGAGGCCTGGAGCCGTCAGTCGAATCAGACCACCCTGCCGGCTGAAGCCCTTGGGGATCAGGCGGTGTGGCTCACCCTGCTCCAGCCGCAAGGCCGCCGTGACCTGATTCGCCTGCTGCGGGCCCCCCTGCTGAGCAACCCCAGCTTTGGGCTGCAGCTGCTCAACAGCTGGACCGGGGAGCAGATGGTCAAGGAAGCTGGCAGCCTGCTCACCAGCGCCGATGGTCGCAGCACGGCCCCGTTGCTGCTGGGCACTCTGCGCCAGCTTCTGCAGCGCCAGGCCAGTGTGTCCACCCTGGAGCTGCTGCGCGCCCTGCCCGTGGCCAGCGTCACCCTGCGCCTCGACGGGGTGCTGGAGCTGGCCAGCCAGTGGCGCAGCCAGCTCCAGCGCCAGAACGGCGCCATGGCCCAGTTGCGCCAGCTGGGTTTGCCGCGGCGCCGTTCCAGGCCCCTGGCCTTCACCGGTGCCTCCAGCCCCAGCCCGCGGCGCCTGCCCCAACGCCTGCTGTTGTCCGTGCCCCACCGGGCCACGCCCCTGCCGCTTGAGCTCTGGCCAGCCCAGCAGCCCCGCCGCGGACCCTGGCTGCTGCTGATGCCAGGCCTTGGCGGCAGCCCCGACCAGCTCAGCTGGCTCGCATCGGCTTTGGCTGATCGCGGCTGGCCGGCCGTGCTGCTGGAGCATCCCGGTAGTGACCAGCAGGCCCTCCAGGCTTCCCTGTTGGGGGATGCGCCCCCACCCGGCGCCGAAGCTCTACCCCAGCGCCTCGCCGATTTGCAGGCCGTGCTCGTCGCCCAGCGGGAGGGTCGCCTGCTGGCCCTGGGCCCGACGCCCGCCGGCGAGCAGGGGGTGGTGCTGGTCGGCCATTCCCTGGGGGGATTGACGGCGCTGATGGCGGCGGGGCTGGTGCCGGAGCGGGGCCTGGCCCAGCGCTGTCAAGGCGCCATGGTGTCCCTGCCGCTCGCCAACCTGTCGCGGCTGCTGCAGTGCCAGCTGCCGGGGATCATCGGCGACGGGGTCACCGCGGCCGGCCCAGGCCCTGGGCAGCTGTCCCAGCCGACGCCCCTGCTGGGGGTGGTGGCCTTCAACGGCTTCGGCAGCCTGCTTTGGCCCGACCGGAGTTTGCAAAACCTCCCCATGCCGGTGCTGTTGGTGGGGGGCAGCCTTGATCTGGTCACCCCCCCTGTGCAGGAACAGTTGGCGGTGTTTGCCCGCGCCCCCCATCCCGGCAGCCGGCTGGTGCTGGTGGAGGGGGCCAGCCATTTTTCACCGGTGCGAATTAATCGCGGGGGTGAAGCCCTGTTTCGCCTGGGGGAGGAGCTGGTCGGCATCGAGCCCCTCAAGGTTCAGGGCCTGCTGCTCAACCTGACCAGCGAATTTCTGCAGGGTCTGGAGCAGCCCCTGCTGCTCTCCCCCCAACGCCGCGACCAGGAGGGCGTCAGCGCCTATGTGCTCGACGCGGCCCAGGCCCGTCGTTGGCGCGGCCAGATTCCCAAGCTGGAGCGTTAGAAACTGATGCGCGGATCCAGCAACGCCACCACCAGATCCACCACCACGGTCACCAGCACTACCAAGCCGGCCACCACCACCACAATTCCCTGCACCAGGGGATAGTCGCGTTGGCCGATCGCCTCCTGCAGCCGGAAGGCGATGCCGGGCCAGGAGTAGGTGACTTCGATCAGCAGGGCGCCGCCAATCAGGGAGGCCACGGTGATGCCCGTGATCGTCAGCACCGGCAGCAGGGCGTTGGGCAGGGCATGGCGCAACACCACCCGGGCTTCGCCCAGGCCGCGGCTGCGGGCCGCTTCCACGTAATCGGAGCCGAGGGCGCGGCGCAGGTTAAGTCGCAGGGCATTGGCAAAGATGCCGCTCAGCAGCAGGCCCAGGGTGGCTGCCGGCAGCACCAGGTGCCGCACACTGCCCGCCAGCTGCTGCCACTGGCCGGTGGCCAGGCCGCTGCGCAGGCTGTCGAGCAGGTAGAAGCCACTGCCCTCAGGCGGCAGCAACGTGGGCGGGAAACGGCCCCCCACCGGCAGCCAGCCCAGCCACACCGCAAACACCAGCTGCACCACCATCGCCGCCCAGAAGGGCGGCAGGGCATAGGTGCCGATGCCATACAACCGGCCCGCCAGATCAAGGCGGCCCTCCGGCCGGGCGATGCCGGAGAAGCCCACCGCCAGGCCCACCACGGCTGCGAGCAGCAGGGCCACCACCCCCAGCTCCAGGGAGGCCGGCAGGCTTTGGCCGATCACGTCGGTGACCGGTTGCTGGTTGGTGAGCGAGGCGCCCAGATCGCCGTGCAGCAGCTTGCCCAGGAAGCTGCCGTACTGCTGCAGCAAGGGTTGGTCCAGTCCCAGTTGGGCCCGCAGGGCTGCCCGGGCGCTTTCGGGGGCGCGGGTGCCGAGCAAGGCATCGATCGGATCACCTGGGGCCAGGCGCAGCAGCAGGAACACCAACGTGGAGATCAACCAGAGCATCAGTGGCGCCAGGGCCAGCCGGGCAGCCAGGTAGCGCAGCAGGGCGCGGCGGCGGCTCATGGTTTGCTCAGCTCCTGCAGCAACAGCCGGCCGGAGCCGTCGTAGCGGGGTTGGCTGACGCTGCGCTGGGCCCAGGCTCGGGGAGCATTCAGCCACACCGGCAGGTAGGGATTCGCGGCGGCGGTTTGGCGCTGGATGCGGCGCAGCAGAGCCAGTCGTGCGGGGCCCGCCAGGGTGGCGCTGCGCTCCAGATCCTGCTGGAGCCCAGGCCGGGCCCAGAAGCTGCCGCTGGCGGCTGCGGCCCCTTTGCGGCAGCGATCCCCCTCGGCCTGGGTGCAGCCCAGCAGGGGCACGAGGTAGTTGTCGGCATCGGGGAAGTCGCCCATCCACTCCAACAAAATCAGCGGGAAAGCGCCATCACCCAGCTGGCGGTAGGCGGTGGTGGACTCCATGCCGGTCACCTCCAGGGCGACGCAATCACCCAGATCCTGTCGCAACTGGGCCTTCCAGGTGAGGGCAAACAACTTGTCGGTTGGAATGTTGGAGCGGAAGGTGAGCGGCAGGGTCAGCCGCTTGCCTTGGCAGTAGCCCGCTTGGCGGTAGAGCTGGCGCGCCTTGGCCGGGTTGTAGTTGGGCCAGGCCTTGGGGTCGGAGCCCTTGAGGCTGGGCGGCACCAGGTCGCGCAGGGGCGGCCGCAACCCCAGGGTGACGCGCCGGCTGATCGTGGCCCGATCCAGGCTGTAGGCCACCGCCTGGCGCAGGCGGGGATCGTTGAGCGGCGGCTGGTCGGTGAGCAGGGTGAGATAGCCGATCTCCAGCGCCGGCCCGCCGCCCTCCCTCAAGCCTCCAGCCGCCGCACGCCGCCGCAGGGCGGCTTGCTGGTCGATCTCCAGGCTTGTGGAGAGCAACACATCCACCTCGCCGCTCTGCAGGGCGCCGAACAGGGCGGTGGAGTTGCTCAGGGCCACCAGGTCGAGGCCGCTATTGGAAGGCTTGGGCCCCCAGTAGCCCTCAAAGGGCTCCAGCCGCTGCTGCTGGGTGGTGAAGAAGCTGAGCCGGTAGGGGCCCGTGCCCACGAAGCGGTCGTTGAGGAAGCTGCGGCGGTGCTTGCTGTAGGCGCTGGGGGAGAGCGGCGTCAGGTTGACGGCGCTGAGCAGCTCGGCCAGGGCGCTGTAGGGGCGCTTGAGGCTCAGCTCGAGTGTGTAGGGCCCGATGGCCCGCGCAGCGCTCACCCGGTCACCGAGCAGGTAGCTGAGCTTGCCGATCGCCAGGAAGCGCTCCAGCGTGAACACCATCGCCGCGGCGTTGAAGGGGGTGCCGTCGTGGAACCGCACCCCCTGGCGCAGCTCCACCCGGGCGGTGAGGCCGTCGGCGCTGAGCTGGGGCAGGGCCACTGCCAGCCGGGGCTCCAGCAGGCCCCGGCTGTTGATCGCATAAAGCGGATCGCCGATCGCGCTCAACACCTGCATGGCTCCGAAGGTGTAGGCGCCAGCGGGATCGACCGTGTCGATGCGGTTCTTGCTGGCCACCACCAGGCGGTTGCTGGCCTGGGGCGGCGTGGGTGGTCGGCAACCGAAAAGCGAAACCCCCAGCGCCAGGCCGCCCATCAGCAGGGCTAGGGGTTGGGGGTGGCTCAGCCGCGGGGCGCGGGGCAAGGGGCGGCCTTCAGATGGGAGCCATTCAAGACCGCTGGGCCGCGGCTAGACTCACCTGCTGCAGAGAAATTTCAAACACCTCCGATCCCTGGCGGGTCAGGGGCCAGCTGCGCAGCCAGCAGCGGTCGTGGTGGTGGTCGATGCCAATGACTTGATAAAGCTGCTCATCGCTGCCCAGTTGGACGCAGGCTCCTTGGTGAAGGCTGGCCGAGTGGGGAGAGCAGGTGGTGCTGGTCATAAAAAGCGTGGAGGGATCAAACCGGTGGGGGAGGGGCAGGCGTCCGACAGTTGAACGGGAAACTTAAGGATTGCTTTCGATTGGTGCCCCCACTGTGGCTTGCCGCGGGCCTCGATGGCCAGGGACGGTGGCGATTTGCAGACCTGAACGGGGCCCCAGACCTAGAGGGTGCGGAGGCAGGCGGCCACGTGATGCACGTCGTCCAGGGCCGCAATCGCGCTGAGGGCCTGGCGGAAGCTGGCTTCGCACACCTCGTGGGTGATCACGACGATCTCGGCGTCGCCGCAACTCTGGGTTTCGAACTGCACGATGGACTGGATCGACACTCCCGCCTCGCCGAAGCAGGTGCCGATCCTGCCGATCACGCCGGCCTGGTCGCCGGTGCGCAACCGCACGTAGTTGCGGTGCATGGTGACGGCGCTGTCCACCAGGCGGCAGGGGCGCCAGCTGCCGGCGGCCAGGAGGGGATCGAGGGGAGCCTTGGCCGAGCCTGCGGTGGCCTGGCGGATGCCGGCGATGTTGAGGATGTCGGCCACGACGGCGGATGCCGTCGGCCCGGCCCCGGCTCCGGGCCCGTAGAACATCACTTCACCCACCGGGTCGCCTTCGACCAAAATGGCGTTGTTGACGCCATTGACCCCGGCGAGGGGGTGGGTTTTGGGCAGCAGGGTGGGGTGCACCCGCACATCCAGCAGCTGCTCGCTGCCGCCTTCGGGCATGGCCTGGGCCACCGCCAGCAGCTTGACCACATAGCCCAGCTGCGCCGCATAGGCCACGTCGCGGGCATCGAGTTGGTCGATCCCTTCGGTGGGGATGGCCTGCCGGGGCACCGAACCGCCGTAGGCCAGGCCGCTGAGGATGGCGATCTTGTCGGCGGCGTCACCCCCCTGCACATCGGCGGCCGGATCGGCTTCGGCGTAGCCCAGGCGCTGGGCATCGGCCAGCACCTCGGCATACGCCGCCCCCTCTGACGCCATCCGGCTGAGGATGTAATTGGTGGTGCCGTTGATGATGCCGCTGACCCTCTGGATGCGATTGGCCCCCAGGGATTGCTTGAGCGGCTCGATGATTGGAATGCCCCCACCCACGGCGGCCTCGATCAACACGTAGACGCCATGGGCGGCGGCGGCGGCGGCGATTTCCTCGCCGTGACGGGCGATGACGGCCTTGTTCGCCGTCACGACCGGTTTGCCGGCAGCGATCGCCTGCAGAATCAGCGATCGGGCCGGCTCAAGGCCACCCATCACCTCCACCACGATGTCCACGCTGGGGTCGTCGACCACGGCTTTCGGATCGGTGCTGAGCAGGTTGCTGGCCAGCTCGATGGGCCGAACCCGGTTCAGATCGCGAACTGCCACCCGGCGCAGGGCCAGCTCGTCCACCAGCGGGTGGCGCCCCGCAGGGGTCGCCAGGATGGCAGCCACACCTGCCCCCACCGTGCCAAGCCCGAGCAAGCCGATGCCGATGGTCATGCGCTGGGGGGGTGCGGTGCAGTGATCCTAGAAATCAGCTGGAGTGGGCTTGGCCGGCCGCCAGGGCTTGGGCCTGGGACTGCATCTTCCGCAGGATGTTGAGGAAGCCGTTCGCCCGGGACGGCGTCAGGCTGGCTTGTAGGCCGGTGGCGGCGATGAAGGCCGGATCAATGGCTGCTGCCTGCTCTGGCGAAAGCCCCTCGAGGCCCTCGATCAACAGGGCCAGCAGCCCCTTGGTGATGGCGGCGTCTGAATCACCCCGCCAATGCAGGCAGCCGTTCAGCAGCTCTCCCACCACAAAAACCTGGGAGACGCAGCCCTTCACCTTGAAGGCGTCGTTGCGGAACTCCTCCGGCAGGGGGGCGAGTTTCTTGGCCAGCCACAGCACATATTCATAGCGGCGGCGGGGATCTGTGGTGCTGGCCAGCCGTTCGACGATGTGATCCAGGGCTGGACTGCCCGTGGGGGCGGCTGTCATCAGCGCTGACGGTGGCGCCAGGCCATCACCCCTCCCATGCTGGCGAGGCCCAGCAGGCCCAGGCCCATCGCGAGGCCGGGCGAGAGCGGCCGCAGGGGTTGGGAGATGGGCCGGTTCATCGCGCCGGTTGCGGGGAGTTCGAGGTAATCCTGGTGCCCGGGGCCCTGGTCGACCTGCACCTCCCAGCTGGCGGTGGCGTTTTGGGGTACCTGGAAGCGCAGCTGGCCGCGGGCATCGGTGCGGCCCAGCTCAATCGGTTCACCGCCTGGCGGCATCAGGCGCACCACGGCATCACTGGCGGGTTGGCCATTGCCGAAACGGCTCTCGAGAACGAGTTGGTCGGTGAGGTTGCTCACCCGCTCCAGGCTGCTTTCGATCGAATGGCTATGGGCCGGAGCCGCGCAGCTGAGCAGCAGCAAGGCAGGCAGGAGGCACGGGCGCATGGCGGGATCAGGAGGCTTGCCAACGACTATCGCTGCTTTTGCTGGCCTGAACCATCCTCACCATGGAGCTCACCATCATCGAGAGGGCGTCGTTCTGCTGGCCGCGATTCTGAAGTTCGGAGGCCAGCACCTGCTCGGGGGCCGAGGCGCGGGTGCTGGAGAAACGGGAGGCAGACAGGTCCAAATCAGGGCCGGTTCAGTGCATGGATCCTGGCAAAGAGCTGGATCGAGTGCGGCCCCTGTGAAGCCTTTGTCAACAACTCTGCCCCATCCCTCCCTACCCCATCCCATGCTCGCCCCATCTCTCCTCGCCCTATCCCCGCTCGACCCAGGTGAAGCCCGCTTCATCCAGCCAGCCGTGGAGGGGCACATCCCACGGATCCCGAGGCAGCCGCTTGACCCGGCAGCCCCGCGGCAGCACCGCCGCCGCCGGCAGCCGGGCCCAGGCCGGATCGGCCCTTAGCCGGTCATACCAACCACCGCCATAGCCCAAGCGAATGCCGGAGTCGTCGCAGGCCAGGGCTGGAATCAGCAGCAGGGCGAGCTGTTGCGCCTCCAAAGCCTCTGTTTGGGGCCCGGGGGCAGGGATGCCGCAGCCATCCGGCTCCAGATTGTCACCGGCCCGCCAGGGCCTGTACACCAACCGCGCGGCCGGATCGGTTGGCGCTGCCGTGATGGCGGGAAGGGCCAGCCGCCCTGGCAGCACGCCCTGCAGCGAAAGCAGGTTGATTTCTCCGGGCAAGGGCCAGTAGAGGCCCAGCCGGCCTTCATCGCCCAGCAGGGCGGCCACCTCGCGCAGGGCCTGGGCCTCAATGGCGGCTTGGGCATCGGCCACCAACGCCTGGCGCAGGGATCGGAACTGCCGGCGCAGGCTCGCTTTGGGGGCTCCGTCGTTGGCGCTCATCGTTGGAACCAGCCCGTCAGGGCGGCGGCCAAGGCATCGGCGGCGTCGTCGGGGCGGGGTGGGGTGTCGAGGTCGAGCTCGCGCATCACTGCGTCGAGCACTTCATCTTTCTGGGCATGGCCGTGGCCGGTGAGGGCCTGCTTGATCTGCATCGGCGGAAACTCCACTACGGGCACCTGGAAGCGGGCCAGGGTCATGATCAGCACTCCCCGGGCCTGCACCACCGCGATGGTGGTGCTGGAGCGGTAGAAAAAAAACTTCTCGACGACGGCCAGCTCGGGCCGCCAGGTGCGGATCAGGATCCGCAGGTCGCGGGCGATCTCCACCATCCGCTGCCCCTCGCTGCGGCCGGGATCGGTGCGGATGATGCCGCAGTCGAGCAGGCGCTGAATCCCCGGCTCCGCCCGAGGCTCGCCCGGCCGCCAGGGCGCTTGCTCCTCCACTTCGATCACGCCGTAGCCCACCCGGGCCAGGCCGGGGTCGATGCCGAGGATGATCATCGTGGCGGTCCCATCCTCTCTGGCCGTTGGTCGTTCATCGCACCAGCGGCGGCAGCGCCTCACCCCCCGGTGCACGCAGCCGCAGCAGCTCCGCCTGCAGGGCCGGAGCTTCCCGGAAGGCGCGCCACTGGGGGCTGGCGATGATCTGGCGGGCGGCAGCGGCGCCGAAGCGCTGGCCGGCCTCCACATCGGAGGGGTAATGCACACCGCAGAGCACCCGGTTGGCACCGCCCTGGCGGCCCACATGCTCGAGCCGTTCGCGGCGCTCCGGTAGGAGGTCGGCCAGCAGCTCGGCCGTGAACCGGAACCACACGGCGTGGCCGGAGGGAAAGGAGTCGGTGGCCTCCGGTGGAAGGCAGGGGCGCAGCTCCGGATGGGCGATGTAGGGGCGGACGCGGGCCTGCCGTGCCTTGATCGCCCTGTAGGCGATGTTCACGGGGGGCATGAAGGCCTCCAGGCCTGCCTTGAGCAGCGGCGTGCTGCGGCCCAGCTCCGCGCCGACGGCGCCGCTGAAGGTGCTGAGGCTGCGATCGAGCAACAGCCAGGTGGCGGCCACCATCTCCGGTGTGCGGTAGCGCTGCTGCCAGAGCAGGATCGCCAGGTCGCCGGCCTCCTCCCGGCTGCCCGGCGCCGGAGGCGTGCCGGTGACGCGGCCTAGGGCGACCGGATCGAGCATCAGCCCCTTGGCAGGGCCGAGGGGTGAACCCCCATCTCCGGCCAGGGCAGGCAGCGGGCCGATCAGGAGGCTCTGCAGCAGGGCTAGCACCGGTAGCCGGCCCGCCCTCCATCCCATCCCAGCCAGGGGGGTGCACCAGGGAGGGAAGGCGGTAGCCATGGCGGCAGGTGTTCGGTGAGGGAGAGCGTTGAGGGAGAGCGGTGGCGTGCCTGCGGGGGCTCAGGGGGAAGCTGGCGTCGGCCCACAGCGCTGCTGTCCCGCCAGCAACTGTGACTGGCTGAAGCGGGTCACCTCCGGCCAGGGCGTGGCGGGGCGGTAGCGCAGCAGGATCAGCTGGTCGAAGTCGTCGTCGTCGATCGGTGCCATCGAAGGCCAGCCCAGGCCGGCGGCGAGCTCCGGCAGGCGCCGGTGCTCCCAGAAGAGCACCACTCGGCGGCCTTTGAGGGAGGGGTCCGTGAGGATGGAGCGGCCGGAGGCGAAGGAGTTTTCGCGGGAGGCCAGGTCGATGCTGATGTTCACGCCTGTGGCCACCGCCAGCGGCACGGCCGTTTGGTAGCTGCGGGCGTTTTTGCTCGACACCGGATCGAGATAGAAGGTGCGGATCTGGTTTGGGCTGCCGAAGCAGCGGGGCAGCAGGGCGGCCAGGGCGATGGCCCGATCAAATCCCTGGGGCGAGAGGTTGTAGTTGCCCGCCTCGCCGCCTTTGTGGCCATGGCGCAACAGCAGCACCAGCTCCGGTGTGGCGCGGGCCGCAGGGGCGACGATGCCGAGCAGGCCAAACCAGAGAAGGGCATGAACAAATCCCAGCCCAGGCTGGAGTCGCCGTGCTTCGGGGCGGCAGGACATGCGCCACACGCGTCAGGGGTCCTAACCCTAGGAATGGATGGCGTTGTGGCCGGTGAGGCGCTGGTCTCAGCGTTCCCCAGCGGCCCGGGCGCTTATCGTGACTAGTTCGGTCATAGTCCCTATGGAGCAAGGTTGTGGAGACCTGGCCCATCCATGAGGCGAAAGCGCGCTTTTGTGAGCTGGTGAAGCGGGCCCAGCACACCCCCCAGCAGCTGACCTCCCACGGCCAGCCGGTCGCGGTGGTTCTCTCGGCGGAGGCCTACCAGCGGCAGCAGCACACGGGTGAATCCTTGCTGGAGTTTCTGCAGCGCTCCCCCCTGGCCGCTGCCGATGATTTGGTGTTGGAGCGCAACCGCAGCAGCCCCCGAGACGTGGCGCTTCAAGGCGTGGCTGCGGGCTGGTTGGTGGACACGAATGTGATCTCGGAGCTGTGCCGCCGCTCTCTCGATACGAACGTGCAGGCCTGGTTGTCTAAGCGGCCGGCAGCGGAACTATTCATCAGCGTGCTGACGCTCGGAGAGATCCGCAAAGGGGTGGAGGCCTTGGCTGATTCAGGCCGGCGCACCGTGCTGCTGGAGTGGCTGGAGCGAGAGCGACCGGTGTTTTTCGCAGAACGGGTGCTGCCGATCGATGCCGGCGTGGCCCACCAATGGGGGCAGCTGCTGGCGGAGGCGGGTCGCTCTTTGCCGGCCATCGACAGCCTGCTGGCGGCCACTCCTCTACACCACAACCTGGTGATCGTGAGCCGCAACCTCAAGGACGTGGCGGGGCTGCCGGTGAACGTCCTGAATCCCTGGGAGGCGGAGCAGCCATGACGATGACGCCGGATGCCAGGCGGGCGTGGTGCTGGGCTGGTCATGAACGATCTGGCCAGAGCAACCACAGCCATATGGCGCCGAGGGCGAAGGGTTTGTTTTTACTCCTGCCGGCCAGGCTGGGCACCGTTAATCAGGCGCACTACAATGTGGTGCATGAAGAGCTGCTCCCTTACGATCCGCTTGGAAGAAAAGCTGGAGCAGGAGTTGGAAGCTGCCTGCACTGAAACCGGCCGCTCCCGCGGCGACATCGTGCGCGACGCCCTGCGCCGTCAGCTGCAGTTGATGCGCTTTGAGCGCTTGCGCCGCCAGGCCCTGCCCTTTGGCGAGGCGGCCGGCTGGCTCACCGATGAAGACGTGTTCGCTGCCATCTCCTGATCGGCGTGCGGGTTTTCTTCGACACCAACGTGCTGGTTAGTGCTTTTTTGGCCCGTGGTTTGTGTTCCGACCTGCTGCGGTTGGTGCTCACCGAGCACACCCTGGTGAGCAGCGAGGTTGTGCTGGCTGAGTTCAGGGACGTTCTGGGCCGCAAAGGCCGACTGCCGCCGGCTCAGATAGAAGCCATTGAGAAGCTGCTTCGCGACCAGCCTGTTGGGGCCAGACCGTTGGAGCATCTGGAGCTTGGGATCGTCGATGCCGACGACGAATGGGTTGTGGCCAGTGCTGTTTTGATCGAGGCAGACCTGTTTGTGACCGGCGATCAATGCGTGCTGGCCTGCAGCCGGCCGCCCATACCCATTCTCAATCCACGGGCCTGTTGGGAACAGTTGCGCGGGCCTGGCTAAGCCCTTAGTGGTTTGGGGAGCGCCGCGCGCTGCTGCAATCGCCCTTAAAGAGATCCCATCAGATCGTCCCTTGAGTGAGGGGCCATGCATGCCGTCAGCGTCAGCGGCCTTAAGAACAATCCGGCCGAGGCCATACGCCAGTCCAAGCAGGGCATGGTCGTTGTGCTCAACAGGGACTATCCCGATGCGGTGTTGATGGGCCTTGATCAGGGCGGCCTGCTGCAGGAACCGGGCGTGCGGGCCGCCCAGGCCACCGCCCTGTTCCGCGATGGTGAGCTGTGCCTGGCCCGTGCCGCCAGGGTCGCAGCGATGGACACCGCCACCTTTATCTCCCACCTCTCGCGGCTGGGGATCCCGGTGATCCGGCTGACGGAAGCCGAAACCAACGCCGACCTTGACACCCTGGAGCAATGGCTGGAGTCGTCATCAGTGACGCCAGCCCGCTGATCGGGCTTGCCCGTGTGAACGGGATCGGCTGGCTGAAGGAGCTGTTCGGGGAGGTCCTCATCCCAGCGGTGGTTGCTGATGAGCTGATCACCGCACCGCTGGAGGCAGGCTGGCTGCAGATCGCTGCTGCCATTCCAGACGGGCCTCACCTGCCGGATCTCGATGAGGGAGAAGCAGCCAGCATTCGTCTTGCGCTTGGGTATCGGGGGCCGGCGTTGCCGTTGATCGACGAGCGCTCAGGGCGTGGCGTGGCCCGAGACCTCGGGCTCTCGATTGCAGGAACTGCTTCTGTCATCGGCCTGGCCCGCCGTACTGCGGCGCTGCGGCGAAAGCAGCCCTGCGAAGGGTCGGGGTTCCGTCTCAGCCCGCCACTGCCAGCTCGAAGCCACTGCGGTCGCTCGGCAGGGCCCGCTCGAACACCTTGCAGAACACCTTGACCACCCGATCGCCCGTGTCGATCTGCTCGAGTGGGTCCTTGCGCAGCCGGTGGCGCAGGCAGCAGGCCACCACCCGGGCCACGTCGTCTTCCTCCACCTCGGTGCGGCCCTCGAAGGCCGCCAGGGCGCGGGCGGCACGGTTGGTGACGATGTCGCCCCGCAGGCCATCCACATCCAGCTCACCGCAGATGGCGCTGATCTGCAGCCGCAGCTCGTCGTCGATCTGCACCCGATGGAGCAGTTGTTGGGCCGCCACCACCCGCGCCTGCAGGGCATCCTGGCTGGTCTGCACGGCGTTGCTGAAGCCGTCGGGGTCGCTGTCGAAGGCGGTGCGCTGGTCCACCACCTGCACTCGCAGCTCCGGATTGCGCACGGTGCGCACCTCGACGCTCATGCCGAAACGATCGAGCAGCTGGGGCCGCAGCTCGCCCTCCTCGGGGTTGCCGGAGCCGATCAGCACGAAGCGGGCCGGGTGGCGCACGCTGACACCCTCGCGCTCCACCGTGTTCCAGCCCGAGGCGGCTGAATCCAGCAGCACATCCACCAGGTGGTCGTCGAGCAGGTTCACCTCATCCACATAGAGCAGGCCCCGGTTGGCCTTGGCCAGCAGGCCGGGCTCAAAGGCGCGCACGCCCTCGCTGAGGGCTTTCTCGATGTCGATCGTGCCGCAGAGGCGATCCTCCGTGGCGCCCAGGGGGAGATCTACCATGGGCACCTGGCGGGGCTCCACCGGCAGCGCCTCGCCCTGCTCGGCCCGGGCGCGCACCTCGGCGCTCTGCAGGTCGGGGTCATCCGGGGAGCTGTTGTAGGGGTCGCCCGCCACCACGTCGATCTCGGGCAGCAGGTCGGCCAGGGCCCGGATCGTGGTCGATTTGCCCGTGCCGCGGTCGCCCATGATCATCACGCCGCCGATGCGCGGATCGATCACGTTGAGCAGCAGGGCCAGCTTCATCTCCTCCTGACCCACAACCTGGGTGAAGGGGAAGACCCGGCGCTTGCGGACTGGCGTCACGGAGGGCTGACTGGCGTGGTTTTGGATTGTTTCACAGCTTGTTGCGCCGGCTGTTCGGGGCTGGGCAGCAGGCTGAGCACCTGGGGCGGGGTGGCATCGGCCGGATAGATCAGCCGCACCTGCAGCTGCCGGCTGGCCCCGGGCGCCAGGCTCACGGTGCCCAAGGCGGGGCTGGGCTCGCCGGCCCGCTGCACCAGGTGGAAGCTGCGCCGGCCCGCTGGGCGCGTCTCGCCATCGAGGCCGGTCACCTCCACCGTGCCGCGGAACATCACCGGCCGGCTGCCGGGGGTGCTGTGGAAGCGCAAACCCCCCGCAGCGGCATCGCCCTTGATCGGCGACTCCAGGGCAAGCTGCAGGGCCACCGGTTGGGCGGTGTCGTTGCGCAGGGGAATGCTCAGGTCGTATTCGACGCCGTAGTTGCCGTGGGCGGCCCAGGCGGTGCCGGGATAGAAGGCCTGTAGCTCGGCGGTTTGCACCTGGCCGCTGCCCAGGCTGCCGCGCTCCAGGCTGCTGATCGGCCAGGAGATCGGTGCCCGGCGCACGCTCAGCCAGTTCTGGCCGGGATCGGTGAGGCGGGTGCGCCAGACGCTGCCCACCTGCACCCCGCTCACCCGCGAGTACACCATGCCCCCCTTGCTGCCCCGGGGGGTGGGGGCGTGCTCCCGGGGGCTGAGGCCCCCCTCCAATAAGGCCGCCCAGCTGGTGGCCGTTGGCGGTTGGTTGCCGCTGCCGAAGGCGGCCAACGTGGCGACGCTCACCGGGCCGGAGCTCTCCAGCCGCAGTTGCAGGTTGCGGCCGTTGAGCAGGGGGTCGAGGCCCCGCACCGGCAGGGGCAGCACCACCAGGGTGGTGGGCGCGCCGGGTGCCAGCGTCCAGCTGCTGGGAATTTCGGGGCTGCGCTGGCGAGCTAGCAGTTCGGTGGCCACCCGGCTGCCCGGGCCGGACCACACGGGCGTGGTGCCCTGGCTCATCAGGGCCGGCAGGGGCAGGAAGGGCGCGTCGGCCTGGCCGGGATCGACGGCCTGGGAGAGCGCCGTGGAGCCACTCAGCAGCTTCAGGGTGACGGGCTGGGAGCCGCGCGGAGCCGCCAGCACCGCCAGCCAGAGGGTGGAATCAAGGCTCTCCGGCTTGCCGGCATAGACGTGGTGGCTGAACAGGTCAAAGCGGCCGCTCAAGGCCACATCCAGGTGGGCACTGGGCACCCCCCGGCCAGGGCCTGGAAAGGTGGAGAGCAGGATCCCGGGCTCCCGGATCAGTTCGGGGTTGTTGTCATTGACCAGCAGCACCCGATCCAGGCCTCCGGGGAGGGGAGCGACGGTCTGGGGGCGCAGCACAGGGGCTGGTTGGGCCGGGCTGGCCGCAGTGCCGATCGGTGTGGCCAGGGCGGCGACCAGCAGCAGGTTCGTCGCTCTCCAGGGGGCTTGATTCATTTGCGGCCTACCAGGGTTTTGGACACTTCGCCGGCCATGGCACGGATCAGATCGGTGGAGCGGGGGTCATTGAACGGGCCCTTGACCATGAAGGCGGCAACCGCCCGCTGGCCGGTGGGGAGCTGGATCAGGGCGGCATCGGAGTAAGCGATGCCGATGTCACCGGTTTTGTTGTAGGTGGTGATCCCGAAGCTGAGCAGCTCGCTGTCGGGATCGGCGCCAGCTTTGCCGAGCCCCTGCAGCAAGCCCAACGGGATCAGGGTGTTGGTCTTGGAGGTGCCCATGATCTCTCGAAACAGGTCGCGGGCCCGGGGGCTGAGGCTTTCGCCAGTGTCCACCAGGGCGATCGCCTTGGCCAGGTCACGGCTGCTGGTGGTGTTGGTGCCGTTGAGGTCGGGCAACCAATTGTTCACCGCTGTGGCGGTCAGGCCCATGGCCATGAAGCGCTCGTTCAACGCCACCTTGCCGCCCAGCTTTTTGATCAGCAGGTTTGTGGCGCTGTTGTCGCTGACCCGAATCATCTCGGTAGCCGCCTCAAAAAAGGGGAAGCGGGTTCCAACCGGTCGGCTGGCCATCCAGCCCGCACCACCGCCCACCAGCTCCTTGGTCAGGGGCAGGGGTTCGTTCCAACGCAACTTGCCGCTGTCGAGGTCTTCCAGGCCAGCCAGCAGGATCGGCGTCTTGATCGAGCTGGCGGCGGCGAGGGGGAGATCGGGCTGGAGCTGGGCATAGCGGCCGTCGTCGAGCACCAACAGGAAGGCGCTGGCGGTGAGGTCTTTCTGGGCCGAGGCCAGTTGGCCCCAGCGCTGGCTCAAGGCGGTCAGTTCGGTGCGGGGCTCGAAGCTGCCCAGGCTGGAGCCCTTCTCCCTGGCGGCCGGGGTTGGCTCGGCCGGGGCGGCACCAGCGCCCCCCTGGGCCAGGTGGGGCGCCAGCAGTTTGAGGCTGGTGCCGGTGATCACCCCCAAGCCCAGCCCCATCACCAGCAGGCGCAACACCAACCGCAGCGGCTGCCCCCAGCTGCTCTTGGCTTGGCGGGTTGGCCGGCCAGCGGACACAGATTCCCGAGCTCACAACCCTCCGAAGTTAAGGGGTCTGGCCAGGCCTGGCGCCGCGCTCGCTGGCCCAGCGCAGTTGCCGCACCATGCCCCGCACCAAGGCCACCTCATCGCTGCTGATCTGGGCCCGCTGCAGCAGCGCCCGCAGCTTGGCCATGCGGGCATGGGCGGTGTGGGGATGGAGAAAGCCCACGTTCAACAGCAGGTTTTGCGCATCGCCGAGCATGGCTTCGAGGGCGTCGCGCTGGCTGGGTTCGGGCAGGGCAGGGCCTGGGCAGAGCTGGCCCTGCAGGCCTTGCCAACTGTGCAGCACCACGGCGACGGCATGGGAGAGGTTGAGGGATGGGTAACCCTCGCCGCTGGCCAGGGTGAGCAGACGCCCGGCCTGCAGCAGCTCGTCGTTGCTGAGGCCCCGATCTTCCCGACCGAAGACCAGGGCCAGGGGGGCGGTGCCCTGGCGCAGCCACTGCAAGGCGGGCTCTACTGCCATCAGGGGCAGGGGTTCGCCGTCCCGCCGGCCGCTGGTGGCCACCACCCGGCGGCAGTCGGCCAGGGCGGCGGCCAGGTTGGGGAAGAGGCGGGCCTGCTCAAGCACCCAGGCGCCGTGCACCGCCAGGAGTCGGGCTTCCTCGCCGAGGTGGTCACAGCGGGGGGCCACCAGCCGCAACTCCGCCACCGCGAAGTTGGCGCATAGCCGGGCGACGCTGCCGACGTTCAAGGGGCCGGCTGGCTCCACCAGCACCACCACCAGATCGCTGGGGCTGGTCACACCAGCCCGTTCAGGTAGGCCAGCAGGTCTGCCATCGCCTGGGGTTCGGGCTGGAACCTTGGCATCGGTGGGGTGCGACCACTGACCACCTGCTGGATCAGTTGGCGGGAAGTCTTGCGTTCGGCCACGCCTTGCAGGTTGGGTCCGACCAGCCCCTGGCCCCCTAGGCCATGGCAGCCGGCACAGTTGATTCGAAACAGCAGGCCACCGTGTTCAGCCGACCCGCTGAGCTCCAGGGTCTGGCGGGTGTAGGGGTCGGCCTGGGCCGCGGGCAGCACCAGCAACAGCGCCACGATGCAGGCCGCTGCAGCCATGCCCACCAGGGCGGCGACCAGGCCGCGGCGGCCCGTGACGGCTTCTGGGGGGAGGGGTTGGCCAGTCACAGTTGGTGCAGAAGGCTCGCGATCGGGGCCGGGACCATGGAAGAATTATGAGCAGATCGCTGCGATGGCCTTTCCATGATCGAACCCCTGCTCTGCGGCATTGTGCTCGGTCTGATTCCCGTGACCCTCGCCGGCCTGTTTGTCGCGGCCTGGAACCAGTATCGCCGCGGCACCCTGCTCGACTGAGACCCTGCGCTCGCGGTCAGGCCTGCTGCAGCAAGAGCAAGGCTGTGCTGCCGTAGCGGCGCTGATCCCTGGGCTGCCACCCAGGCGGAATGGGCGGCATGCCTGAGCTGGCGCACTCCAAGATCAGGGTGCCTCTGCTCCGCAGCCAGTTGCCGGCATCCACCTTGGCAGCGATGGCGGGGTAGAGCCCAGCGGTGTAGGGAGGATCGGCATAGATCAGATCAAAGCCTGGCCGCTGCTCAGGCCCCGCTTGAGCGCCGGCGGCGAGCCAACGGCAGACCTCACGGCAGTGCACGTCCCATTCGGCCCTCGCGGGGCCGAGACCCTGGCCGACGGCATCAAGATTGGCCCTGGCCACAGCGGCGATGCGGCAGTCTTGCTCAACCGCCACGACCCGCCGGGCGCCCCGCTGCAGGGCCTCACAGGCCATAACGCCGCTGCCGCTGCACAGATCCAGCCAGGCACAGCCAGGCAGCTCTGCGGCCAAGAGATTCATCACCGCCAGGCGCACCCGCGAGCTGGTGGGCCTGGCGACGCTGCCAGGGGGGCTCTGCAGTCGGCGACCGCCACTCAGCCGCAGGCTCATCGGGAGGCCAGCCAGGCCAACCAGCGGCGCAGGATGGCCTGGCCGTGGGGCCCGGATTTTTCCGGGTGAAACTGGCAGGCTCCGATCGCTCCCTGCCATACAGCTGCCGTAACCGCCGTGTCGGCAAAGCGCACCATGGCGGTGGTGCAGGCCGGATCGCTGGGATCGGCGGCGTAGGAGTGCACGAAGTACACCCAGCTTTCGGGTGCGCCGCCGGGCACCAGGGGGCTTGGATTTGAGGGAACCAGCGGCGCCCAGCCCATGTGGGGAATCGGCTGGTTCGGATGGGATGGCAGGGCCCGTACCCGGCCCTTGAGCAGGCCCAGGCCGGTTGCGGTGCCTTCGTCGCTGGTCTCAAACAGCAGCTGGAGGCCCAGGCAGATGCCCAGCAGCGGCCGCCCTGCTGCGCACCAGGTGGTGATCGCACTGGCCAGGCCCCCCTGGCGCAGTCGCTCCATGGCCGGATCAAACGCTCCCACCCCAGGCAGCACCAGGGCGGTGCAGCTCTCCATGTCCTGGGCGCCATGCACGGGCTGCACGCAGGCGCCCAGCCGTTCGAAGCCTCGCTGCACGGAGTGCAGGTTGCCCATGCCGTAATCAATCAGGCCGAGGCGATTCATGGCTGGGGGGATGGTTTGCGGCGGCCAGGCTGCTCCAGGGCCAGCTCGGCGGGTGGGGCCAGGTCGTTGAGCTGGTCGAGCAATTGGTACAGCCGGCCGATGCGGCGCCGGTCGAAGTGGAAGTACAGGCAGGGCCGCAGCAGGCCATGGTCATCAACGGTCTCACTGGCCTGGATCACCCCCTCATCCACCAGGTCGTCGAAGCGGCGATTGAGGCTGTCGAGCTGCCCGTTCAACAACGGGCCGTTGAGCAGGAGCTCGATGCGGTTGTCGCCGAGGCGGGCCGAATGGAACAGGCGGTAGAAGTGGCTGATGCGGCCCACCGCTTCCTCAGCGCTGTGGGCTTCAAACAGCAAGCCACCATCTTCAGGCGAGATCAGCCCCCTGGCGGCCAGCCCCTGGTTGACATCCCGTTGCCAGCCGCTCCAGAAGGCGTCGCCGGGGGGGGCGAGCAGCACCAGGGGAATCGGCGGGGTGCGGCCGGTCTGGATCAGGGTGAGGGATTCGAACAGTTCATCGAGGGTGCCGAAACCACCCGGCAACACCACCAGGGCATCGCTTTCCCGCAGGAAGAAGAGTTTGCGGGTGAAGAAGTAGCGGAAGTGCAGCAGGCGGCCTCCGCAACTGCTGACAAAGCGGTTGGGGTGCTGCTCAAAGGGCAGGTCCACGTTGAGGCCAATGCTGGCCTCGCAACCGGCGCCACTGTTGGCGGCTTCCATGATGCCGCCGCCAGCCCCGGTCATGACCTCAAACCCCGCCTCAACGGCACTGCGGGCCAACTGTTCCGCCAACCCGTAACAGGCATCGCTGGCCACGGTGCGAGCCGATCCGAAGACGGTGATCTTGCGGGTGTCGCGGTGGGGCTGGAAGACCTCCAGAGCTTCGCTGATGTCGGCCAGGGCACCGCTGACGAGGCGCCATTCCTCGTAACCGCGCTCGCGGTCAGAGATCTGCAGCAGCGACACCAAAGACCGCTCGATCAGGTGGCGTTGGGGGTGGTTTTCGAGTTCCTGGGTCAGGGCCTGGAGGGGGCTCAGACCGAAGCGGGATGGGTCGCTCAGAGGTATTTCGAAATCGTGCCTGAGAGGGTGGTTTTGGGAACGGCACCCACCACCGTGTCGACCTTTTGACCGCCCTTGAAGATCATCAGGGTGGGAATACTGCGGATGCCGTATTGGCTGGCGACGTTGGGATTCTCGTCGGTGTTGAGCTTGAACACCTTGATCTTGCCCTCGAATTCACTGGCGATCTCATCGACGATTGGCGCCACCATGCGGCAGGGGCCGCACCAGGGTGCCCAGAAATCAATCAGAACCGGCAAATCGCTCTTGAGCACATCCTGCTCGAAGGAAGCGTCAGTGACAGCAGCAGAGCTAGACATCCTTGCAGGACCACGGTTCTGTGAATCTAGCAAGGTTGTCGGCACCCACCCAACAGCGTTGCAGGCCGTTATCTGGGGCTGGTGGGGGGTGGGATGGAAGACAAAAAGCCCGGAAGCACCGGGCCGGAGGGTGTGAGGAGTGTGTGAGCCGAAGCCCCCACAGCTTCACGCTAACGCCGCACCCCTATTTGCCCATGCCGAGCTGCTGGGCCTTTTGGTACACCTTGCCCTCGGTGAGCAGGGATGGGGCCACGACAACCTCCACGTCCTGCATTTCCTTGAGGGTGCGGGCCCCCAGGGTGCCCATGGATGTGCGGATGCAGCCCAGCAGGTTTTGGGTGCCGTCGTCGAGGCTGGCCGGGCCGCGCAGGATGGTCGCGATGCTGCCGGTGGTGCCCACCTGAATGCGGGTGCCGCGGGGCAGCACGGGGCTGGGGGTGGCCATGCCCCAGTGGAAGCCCCGCCCGGGCGCTTCACTGGCGCGGGCGATCGGCGAGCCAATCATCACGGCATCGGCGCCGCAGGCCAGACATTTGCAGATGTCCCCACCGGTGACGATGCCACCGTCGGCCACGATCGGCACGTAGCGCCCACTCTCGGCCAGGTGGTCGTTGCGGGCGGCGGCACAGTCGGCCACGGCGGTGGCCTGGGGGATGCCAATGCCCAGCACGCCGCGGCTCGTGCAGGCGGCCCCGGGACCGATGCCGACCATCACGCCGGCGGCGCCAGCCCGCATCAACTTCAGTGCCACCTCGTAGGTCACGCAGTTGCCAATCACCACCGGCACGCCAAAGGTGCGGCAGAGGGCCTCCAGGTCGAGGCTGGCCTGACCTTCCGGTCCGATGTGTTCGGTGCTCACCACTGTGGCCTGCACAAAAAACAGGTCTGCACCGGCGTCGGCAATGGCCGCACCGAATTTGAGGGCGGCCATCGGGGTGGCACTCACGGCAGCGATGCCGCCGCCGGTCTTGATCTCGGCGATCCGCTGGCGGATCAGATCCTCGCGGACTGGCTGGCTGTAGAGGTCCTGCATCAGGGGCACGAAGCTGTCGCGGTCGACGGCGGCGATGCGGTCCAGCACCGGGTTGGGATCGTCGTAGCGGCACTGCACCCCTTCCAGGTTCAACACCCCCAGAGCGCCCTGGCGAGAGAGTTCCACCGCCATCGCCACATCCACCACCCCGTCCATGGCGCTGGCGATGATCGGGATCTCCCGGCTGATGCCACCCAGGCTCCAGCTGCTGTCGGTGATGGCGGGGTCAACGGTGCGATTGCCGGGCACCAGCGCGATCTCGTCAATGCCGTAGGCCCGGCGTACGGTGCGGGAGCGACCGAGCTGAATGTCCACCTGGAGATGACGGCTTCAGGCCAAGCTATCAACCAGCCCGAGACCAATTGCCTGGTTTGGTCAGGGTTCAAGCCTGGCCGCGAAATGCTTTCCAGCGTTTGCTCAGGCCGCCCAGTATGGCTTCGCGCTCGCTCGTGCGCAGCAACTTGGGCACGCCGAAGCGCACCATCCAGACGACCCCAGCCAGTTCCAGCAGGCCGGGAACCAGGGGCAGGCTGTCGAGGGCCCCAAGCAGGGCGCCATAGATCCGCAGAATCAGCAGCAGGCCTAGGAGGTAGGCCACCAGGGTGACGGGCTTGCGGGCCTGGGCCCAGAGGCTCTGGAGTTGGCCCTGGTTGAGCCACTCACGCACTTTCTGCAGTAGCAGCTCCCACTCGCCCCCGTCGCCGCCGTTGGGGCCATCGGCAGCCGGATCGGCCTGGGCAGCAAGCGGGGCGCTGCTGGCTGCCACGTTCAAGGTTGCGGCGACGCTGGGCTCGGCGGCCGCAAGCGGAGCTGGCTGCTGGTCATCAGGGCTCTCCACCGGTTCCCCGCTCTCAATCGGCTCCCCGCTTGACACCAGCTCCGCGCTTGTCACCAGCTCCGCAGCAGAGGGTTCAACGGGTTGGTCAACCCGCTGGTCAGGGGCCTGTTCGACAGTCCCATCGCCAGGGGTTTCGTTCGCGGGGACTGCGCTTGGGGAGGATTCAGTCATGGATCAAGTTTACGACTGATTGCTGGGATGGGAATCCATCACTGGGCATCGATCGGCAGCAGGCTGGCGCGGGGGCTCAGGGCCGCCGCTGGCAGCCTCAGGGGGAATGCGCCGCGCTGCAGGGCGTCCACCAGCGCATCTGCAATGGCGGCCGCCAGCCGTGGGCTATGGGAGGGGGCGCAGGCTACGGATTGGCCCTTGACGCTGATCGTGCCGCTGAGCAGCTCGGCGTAGGTCACCGTTGCCAGCCTGGGCTTGACCCGGCGGGGCACGGAGAGGTCGACCACCGGCACCTCCAGCGCCGCAGGGCCGGCAGCGGCCTGGAGCGCCACCTTTGCATTGATCAGGGGCACCGGTGCCGCAATCGCCACCAGCAGGGCGCTGCCGTGGCCTTCAAAAAAACAGGGGCGCACCCATTCCGGCCGCAGGCCATGCAGGTCAACGCTGACGGCGGCGGCAGCTCCGGGGGTGCGGGCGTGGCCACTGGCCTGGCGTTTGCAGCCCGGCTGGTGGCCGCTGCCGGCCCCAACCACCCAACCCAGCCCACCGCCAACCAACACGGGTGACCCCGGACCCAGCAAGGAAAGCCCCGGCATTGTCAAGCCAATGCTGCCTGCCCCGGCACAGCTGTACAGGGCATTGGTGGCCTTCGCCAGCAGGGGGCCGTAGGGGCTCGAGCAGGGGCCGTCGCCCTGGTTCACCGCCACCACGCCGTTTTCGCTGATGGCCCGGTGCAGCAGCAGCCGGCCGACGCCGATCTGCGCGAGGCCGAGCTCTGCGTGGAGCTCCCGGCGGGGGTGCAGGGGGGTGGCCTCCCCGCTGGCGTCAAAGGGCAGCGATTGGCCCTCCAGCAGGGCGCTGAGCAGTTGGGCGCCACTGAGGGCGGAACCCTCCCCCAGGCCGCCGCCAATGGGCAGCATCAGCTCGCCACTGCCGCAGCCGGTCAGCCCGGGAACGCCCGCCAGTTGGCCGCTGCGTAGCCGGATCGGTGGATCGGTCGGCCCGAGGCTCAGGGCCAGACAGCCCTGATCCATGAAGCCCGCATCGGCCGCCACCACCACATCGGTGCTGGCGTAGGCCTCGGCCAGCCCGGCCGCTGCCACCAGGTCGCGATAGTCGGCCGCGACCCGCACCCGCAGCTCACCCCGCTCCTGTTTCTGGCGCAGCTCGCTTTCCTGGCGCGGCGGACACGAGGGGGTGGTCATGGGGCCCCTGGGCTGAATCCGGGCATTCCGTCGGGGGTTCGATAAACTGGCTGTTGATCCAGATGGTCATCCATGGCGGACCCCAGCGGACCCGGTGCTGACTCACCGGGGGAGTCCGGCGGTAACGGCAATTCGCGGATCATCCAGACCGATCTGCGCAATGAGATGTCGCGCTCCTATCTGGAGTATGCGATGAGCGTGATCGTGGGTCGGGCCCTGCCCGATGCCCGCGATGGTCTCAAGCCGGTTCACCGCCGGATCCTCTACGCCATGTATGAGCTGGGGCTCACCAGCGACCGCCCCTACCGGAAGTGCGCCCGGGTCGTGGGCGAGGTGCTCGGCAAATACCACCCCCACGGCGACACGGCCGTCTACGACGCCCTGGTGCGGATGGCCCAGGACTTCAACATGCGCATGCCCCTGGTCAACGGGCATGGCAACTTCGGCTCGGTGGACGGCGATCCACCGGCCGCCATGCGCTACACCGAATCGAGGCTGCAGTCCCTTACCACCGACAGCCTGCTG
Organism: Cyanobium sp.; assembly: GCA_965662115.1. GTDB lineage: Bacteria > Cyanobacteriota > Cyanobacteriia > PCC-6307 > Cyanobiaceae > Cyanobium_A. Next base: position 25,679 of record CBFIGH010000062.1, read on the forward strand.
GACGACATCGAAGCAGAAACGGTTGATTTTGCCGACAACTTTGATGGCTCCCAGCAGGAGCCCACCGTGCTGCCGGCCCGGATCCCCCAGTTGCTGCTCAATGGCTCCACGGGCATCGCGGTGGGAATGGCGACCAACATTCCGCCCCACAACCTCACCGAGCTGATCGATGGCACGCTGGCGCTGATCGCCAACCCCGATCTCGACGATCAGCAGTTGATGGCGATCGTGCCGGGCCCCGACTTCCCCACGGGCGGTCAGATTCTGGGCCGCCGCGGCATCCGGGAGACCTACACCACGGGCCGCGGCTCGGTGACGATGCGGGGTGTCGCTTCGGTGGAAACCCTGGAGGTCAAGGGCCGCCCCGACCGGGACGCGGTGATCATCACCGAGCTGCCGTTCCAAACCAACAAGGCGTCCTTGATCGAGCGCATCGCCGAGCTGGTCAACGACAAGAAGCTCGAGGGGATTGCCGACATTCGCGACGAATCCGACCGCGACGGCATGCGGATCGTGATTGAGCTGCGCCGTGACGCCTACCCCCAGGTGGTGCTCAACAACCTGTTCAAGCTCACGCCACTGCAGAACAATTTCAGTGCCTACATGCTGGCGCTGGTCAAGAGCGAGCCCGTGTTGCTCACCCTGCGCAAAATGCTGCAGGTGTTTCTCGACTTCCGGATCGAGACGATCGAGCGGCGCACCCGCTATCTGTTGCGCAAGGCCGAGGAGCGCGACCACATCCTGCTCGGCCTGCTGCTGGCCCTCGACCAACTCGACCCGATCATTGCCCTGATCCGGGCCGCCTCCGATGCGGCCACGGCCCGAGCCCAGCTGCAGGAGCGTCACGGCCTCACCGAGATCCAGGCCGACGCCATCCTGCAGATGCAGCTGCGGCGCCTCACCGCCCTCGAGGCCGACAAGATTCGCCTGGAGCACGAGGATCTGGTCGCCAAGATCGCTGACTACAAAGACATCCTCGGCCGCCGCGAACGGGTGCTCACGATCATCACCGAGGAGCTGGGCGCGATCCGCAGCCGTTACGATTCCCCGCGCCGCACCGAGATCCTCGACCTCGAGGGCGGCCTGGAAGACATCGACCTGATCGCCAACGAGCGCTCGGTGGTGTTGCTCACCGAGCACGGCTATCTCAAGCGCATGCCGGTGAGCGAATTCGAGGCCACCAGCCGCGGCACCCGCGGCAAGGCCGGCACCAAGAGCCAGGGCGAGGAGGCGGTGCGGTTGTTCATCAGCTGCAACGACCACGACAACCTGCTGCTGTTTTCAGACCGGGGCGTGGTGTACACCGTGCCGGCCTACCGGGTGCCGATCTGCAGCCGGGCGGCCAAGGGCACGCCAATCGTGCAGATGTTGCCGATCCCCCGTGAAGAGCAGATCACCTCCCTGCTGGCGGTGAGCGAATTCACCGACGACGGTGTGTTGGTGATGCTCACCAGCGGTGGCTACGTGAAGCGCACCCGCCTCTCGGCCTTCGCCAACATCCGCTCCAACGGCCTGATCGCCATTGCCTTGGAGGAGGGGGATGCCCTCACCTGGGTGCGTTTGGCCCAGCCGGGCGACAGCGTGCTGATCGGCTCGCGCAATGCCATGACGATCCACTTCCGTCTGAGCGATGAGGAGCTGCGGCCCCTGGGCCGTACGGCCCGCGGTGTGCGGGCCATGAACCTGCGCGCCGGTGACCAGTTGGTCAGCATGGATGTGATCCCCGCCGAGCTGGCCGACCAGGTGGCCAGCAGCGCCGGCGACGATGTCAGTGATGACGCCGAAGAAGCCGACGAGGTGGCGCCGAGCGAGGGCCCCTGGGTGCTGGTGGCCAGTGCCAGTGGCCTGGGCAAGCGGGTGCCGGTGGACCAGTTCCGCCTGCAGAAGCGGGCTGGAATGGGCTTGCGCGCCATCAAGTTCCGCAAGGCCGGCGATGTGCTGGTCGGCCTCAAGGTGCTCGGCGCCGGCGAGGAGCTGCTGCTGGTGAGCGAGAAGGGGGTGATCGTGCGCACCCAGGCCGACGCCATCCCCCAACAGTCGCGTGCGGCCACCGGTGTGCGCCTGCAAAAGCTGGATGCCGGCGATCGCCTCACCGAAGTGGTGCTGGTGCCGCCGGCGCCGGAGGAGGAGGACGCTGCCGCTGGGGAGGTGCCCGCCCTGGAGGATGCCACCACCACAGAAGAGTGAGAGGCGGGTACGGCTTTTTGCCGTATTATCAAGTCATCCAGTTGGCAGTGCGTTCGTGGCCGTCGATGAGCGCCTGGATCTCAAGCTCAGCGCTGCAGACAAGCAGCTCCTTGCCCAGGCGGCTGCCATCGAAGGGGTGAGCATGGCCTCGTTTGTGCGGCTCGCGGCCAAGGCGCGTGCGGCCGAAGCCATTCAGCGCGATCAGCAGATCACCCTGTCTCAAAAGGATTTCAAGGCCTTTCATGCCGCCATCGCCGAACCCTTTGAGCCGAATACGGCCATGCGGGATGCGTTGGAGCAGGCAGGCACGCGAGTGAGTCGTGTTTGAGGAGCACCAGCTCGACCCCACCCGTCACAACCGAAAAGCTTTCTTTTGTGGTGAACCTGCTCTCGATCGGTTTCTGAAACAGCAGGCCCACCAGAACATGCGTCGTGGCGTGACCCAGACTTTTATTCTTGTGCCTGCGGAAGCTCCCGGAGAGATTGCGGGGTTCTACACCCTGGCGCCGGCGGAGGTCACGCTGGCCGATCTGCAGCCTGGCGATGCCAAGCCCCTCCCTCCCTACCCGGTGCCTTGTTTTCGGATGGGGCGGTTGGCCCGTGATCAGCGCTGGCAGGGTCAGGGCCTTGGCCCACTTTTGCTGGGCCTGGCCGTGCAACGGTGCCGCAACGCAAAGCGCTCGGTCGGAGGCTATGCCCTGGTTGTTGATGCCAAGACTCCACCCGCTGCAACGTTCTATGCGCGCCATGGCTTCCGTACCTTTCAGGACACACCACGAAGCCCCTATCTGCCTCTGTGATGCAGCATGAGCTTTCTCCGTACTGGGGCGATGCCCACAGATGTGCTGGTGGTGGGTGGCGGCCCGGCGGCCCTGGCCATCGCCGCTGAGCTGGCGGAGCGCCAACTGGCCGTGGCCGTGCTGGCGGTAGCTGACCCTCGCGATCCCTGGCCCAACACCTACGGCATCTGGGGCGATGAGGTGGATGCCCTTGGCCTCGGTCACCTGCTGGAGCACCGCTGGAGCCACACCTGCAGCTACTTCGGCCCCACCCCCACCCGCCACGGCCGCGACTACGGCCTGTTCGACAAAACCCTGCTGCAGCAGTTCTGGCTGGAGCGCTGCGAGGCGGCTGGCGTGCAGTGGCTGCGGGGGTTGGCTCAGCAGCTCAGCCATGCCGGCGGCCGCAGCCAGGTGCGCTACATACCCGCTGGTGATGCCGATCCAGCCATGATCGAGGCGCGGCTGGTGGTGGATGCCAGTGGCCACCAGGCGGTGTTTGTGCAGCGGCCCGACCGGGGGCCGGTGGCGGGGCAGGCGGCCTATGGCGTGGTGGGGCGCTTCTCGGCGCCGCCGGTGGAGCCGGGGCAATTCGTGCTGATGGATTACCGCGCCGATCACCTCAGCGGCGCGGAGCGGCAGGAGCCCCCCACCTTTCTCTATGCGATGGACCTGGGGGAGGGCCGCTTCTTCGTGGAGGAAACCTCGCTGGCCCTGGCGCCGCCCGTGCCCTACGACACGCTGCGCTCCCGGCTGCAGCGTCGGCTGGCCCATCGCGGCGTGGCGATCGAGCAGGTGGAGCACGAGGAGTTCTGCCTGTTTCCGATGAACCTGCCCCTGCCGGATCTCGATCAACCGGTGTTGGGCTTCGGTGGTGCCGCGGCGATGGTGCATCCGGCCTCGGGCTACATGGTGGGGGCGCTGCTGCGCCGGGCCCCTGGGGTGGCGGATGCGGTGGCGGCGGCGCTGGCGGCGGATCCCGCGGCTTCCCCAGCCCAATTGGCCCAGGCGGGCTGGCAGGCGTTGTGGCCCCTGGAGCTGCGCCGCAAGCATGCGCTCTACCAATTCGGGCTGGAGAAGCTGATGCGCTTCTCCGAGTCCCAGCTGCGGGCCCACTTCGCCACCTTCTTCGCCCTGCCCGACGCCCAGTGGTATGGCTTCCTGGCCAACACCGCCAGCGTTCCTGAATTGGTGGCGGCGATGGTGCGGTTGTTTGCCACCGCCCCCTGGAGCGTGAAGGCCGGCCTGATGGGCATGCAGGGACGAGAGTTGGCGCTGGGCCTGCGGCTGGCCTGGCCTGATAGAAACGCCAGTTGATTAGATCAACCCCGTTGGTATTGGCCCTAACAATTTCACCAGCATGACGACATTTTCACCTGCTCTCCTGCTCCTTGGCCTGTTGGCCGGAGCGTTCGCACCCCTTGCAGCCAACGCCGACTACTCGAAGTGCACGAAGAAGGTTAAGTCTATGGGCTATTTTATTAACGATGTCGACAACGACTGGGATCGACTATATGATAAAATTGATGCCGTAAAAAATGGCAAAGAGTATAACATATGGGTCGATAAAACACCTGTGAAATCAAGCAGATTATCCTAGATAATGAAGATCGTCGCTGGAACGATTGAATACGCCTGCTTGATTGGATTCGGCCGCTGATCACCTGCTCAGGCCGACGGCCTGCCTGCCCAGTCAGCGGCATTGAGCAGCGGAAACAGCCCGTCTTCGACGCTGATGGCCTCGAGCCATTGGGCCGGCAGCTCGGTGCCGTTGTCGATGGCATCGATCAGGCGCCAGAAGCGGTCGAGGTGACGCTCGATCCGTTCCTTGGCCAGCTCGGTGGTGGTGCCGGCCCGCAGGATGAAGCTCCAGTCGGAGCTCTGGGCCAGCAGCAGCTCGCGGCCAGCCTGGGTGAGCAGGTTGCGCTGGGCCTCGCTGCCCACTCCCTGCTGCACCCGCCGCACCATCGCCAGGGAGGCCCGTTGCCACTCCGCCACCACCCAGGCGTTGGTCTCGTTGAGCCAATAGTCGTGGTAGCCACCCTGGCCCCAGCTGCTGGGGGAGGGGCGGCACACCTGCAGGGGATCGCCGCTGGCCAGGCTCTCGCGCAGGGTCACCAGGCGCACCCCCGCGCTTTCCGCTTGACGGAATAGGGCGGCCAGGAACTGGGGCCCCTCAAACCACCAGTGGCCAAACAGTTCAGCGTCGAAGGGGGCCACCAGCAGGGGCCGGCGTTCCATCGAGCGTGCCAGCCCGGTCAGTTCCTCGGCCCGGCCCTCCAGGTAGGCGGCGGCGTGTTGCTCAATGCGCTCGGCGGCAACCTCAGGCTCGTAGGGCAACTTCTGGTGGAGTGGGCAGCCCTGGGCGCTGACCCGGTGCAGCTTCAGGCCCAGGGGGCGGCGGCTGCGGATGCCATGGCTGGTTAGTTCGGCTTCGGGGAGGTCCCAGCCCAGGTCGCGGTGAAATTCCCGGTAGGCCCCATCGCCGGGGTAGCCCTCGCGGGCGCTCCACACCGGCAGGGTGGCGCTGCTGTCACGGCCGAAGAAGGCTGCCCCCGCCGGCGAGCAGATCGGTGCAAACACCCCATAGCGGGGCCGGGGCAGGGCATGCAGCAGCCCGTGGCCATCCAGCACCGAGTAGCGCAGGCCGCAGGCCACCAGCTGCTGGTCGAGACCCTCGTAATAGGCGCACTCTGGCAGCCAGATGCCCAGCGGCCGCTCGCCCAGCAGCCGCTCGTGCTCGCGAATGGCGGTGGCCAGTTGGCCCCGCACGGCCTCGGGCACCTGGCGCAACAAGGGCAGGTAGCCGTGGGTCGCACCGCAGGTGATCAGGTCCAGCACGCCCTGTTGCTGCAGCTGCCGGAAGCGGGGGATCAGGGCGCCTTCGGCTTGGATCCACTGCTCCACCACCGCATCGAGCTGGTGGGCCAGGTGGGCGGCGGCCCCATCCAGCTCTTGGGGCGCTTGCTGCAGCAACGTCTGCCGCAGGGCAATCCATGGCAGGAAGCGGGCATTGAGCTGGCGATCTGCCAGCAGCGACAGCAAGGTGGGCGAGAGGCCGAGGGTGAGGCGGGGGTGCTGGAGCCGGTCGGCGGCTGCGGCTTCTAGCACCGCCAACAGCGGCAAGTAGCACTCCTGGAGCGCCTGGAAATACCAGTCTTCCTCTAGCGACCCCGGCTCGCTCGAGCGAACGTAGGGGAGATGGGCGTGAAGGACGAGGGCCAGATCGCCTGCGGCCATGACCATCCAGCGGACAGACCACTTTAGGTGCAACCCCCCTGACCCTCCCGCTGCCTGCGGGCAGGCCCGCGCTTAGGATGGGCCTAACTCATAGTCATTCCGCCTAGAGGCATAGTTATGGCCCGCGACCCTGGCCGCGTGTTGATCTTTGACACCACCTTGCGCGATGGCGAGCAATCGCCGGGTGCCAGCCTGAACCTCGAGGAGAAGCTGGCGATCGCCCAGCAGCTGGCCCGGCTCAACGTCGACATCATTGAAGCTGGGTTCCCTTTTGCCAGCCAGGGCGATTTCAACGCCGTGCAGCGCATCGCCGAAACGGTCGGCACTCCGGACGGCCCCACCATCTGCGGCCTGGCCCGGGCGGCAGCCGGCGACATCAAGGCCTGCGCCGATGCGGTGGCGCCGGCCGTGCACCGGCGCATCCACACCTTCATCGCCACCAGCGACATCCACCTGGAGCACAAGCTGCGCAAAACCCGCTCAGAGGTGCTGGCGATCACCGCCGAGATGGTGGCCTATGCCCGCTCGCTGGTCGACGACGTCGAATTTTCCTGCGAAGACGCCGGCCGCAGCGATCCGGCGTTCATGCATCAGGTGATCGAGGCGGCGATCAACGCCGGTGCCACCACGATCAACATTCCCGACACGGTGGGCTACGCCACGCCGGCGGAATTCGGCGCCCTGATCGCCGGTATCGACGCCAGCGTGCCGAACATCGATCAGGCGGTGATCTCGGTGCACGGCCACAACGACCTCGGCCTGGCGGTGGCCAACTTCCTCGAGGCGGTCAAGAACGGCGCCCGCCAGCTGGAATGCACCATCAATGGCATCGGTGAGCGGGCCGGCAACGCCTCCCTGGAGGAGCTGGTGATGGCGCTGCACGTGCGCCGCAGCTACTTCAACCCCTTCCTGGGCCGGCCGGCAGGCAGCACCGAGCCACTCACCGGCGTGCGCACCGAGGAGATCACCAAAACGTCGCGGCTGGTGAGCAACCTCACCGGCATGGCGGTGCAGCCCAATAAGGCGATCGTGGGCGCCAACGCCTTCGCCCACGAGAGCGGCATCCACCAAGACGGCGTGCTCAAGCACCGCCTCACCTCCGAACTCATCGATGCCCGCACCGTCGGCCTGGCCGACAACCGCATCTCCCTGGGCAAACTCTCAGGCCGCAGCGCCTTCCGGGCCCGGCTGGAGGAGCTTGGCTACAGCCTCGAGCGCGACGATCTCGACGATGCCTTTGCCCGTTTCAAGGAACTGGCCGACCGCAAGCGCGAGATCAGCGACCGGGATCTCGAAGCGATCGTCAGCGAGCAGGTGCAGCAGCAGGACGACGGCAGCTTCACCCTCAAAAGTGTGCAGGTGAGCTGCGGCACCGGCCTGCAGCCCACCGCCACCGTCACCCTGATCGATGCCGACGGCGCCGAGCTCACCGAGGCGGCGATTGGCACCGGGCCGGTGGATGCGGTGTGTCAGGCGCTCAACCGCCTGGCCCGGGTGCCCAATGAGCTGGTGGAGTTTTCGGTGAAATCCGTCACCGAGGGCATCGATGCCATGGGGGATGTGACCATTCGCCTGCGCCACCAAGGCGTGCTCTATTCAGGCCACTCCGCCGACACCGACATCGTGGTGGCGGCTGCCCAGGCTTTCGTCAACGCCTTGAACAGGTTGCTGGCCGGGGCCCATCACCAGCCCCTTCACCCTCAGAAGGCGCCGCTGCCCGCCCTGGGCGACCTGCCCTTGGCGGAGCGGCCGAGGGTTTGAGCCTCCCCATGCGCCCCTCCCTGCACAGGAAACCCAACCTGCCGCTCCTGGCCGCCGCCCAGCTGGTCTTGCTGCTGCTGGTGGCCTTGGCCATGCTGGTGCCCCTGCTCTGGTTGGTGAGCACCTCGTTGAAGGGCCCCGCCGAAAATATTTTCACCAGCCCGCCGGCGCTGTGGCCAAGCCAGCCGAGCTTCGAGGCGTACGGGCGGCTGTTTACCGACAACCCGATTGCCACCTACCTGCTCAACAGCACGGTCGTCAGCGCCCTGGCTGTGCTGGCCAACCTGCTGTTCTGTTCGCTGGCGGCCTACCCCCTGGCACGGATGCGCTTTGCCGGCCGGGGCCTGGTGTTGGCCCTGGTGGTGGCCACAATCCTGATCCCCTTCCAGGTGGTGATGATCCCTCTCTACCTGCTGATGGTGCAGATCGGTCTGCGCAACACCCTCTGGGCCCTGATCATCCCCCAGGCGGCCACGGCCTTCGGGATTTTTCTGCTGCGCCAGAGCTTTCTGGGCGTGCCGGTGGAGCTGGAGGAGGCGGCCCGCTGTGATGGCTGCACGCCGCTGGGGGAATGGTGGAACGTGATGATTCCCGCGGCCCGGGCCGACCTGATCACCCTGGCGATGTTTGTGTTCATCGGCACCTGGAGTGACTTCCTCTGGCCCCTGGTGATCCTCGATGAGCCGAAGCTCTACACCCTGCCATTGGGCCTGCAGCAGTTGGCCAGCAGCTTTTCGCTCGATTGGCGGCTCGTGGCCGCGGGGGCGGTGGTTTCGATTCTGCCGGTGCTGGTGTTGTTTATCGGCCTGCAGCGCTACATCCTGCCCAGTGCCAGCGGCGATGCGGTGAAGGGGTAGGGGCTCAGTTGGCTGGGGCGGCTGGTTTGAGCGGTGGCAAGGGTGCCAGGGGTAGTTCGTCGCTGAGGGCGGGGGGAGCCGCTTCATTGGCCTGGTTGCCCCTCAGCCTGCGGAGCTCCTGGGTGAGGTTGGCGTTTGAACTGCTCAGGGCGTCGATGCGAGCGCTGGTGCGTTCGACCGCCTGGAGCCGCTCCACGGTGGTGCGCAGCTGCTGTTCCAGCCCTGCGGTGCGTTCCAGCGCCCTGGCGTTCTCCAGGCCTTGCACCTGCTCCTGCAGCTGGCGAATGGCAGCGCTCTGTTGCCGGGTTTTACCCACCATCACCACAAACAGCACCAGGAGCATGGCGGTCACCCCGGCTTGAAGCCAGGGCACCCAGGCCAGGGGCGCGCCGTTGGCTGCGGAGTGGTCTGGGGCAGGCGACATCAAAACTGGCATGGGGTTGTGGTTTGATCCTGGCCGGCCGGCCGGCCTTTGTCAGGTGGTCGTGAGATTTTGTTCTCTGGCCCTCGGAAGCTGGCCCTGGAAAGCTGGCCCGGCAGGGTTGGGCTGAACAGCGAACTGGTCCGGAACGCCTAGGGTTTAGGCGCTATCAAGGGTTCAGGCTTCCGATGCAATCTCCCATGCGCTCCGGCGCGGATAACGGCTTCGGCGGCCTTTGGCAGTTGATCTTTGCGGCGATCCTGGGCGGATTGGTGTTGCTTTCCCAGACGGTGTTCATCGTGCCGGCCGGGAACGTGGCCGTGGTCACCACCCTCGGCAAGGTCACCGGCCAACCCCGCCAGCCCGGGGCCAACCTCAAGATTCCCCTAGCCCAGAACACGTCCCTGTTTGATGTGCGCACCCAGGTGCGGCCGGAGCAGTTCTCCACCCTGACCAAAGACCTTCAGGTGATCCAGGCCACCGCCACGGTGAAATACGCCATGAAGCCCGCTGAGGCGGGACGGGTTTACGAAACCATCGCCACCGACGACCAGCAGATCTATCCCCGGGTGATCCAGCCCTCCTTGCTCAAGGCGCTGAAATCGGTGTTTTCCCAGTACGAACTGGTGACGATTGCCACGGAGTGGAACTCCATCTCCGAACTGGTGCAGGAAAAGGTGGCTGACGAGCTGCGCAAATTTGACTACGTGAGCGTGCAGGGCCTCGATTTGACCGGCCTTCAAATTGCTGAGGAATACCGCGCCGCGATCGAGCAGAAGCAGATCGCTGAGCAGCAGTTGCTGCGGGCCCAGACCGAGGTGCTGATCGCCGAACAGGAGGCCAAGCGCTACGAAACGCTCAATTCCAGCCTCGATGACCAGGTGCTCTACAAGCTGTTCCTCGACAAGTGGGATGGCCAGACGTCGGTGGTGCCGGCCTTGCCTGGATCGGCTGGGGGCGGCACCCCGGTGATCGTCAACGGGCGCCTCCCATGAGGGGCGGTTCGAGGCAGGTGGTTCGGCCGGCCCAGCGATCAATCCCTGATGATGCTCAGGTAGTCGCGTAGGTGGTTGGGGAGTCGTTTGGCAAGGGCCTCTTCGCGCTTCAGCCATTGGCAGCCCTTGATCTCCAGACCATCGACGCGGATCTCCGGTTGACCAGTCGGGTGCCAGGCAAAGATCGTCACCGTGTTGCACCCCCCAGCCGACAGTTCGGTGCATCCCCAGGGATTTTGGAGCTCCTGGGCCGCTGCGCTGATGCCCAGTTCCTCGCCCAGCTCCCGCACCGCCGCCTGCAGCGGCGTCTCCCCGGCTTCGATCCCGCCGCCGGGCAACGACAACACCTTGCGGTAGCTGGTTTCCACCAGCAGCAGGCGCCCTTGCCACCAGATCGCCACCAGGGCCCCGTGGGTGTGCGGTTTCGCCATCAGCCGATAGGTTTCGTACAACCCGGCGGCTAGCCGGTAGAGGTGCAGCCTGGCCACGGCTTGCTTCAGCATCCTGTTCAGCAGGGGTCGCATGCTCACCGCTGTTGTGCCGCGCATCACCATGCTGCTCTCCCAGGTCGACTGGACCCACTGCCCTACGGGACCGGCCGCCTGGTTTTCCGTGCGCGACCTCCTGTTGCATGGGGTCACCACACCAGCGGTGCTGCTGCCGCTGGTGGCGGGCCTGATTGTGCTGACCTGTGCAGCGGCCGGCATCGGCTGGGCCTGGCGTGCCCTGCTTGCGGGCCTTGCCGTGCTGCTCGCATCGCTGGTGTACAGCCCGCTTGCCACGGCGGCACTCAGCGCCTGGCTTGCCAGCCAAATCCCCGCGTCCCCGGCCCCATCCCCAGGCCCGGCCCTGGCCGTGCTGGTCGGCCGGGGCCCTGAGATTGCGGCGGCCACCACCGCCCGGGCTGCGGGTCTGCTCAGCCAGGGCCGTGTGCAGCAGATCTATGTCTCGGGTGACACGCCGGCTACGGCCGAGCGACTGCTCCAACTCGGCGTGCCCCCGGGCCGCATCTCTGGGGACAGCTGTGCCCGCACCACCTGGGAGAACGCCACCGTGACGGGGGCCTGGATCCGCCAGCACAACCCAGCCTCCTCCAGACCGGCCATTGTGCTGATCACCGATCCCTGGCAGCTCCCGCGGGCCAGCCGCGCCTTTCTGCGCCAGCAGCTGGTGGTGTTCCCGGTGGCTGCCGAACCCAACCTCCAGCCCGCGCAGCGCAACCACCTCGCCCTGCGCGAAAGCGCGGCGACCCTGCTCTACGGCCTGCAGGGTCGGCTGTGAACCGGCGCCCGTTGCACGGATGACAGCGAGCAGCAGGGCTGATCGCCCTTTGGCGCCGCCCAGCCCCGCCAAAGTGTGAACGGGTGTTACATTCTGAGGAGCGAGCGGTTTTCCGCCCCGCACCTACGTACCTGCCTTACCCCGTTCTCATGACAACCACAATTCAGCAGCGCCAAGGCGCTTCTGCGTGGAACCAGTTCTGCGAGTGGGTCACCTCCACCAACAACCGCCTCTATGTGGGCTGGTTCGGTGTGCTGATGATCCCCTGCCTGCTGGCTGCCACCATCTGCTTCATCGTCGCGTTCATCGCCGCTCCTCCTGTCGACATCGACGGCATCCGCGAGCCCGTCGCCGGCTCCCTGATGTACGG
>CBFIGH010000063.1:0-13504 GCA_965662115.1 Cyanobium sp.
GATCCTGCTTTACCGGCTGCTGCAGCTGCCCCTGGCCGGCTTTATCAGCAAGGCCCGCAACCAGTCCCTCGCGATCCGTCCTCCACTGGGCAGCCGCCGCACACGGCTCCCTGCCCTGCCCTGGCAGCTCATGGAACGAATAGCTCCCATGGCCACCCGCTTGGCTGCGGTGAGCGAGGCGATCCGTCAATGGCTGCGGTATCGGTAAGTTGCGCAGCTGCAGCAGGCCTATGCCGATCTGAGCCAGCTCCAGGGGGGCGACTTGACGGAAGCCAGCGTGGTTGGGGGGACGATGGGCGCTGGAGCGGTTCGGCATGGCCCTGGATCTCACCCCGCAGGAGCCGTAGTTGGAAGCCTGACCTCTCAATCGCCAACACCGCCCCGTTCCCCAACCCCAGCCGATCCGCATTGGCAGACGCAAGCCCGCCTAAAAGGCCGTCCTGGTGGCGAGTACCCCGAAGCCGAGTGCTACCTGGTGCCCTTTGCCCCTGGAGCCCTGGGCCGTGGCAGCAAGGCGGAGATCGCCTCGCGATCCAGCGGAACTTTGGCCTGTTAGGTGTGCTTTCCCACCAGATCCCAATCGCTTCATGGCCGCAGCCTGCCGGTGCTCGGCGCATCGGAGTCCAGCTCGCGTTGCAGGCTCTCCCAGTCCTCCTGCAGCTCACCGCGCTGCACCATCCCCGTGAATATGGCATAGCAGTCGTTGCGATCTCCGTCCTTGCGCGGGTAGCCCAGCCAGAGGATCAGCAGCAGGCGCCGACCCTTCGCCTCAAACGGCCGGAAGAACAGGCGGTAGCGATCGGGTAGACCCAGGCCTTTGAGCCGGCCATAGCGGCGATGCGCTCCTTGATCCCCTCCATCACCGCCGCCAGCAGCTTCACCTGGGGGTGCGAAACAAAGGCCTGGGGTTCAAGCTCCTGTTTGAGCCGTTTCACCTCGGCTTTGAGCTCGGCGTACTGCCTGGCGAATAGCTGGGGCTGGAAGGTGATCTCCCAACCGTGACGCCAGCCAGCAGCTCCTCATCTTCTGCGGCCATGGCCAAGGTATAGGGAACAGGCCCTTGCTCGGCGGTGAGCGCCTGACGGCTGAGGAAATCAAGGAACAGCCCGAGCATCAGGCTGTCCTCGTCTGCCTCGCCCTGCGGCTGCTCGTCTGGCTCCAGGCGTAGCAGCAGTGTGGTGTCATCCAACACCTCCACCTGGCCGCCGGCGCCGGCGAACTGGGGATGGTCCCGGTAGAAGGCCGCCGGCAGCCGCAGGCCGGAGGAGTTGCCGATCCGGGCCGGGGTGACGCGATACGGGGTGACAGCCATGGCATTCAGCGCCGTACGACTGGGCTTCCATCACGTTAGTCCGCCTTCTCATCCAGCGGCTGATCTCGGCATGGCCCACCCATCCCCACCGCTCTCTCCGGCGCCTGCATGGGCGGCCGGCCTGCCCCAGCGGACCGGCATGATCGAGGCTCGCGGCGACCCCTGGCCACCCGAGCAAGCCCGTGTTGATCACACGCATAGGCAGCCCTGTGGGCAGACGGACGGCCAACAGGTTCCAAAACAGCCCAAAACGGTGCCATCCAGTGCTCTGAGCTGGGCTCGGCGCCTTGGTTTTCCGCAAACTCTTAAGCTGGCTCTACCAGGAGGGCCTGCAGCACTTCAACAACGAACGGCGTCAGCAGGCCAGCACAGCCCTGGCCGCCTGCAGCCACTCGCTCGCGATCCATGCCCTGCTTCCTGCCCTGGTGGCTCATAGAGTGAAGGGGAGGATTTCTGGCAATCTCCATGGCCACCCGCTCGATCAGCCTGTCTCTGGACGAGACCTTGCTGGCCGAGCTCGACGCCCACAGCACCAACCGTTCAGTTGCGGTGAGCGATTCAATCCGTCAAGGGCTGCGGCACCGGCAAGTTGCGCAATTGCAGCAGGCCTATGCCGATCTGAACCAGCTCCAGGGGGGCGACCTGGAGGAAGCCACCGTGGAAGGGGGGGCGATGGGCGCCGAGGCGCTGGAGCGGCTGAATGCCTGAACGGGGAATGCGGGAGCCGATCGAGCGCTGATACCAGTCCGCAGACCCGTTCGCTCACACCAGGAGTGGCTACCTGGACGCCCTCAAGCCGCCCTGAGCTGCGCCGCCTGGATCAAGCCCCGAAACAGCGGGTGGGGTTTGCCGGGGCGGGAGAGGAATTCCGGGTGGTATTGGCAGGCGGTGAAGAAGGGGTGGCCCCCCAACTCGATCAGCTCCACCAGGCGGCCATCGGGGGAGCTGCCGCTGATCAGGTAGCCCGATTCCAGAAACTGGCTGCGGTAGGCGTTATTGAATTCGTAGCGATGGCGGTGGCGCTCATACACCACCTCGTCGCCATAGAGCTGCTGGGCCATGGTGCCGGCGGTCAGCCGGCAGGGGTAGACGCCCAGGCGCATCGTGCCGCCCAGGTCCACCACGTCCTGCTGTTCCGGCAGCAGGTGGATCACCGGATGGGGCGACTCCGGATCCAGCTCGGCGCTGGTGGCGCCCTCGAGGCCCGCCTGGTTGCGGGCCCACTCGATCACGGCGCACTGCATGCCCAGGCACAGGCCCAGGAAGGGCACCCGCTGCTCCCGGGCCCAGCGAATCGCCGCCACCTTGCCGTCCACGCCCCGATGGCCAAAACCGCCGGGCACCACCACCGCATCCATCCCCGCCAGCAGGGTTTCGGCCCCCTGGGTTTCGAGCTGTTCGGCGCAGATCCAACGCAGATCCAGCGAGGCGTCCCGATCCAGGCAGGCATGGCGCAGCGCCTCTACCACCGAGAGGTAGGCGTCGTTGAGCTGCACATACTTGCCCACCAACGCCACCTTCACGGCCGGGCCGGGGTGGCGCAGTTTGGTGACCAGGTCTTGCCAGCGGGTCATGTCGCTGTCGTGGTCGGGGAGCTGCAACACATCCAGCACCTCACGGCAGAGGCCCTCCTGCTCCATCGCCAGCGGCACCGCATAGATGCTATCGGCATCGAGGGCCTGGATCACCGCCCGCTGGGGCACCCCGCAGAAGCCGCCGATTTTGCGCCGCAGCTCTTCGGTCACCGGCCGATCGCTGCGGCACACCAGCACGTCTGGCTGGATGCCGATTGAGCGCAGCTCCTTCACCGAGTGCTGGGTGGGTTTGGTCTTGAGTTCGCCCGAGGTGCCGATGAAGGGCAGCAGGGTGACATGCACATAGGCGATGTCGTGGCGACCCACGTCGCCGCGGAATTCGCGGATCGCCTCCAGAAATGGCAGCGATTCGATGTCGCCCACCGTGCCGCCGATCTCGCCGATCACCACGTCGGCGCCCGAGTTGGCGGCCACCCGGTGGATGCGCTCGCGGATCTCGCCGGTGATGTGGGGGATCACCTGCACCGTGCCGCCGTTGTAGTCGCCGCGGCGCTCCTTGTTGATCACCGCCTGGTAGATCGAGCCGGTGGTCACGCTGGTCAGCCGTGACATGGCCGTGTCGGTGAAGCGCTCGTAGTGGCCCAGGTCCAGATCGGTTTCGGCGCCGTCCTGGGTGACGAACACCTCACCGTGCTGGTACGGGCTCATCGTGCCCGGGTCCACATTCAGATAGGGGTCGAGCTTGAGGATCGAAACGCTGTAGCCCCGGCTCTTGAGCAGCCGCCCCAGACTTGCGGCCACGATCCCCTTACCGATGCTCGACACCACCCCGCCGGTGACGAAGACGAACTTGCTCATACCCCGGTGGCGGACCCTTCAATGTACCGGGCGCCCTAAGGGACACGCCCGCTGCGCGTGCAAAACCGCGCTCACCGCAGCCAACCCCGCAGGAGCCGGGGTCGGGCTTGGGCTCGCTCAGCTCTGGAGGCTTTCGTGCGGCTTGCGGAGGCTTCTGGTCCGATTGGGCGCCTGGCTAGAGGCCGGTATTGCCCGCGCAGCGGGCGTCGACCGGCCGAAGCCAGACGCCCAATCGGCACTGCTTAGCCCTCCAGCAGGCTGCGCAGCATCCAGGCGGTTTTTTCGTGGATCTGCAGCCGCTGGGTGAGCAGGTCGGCGGTGGGTTGGTCGCCCGCCCCATCGGCGGTGGCAAACACGCTGCGGATCGTGCGGGCTACGGCTTCATGGCCGAGCACCAGCTCCCGCACCATCGCCAAGGCGGCGGGGACGCCCTGGGCTTCCGGGATCGAAGCGAGCTGGCCGTAGCTGGCACCGCCAAACGGCGCCGGGCAGCCCAGGGCGCGGATGCGCTCGGCGATGGCGTCGAGGGCGGTCCACAGCTCCGTGTACTGCTCCATGAACATCAGGTGCAGCGTGTTGAACATCGGCCCGGTGACGTTCCAGTGGAAGCCGTGGGTTTTGGCGTAGAGCACGGTGCTGTCGGCCAGCACCCGGCCCAGGCCCTCGGCGATCTGCAGGCGCTCGGCTTCGGGGATGCCGATGTCGATCGGGGGGGCGGTGATGGCCATGGCTACGGGTTGGGAATGAATTGGTTCTAATCCGGATTGGTTGCTTTGGATGCGGCGGCTGGGGCGATCAGTCCCCCTCCTCCTCCACCCAGGTGCTGGCCACATGCAGCTCCTCGAGCTGCTTCGGTGCCACGTCGGCGGGGGCTTGGGTCATCAGGCAGCGGGCCTGCTGGGTTTTCGGGAAAGCGATCGTGTCGCGGATCGACTCCTCGCCGGCCAGCAGCATCACGATCCGGTCCAGGCCGTAGGCCAGGCCGCCGTGGGGTGGGGCGCCCATGTCGAGGGCTTCGATCAGGAAGCCGAACTGGCGCTCGGCCTCCTGGCGCGGCAGGCCGATCGTCTGCAGCACCTGGCGCTGCAGGGCCGAATCATGGATGCGCAGCGAGCCGCCGCCCAGCTCCAGGCCATTGAGCACCAGGTCGTAGGCCTGGGCGCGGGCCGTGGGCAGCGTTTCAGCCCAGGCTGCCGGGTCGTCGCCGAGGTCGGCGGCATTGGGGGCGCAGAAGGGGTGGTGCAGGGCCTCGAGGCGGTTTTCGCCGGCGTTGAATTCGAACATCGGAAAATCCACCACCCACAGGAAGTTCCAGGTGGTGTTCTCCCGATCAGGCGGCACCAGGCCCAGCTCGCGGGCCAGGAACTGGCGCACCCGATCGAGGGCCTTGTTGACCGTGGCGGTGTCGCCGGCGCCGAACAGCAGCAGGGTGCCGGGCTCGGCGCCGGTGCGCGCCAGCAGCTCGGCTTTTTTCTCTTCTGGGAGGTTGTCTTTGATGGCGCCGATCGTGTCGATCTCGCCCCCCTCGCGCACCCGGATGAAGGCCAGGCCGCCGGCGCCAGCCTTTTGAGCCTCGTTGAACACATCGCCGCCGGGCTTGATGCGCACGTTGCTGATCGCCTCGTTGCCGCCGGGCACCGGCAGCACCTTCACCGAACCCCCAGCGGCCACCGCGCCGGAGAACACCTTGAAGCCCATGCCGGCCACGATGTCCGAGGCATCGGTGAGCTCCAGGCCGTAGCGGGTGTCGGGCCGGTCGGTGCCGTAGCGCGCCATCGCCTCATGCCAGCTCAGGCGCGGGAAGGGGCGGGGCAGCTCCACCCCTTTGACGGCCTTCCAGATCTGGCTGATCAGGGCTTCGTTGAGCTCCAGGATCTCCTCCTGACCCATGAAGCTCATCTCGATGTCCAGCTGGGTGAATTCCGGCTGGCGGTCGGCCCTGAGGTCTTCGTCGCGGAAGCAGCGGGCCACCTGGTAATACCGCTCGATGCCGCCCACCATCAGCAGTTGTTTGAACAGCTGGGGCGACTGGGGCAGGGCGAACCATTCGCCGCCGCACACCCGGCTCGGCACCAGGTAGTCGCGGGCGCCCTCGGGGGTGGAGCGGGTGAGCACGGGGGTTTCCACCTCGATGAAGCCCTGCTCTTCGAGGAAGCGGCGGGCGGCCTGGATGGTTTGGGCCCGCAGGCGCAGGTTGCTGTTCATGCGCCCGCGGCGCAGGTCGAGGTAGCGGTGGCGCAGCCGCAGCTCTTCGCGGGTGTTCTCCTCGTCGTGCACCGACACCGGGAAGGGCAGGTTGCCCTTGACGGCGTTGAGCACGGTGATGCTGCCCGCCACCACTTCCACCCGGCCCGTGGCCAGCTTGTCGTTGATGGCGTCGCCGGGCCGCTCCCGCACCGTGCCGGCCACCTGGACCACCGTTTCATTGCGCAGGTGCTCGGCGGTGGCGAACATCGCGGCGCCGTTGTCGGGGTCCACCGTGATCTGCACGCTGCCGCTGCGGTCGCGCAGGTCGATGAAGATCACGCCGCCGTGGTCGCGGCTGCGGTCCACCCAGCCGCAGAGCTGCACGGCCTGGCCGCTGGCATCGGGGCGCAGGTCGCCGCATCCGTGGCTGCGCATGCTGGGAGTGGGGGAGCAATCAGCGATTGTCCCACCCGGCAGCCCGCGCTGGATCAGCCCCGCCGGTAGAAGGGCCGCTTGACCACAACCGCCGGTTCGGCCTTGCCGCGGATCTCCACGGCCAGTTCGGTGCCCAGCTTGGCGGCGGTGGCGGGCACGCTGGCCAGGGCGATCGCTTCCTGCAGGGTTGGCGACCAGGTGCCACTGGTGACCTCGCCCACGGGCTCGCCGTTGTGGAGCACGGGATAGCCATGCCGGGCGATGGCCCGCCCCTGGAGTTTCAGGCCCACCAGGCGGCGTTCCACCCCGGCGGCGCTCTGGCGCTCCAGCACCTCGCGGCCGATGAACGGCTTGGGCATCTCCAGGTGCACCAACCAGCCCAGTCCCACCTCCAGGGGGGAGGTGGTGGCATCCATCTCACTGCCGTAGAGGTGCATGGCCGCCTCCAGGCGCAGGGTGTCGCGGGCGCCGAGGCCGCAGGGGGTGACCCCGGCCTCCAGCAGCTGACCCCAGAGGTCCAGGCCCGCCTGGCGGGGCAGGAGCAGCTCGAAGCCATCTTCGCCGGTGTAGCCCGTCCGACCCACGAAGGCGGTGGCGCCCGCCAGGGTCAGCTCCCGGTGGCCGAAGCGGGGCAGGCCAGCGAGGCTTTCACCGCTGAGGGTTTCCAGCCGTTCGGCGGCTTCGGGGCCTTGCAGGGCCAGCAACACCCCATCGGCCTTGCGATCCACCACCGTGATGCCCTGGGGCTCCAGCTTGCTGCGGATCCAGGCCGTGTCGGCCTCGGCGCAGGCGGCATTGATCACCAGCAGCAGCTCGTGGGTGCCGCGCCAGCCCCGGTCGTAGACGATCAGGTCGTCGCGAATGCCGCCCGCCTCGTTGAGCAACACCGTGTAGCAGGCTTCATCGGGGCCGATGCGGAACAGATCGGTGGGCACCAGGGCCTGCAGGGCGTCCTTGCTGCCATCGCCCCGCAGGGTCAGCACCCCCATGTGGGAGATGTCGAAAACGCCGCAGTGGCTGCGCACGGCGGTGTGCTCAGCCACCAGCCCGCCGAACTGCACGGCCATCTCCCAGCCGGCGAAAGGCACCATCCGGCCCCCGGCCGCCCGGGCGGCTTCAAACAGGGGTGTGCGCTGCAAGGTCATCTGGCGATCCTATTGAGGCTGGCGGCAATCCCGAAGTAACTCGAAAGATTCGGCTTTCCCGCTTCCGTCTGGTGCCAACCGTCCATACCTTGAGAGACCAAAACGATCCGCGAATGGGTCAGCGCCCATGCTGCCGAAGCTGCCGCCATTGCGCCCCGCCTAAGGGGGTGGACATGGGCTGGTGCCAGCTGCGCCAGTTGCCGATCCATCCCGAGTTGGCCGCCGACCTCTGGTGCCACCACTGGACAGCCCGGCCGCCGCGGCTGCCGGTGCTGAACCCGGGCCAACCCTCCGGGACCGGAGCGCCATCCCTGCCGAATCAGCAACTCAGCCTCGAGGCGGCTCTCAGGCAAAGCTGAAGCATTCATAAACTTTTATACGCCAATGGTTGCCGCGGTCACATCGCCGCTGGCCGCTGGGGCCACGGAGGCGTTATTACAGACCCTTGAAGCTTTGTTGAGGGCCAGCGCATTGACCATATCGGTGGCGATCACCACCCCCATCGAATTGATGGCAGCCCAATTGGACTGTGAGGTGCTCACCCTGCCCACCGGTGCCAAGGTGTTCTCCCTCGGGGAACGGGCCGATTCCATCTATGGGGCCAGGCGCGGCATCGTTGAGCTGATTGGCGAAGCCGGCGAAAAACTCTGTTACCGGCCCGGTGAGCTGTTCAGTTACCAGGACATCGTTTGGCGGGATGGCCTCTACCGCAACGACGCCCTGGCCCGCACGCCGGTGGAAATCCTGCGCCTCGATCGGCTGCGCTTCCTCAACCTGTTGCACAACCATCCCACCCTGGCCGTGCTGTTGATCAGCCAGCAGCATGAACGCCTGCGCGAGCAGCGCACCAGCGGCACCTGCTGCTACTGAATCAGCCTCAGCCCGCCAGCTCCCGCTCGATGGCGGCCGGGATGGCGTCAAGGGCGCCCCGTTGCCAGCGGGGACTCCAGATCTGGCAGCCTGGAGCCACGGCGGCCGCCCGCTCAGGGTTGGGCTGGCGGTAGCGGGGGCCATTCACCGCCGCGAACGTCCAGCTCCACCAGCCGCTGGGGTACATGGGCACCCAGCCATACATCGGGTCGGCGTGGCCGAACACTTCGCGGAGCAGCTTCACGGTGTCGATGTGCACTGCTCGGAAGGCCTCGGGTGACTCGCTCTGGGTGGCGAACACACCGCCGGGCCTGAGAATCCGGCGGCAGTGCTGGAAAAAGGTCCGGTTGAACAGGCCCTCGGCCGGCCCGGCCGGGTCGGAGCCGTCAACGATCACCACGTCGTAGCTGGCGTCGGCCGCGTTCGCCGCCCAGGCGATGCCGTCGCCCACGCTGAGCTGGAGGCGGGGATCGCTCCAGCAGTTGCCTCCAATGGAGGGCAAATGCTGCTGGCTCCACTCCACCACCAGGCCGTCGATCTCGACCAGGTCGAGCTGCTGCACGCCGGCATGACGCAGGCACTCGCGGGCGGTGCCGCCATCGCCGCCACCGATCACCAGCACCCGCTCGATGCGCTCGGCGCTGCAGAGGGCGGGATGCACAATCGCCTCGTGGTAGTGCCGCTCCTGGCGCTCGGCGGTCATCCAGCAGCCATCGAGCAGCAGGCCCTTGCCGTAGCGCTGGCTCTCGATGATCGTCACCCGCTGGAAGGGGGATTGCTGCTCGGCGATCACCCGGCCGGCCAGGCCGTAGCGCACGCCGTCGAAGACCTCGTCGATCCAGCCGGGGGCGGGCGCAGTGCTCACAGGTCGGGAGTAGATGGTTCCAGTCAAGCGCCCGGTGGTCCCTGGGAATTCAACGCAGCCGCATCACCGTGGAGAGCGAAACGAGCAGCAGGCTGAGCACAGCAAGGGCAAGGAAGAAGATCAACAGGATCGAGAGAAAATGGATGCCTTTTGCCGCCGTCACTTCCTCCACCGGAATGCTGACAATCTGAGCACCGACAATCTCGCCGAGATTCCAGCCAAACCCACTGACCGTGCCATAGGTTGCCAGCTGGCTGGGCGGCGCTTTCTCCGGGGTGGAGTGACAGGCAAGGCAGCTGGCCTTGTTGATCACAATCGGCCTGGCGACGTAGTGGAGTTTCCCTGCGGCGGCGTTGTAGGTGCCTTCCTGTTCTTTGGTAGCAGGATTGGCCCTGAAAATCTCAATGATGCGGGCTTCAAAAGTATCAGCGCGATCCTTTAGGTTCGTAGGATTTAGCGTGGCCTCTCTGTAGAGATATTCTCGGTACTCTTTTTTCTTGTTCAGATAGGAATAAACTCTGGTTGCAGCGTAGCTCGGAACGGCTTCAGGCAGGAAGCTGGAAGATTTGAAGTTGAGCGGCGCAATGATTGGGTTAACATCGCTGCTGGTGTATTCGCGCACGGCCAGCATCGTGTCCATAAAAAAATGTGCCCGATTATCAATTTCATTTTTGGCTTGCCTGTAAAGTGTTGAGTCGAGAAAGAATCCGAAAGACATCA
This sequence comes from Cyanobium sp., assembly GCA_965662115.1. GTDB lineage: Bacteria > Cyanobacteriota > Cyanobacteriia > PCC-6307 > Cyanobiaceae > Cyanobium_A. The sequence continues at coordinate 9,928 of CBFIGH010000063.1, forward strand.
GGGCGATGAGCAGCGCTGCAATCAGCACAAGAAAACGTTTTTTCGGAGACAGGCGTGTGAACGGAACCAGCATTGATATGTCCTTTCAGGCAAAATTAACATGGAATGCCGGGCTAGGCAGTCTGTAGTTAAGGCTACGCTTTGCCGGTATCTCCATTCATGTGGGACGGCCAATGGGGTTAATCTTTGGCCTAGATCGGGGGATTGCCTGCGTGGATCGTGTTGAGACTTGCGGCCAGCACCCATGTTGAGTGGAAAAAATCGGATCACCAACCTGGTTACACTTGGGTTAGCGCTACTTGCTCTGCTTGTGGTGATTTCTCTAGTGCGGCGGCTTGAGATTCCGGCCTCCCGAATTGGTGCGCAGTCGGAGCAGACGGCCACGCCGAGGGTTTCCCAGCGTGGTGCTTCCGTGCAGGGTCTAGAAGAGAGTCTGCAGCGGGGGCGTGATCCCGGATTGAAGGCGCTGGAAAAGGATCAGTTGGCGCTTAGCAATGCCAAAAATAAGATTCAGATCGGCATTTTCGCTATGAACAACTACGATCTAGACCTGTCGGCACCAGGCTTTTCCAGCACGGGTTTGATCTGGGTGATCTGGGAGGAGCCGCTCGAAAAATTCATGCGCTCTAATAGTCTCGGCATCCAGGACATTATTCAGCCGATTAACCTGCTGGAGGGGAGTGCTGGTGAATCGTTGATCAGGGCAACCGACCAACCAGAGAAGATCGGCGATAGCCGATATAAGCAAGTATTTAATTATCACGGCCGCTTTAAAATTGATCAGCTGGATTTGCGTCGATTTCCTTTTAATAGTTTGACCCTGCCATTGATTTTCGAAGCCCGGGATCCTACGGGGGGCTTGGACTACCAGAATGCCAGGTTGTTGCCGGACACTGGAGGCAGTGGTCTTGGGCCGCTGAAAGATATCAATGGTTGGATTAATGAAGGCTGGTCAATTGCAGAATTTAGGCAGCAATATGATTCAGTATTTGGATATCTGGAGGCTAGTCCGCCGCGGCAATTCAGCCAAGTGGTTTTTGAAGCGATCTATCGAACATCAACCTGGGGATCGTTTTGGCGTCTCATTCAGCCTCTTGCAGTTGTTTTGCTGATGCTCACCCTGGTGGCCAAAGTGGATCGCAAGGAATGGGAAACTCGCGTTGGCGCCCCGACCACCGTGGTGCTCACCCTGATTTTTCTGCAGCAGGAATACCGCGGCTCCGTGCCAGTGATGCCGGCCTTAACCTTCCTCGATAAGCTTTATATATTTGCCTACCTTGTCTCCCTGGCAACTTTTGTGCTGTCGATATGGAGTTGCCGCAGAGATTATCTGGCCGTGCATACGATTGATGATCCGTCCCTTCAGGCGGCTGAATTGCGCCGCCTTGATCGGATTGATGCGCTCTTTGCGCCGATCACCATTCTTTCGGCTTTGATCTTCACGCTGCTCGCCTGGAACATCTAGGAACCTTGCTGCAACATGTGCCCATCTGCAATGTTGCTGATTCCCGCTGCCGATCTCCCCCTGGGCCCTGGCCTGACCATCCCTGCTGCTGAGCTGGCCTGGCGCTTTTCGCGCTCCTCCGGGCCCGGCGGCCAGAACGTCAACAGCACCGACTCGCGGGTGGAGCTGGTGTTTGATCTGGCGGCTTCCGCTGCCCTGCCGCCGCTGCTGCAGGCCCGGGCCCTGCGGCGGCTGGCGGACAAGCTGGTCGATGGGGCGATCGTGATCGCGGCCAGCGAGCACCGCTCCCAGTGGCAGAACCGTGTCGCGGCCCGGGCGCGTCTGGTGGAGCTGCTGCAGGAGGCGATCAAGTCGCCGCCGCCACCGCGCCGGCCCACCAAGCCCAGCCGGGGCTCGAAGGAGCGGCGCTTGGCGGCCAAGAAGCAGCGCGGCGCGATCAAGGGGCAGCGTCGGGGCCGGATTCAGTTGCCGGAGGACTGAGCTGCTTCGGCTTTGGCCAGTTGGTTGGGGCCTTCAGCGCTCTGGTGCGGTCCCGCCCTCGGCCCGGATCTGGGCCTTGGCCTGCTGCCACAGGCCCTCAAGCTCACCGATGCTGCGGCCCTGGAGATCACCGCCCAGGGCAGCCTCCACACGGGAGAAGCGATCGAGGAAGCGGCGGTTGGTGCCCGCCAGGCCCTCCTCTGGGCTGATTTGGCACCAGCGGGCCACGTTCACCAGGGTGAACAGCAGGTCGCCCAGTTCCTCCTGGGCGTGGGCCCTGTTGCCGCTGGCCATCGCTTCGGAGACGGCCTCCTTGAGCTCGTCGAGCTCCTCGTGCACCTTGCCCCAGACGCCGGCCATGTCATCCCATTCGAAGCCGGCGGCGGCGGCCTTTTTGGAGATTGTCATGGCGCCGGCCAGGGCGGGCTGGCCGCGCACCTTGCCCGCCAGGCGGTTGCTCAGTGGGCTGGCCGAGGGCGCCTCGGGAGACTCGGCGGCCTTGATCGCCTCCCAGCTGGCCGGCTCGCCGCCGAACACGTGGGGGTGGCGCCGCACCAGCTTGGCGCTGATGCCCGCGGCGATCTGGGTCAGATCAAAGCGGCCCGCCTCGCTGGCGATCTGGGCGTGCAGCACCACCTGCAGGAGCAGGTCGCCCAGCTCCTCAGCCAGGTGGGCGTCGTCGCCATGGCGGATCGCATCGGCCACCTCGTGGGCCTCCTCGAGCACGTAGGGCACCAGGGAAGCGTGGCTCTGCTGCAGGTCCCAGGGGCAGCCCCCCTCAGGATCCCGCAGCTGGGCCACCACCGCCAGCAGCTCCGCCAGGGCCGCCAGGGTTGGGTCGGCAGGGACGCTCATCGGACGCGGCCGGTGGATCGTCGCTACCTTCGCAGCAAGCGTGGTGTTTTGGGCATGGGGTCGCCGTCCTGGATCAGGTGCAGCCAGCTGCTGGCCTCCAGCCCCACCAGGGCCGCCAGCAGCAGGGGCCGCTGCTGTTGCCACAGCCCGCGGGCGGCTGCGATGAGCTGTTGTGGTGGCAGTCCCCCCAGGGGCTCCAGCAGCAGGCAGGCCAGCAGCAGCAGGGCCGCCAGATAGGCCAGGCGCCCGCAGGTGCCGAGCAGGGGGCTGTGGGAGAGCAGCGAACGGTGTCGCAGCAGGCGCCGGTAGGGCCACCACAGCAGCCGCAGCGGCCCCCAGCGGCGGGTGGGGTTGGAGCGGGTGTCCAGGTCGGGGGAGAGCAGCAGCCCCCCCACCAGGAAGGCCAGCCCGCCGCAGGCCAGCCCCGCCAGCCCCAGCCACGGCCACCAGAGCAGGCCGAAGGGCAGGCTCAGGGCCCAGGTGGCTCGGTCGTGGCTGCGGCCGCTGGCCATGGTTGTTTGGTGTAAGTTGCGTTTTAAGCGCGATTAGCTCAGCGGTAGAGCGCCTGCCTTACAAGCAGGATGTCGCTGGTTCGAACCCGGCATCGCGCATCTCAACCATCCGTTGCGCGGGTTGAGGGCCCCGTTCCGCCCGTGACTGCCGTGGTGGGATCGAGCCGCTCGGCCAGGGCGGCCACCGGCACCATCACCACCAGGGCCACGCTGCAGATCAGCCACTGCTGGGGCTCCAGGGGGGCGGTGGCGAAAAAGCGGTTCA
>CBFIGH010000064.1:0-24636 GCA_965662115.1 Cyanobium sp.
CTCAACCGCCTCATCACCGAGGTGTGCCGCGCGGCGGTGGGATCGATGGTGAAGGCCGTCACCGGCGCCGATGGCCGGGTGACCCTGCGGGAAAACTTCGGCTGGTTCTTCAAGCTGCTCGAGCGCTTCGGCTTCCAGCTGCCCAGCCCCTGGCTGGGCGCCTGCCGCGGCGCCGGCTTTGGCGGGGTGGACCAGGCCGAACTCGACAGGTTGTTTGGCTACCTGCGCTTCTGCCTCGAGCAGATCTGCGCCGACATGGAAATGGAGAGCCTGCTCAAGGCCCTCGATGGCGAATACGTGCTGCCGGGCCCCGGCGGCGACCCGATCCGTAACCCCGGCGTGCTGCCCAGCGGCAAGAACATCCACGCCCTCGATCCCCAATCGATTCCCACCCGGGCGGCGATTGCGGCAGCCAAGGTGGTGGTGGATCGCCTCATCGAGCGCCAGAAAGCCGAGCAGGGCACCTGGCCCGAAACGATCGCCTGCGTGCTCTGGGGCACCGACAACATCAAAACCTACGGCGAATCCCTGGCCCAGATCCTCTGGTTCATCGGCGTGCGACCGGTGGCCGACTCCCTCGGCCGGGTGAACAAACTGGAGCTGATCTCCCTGGAGGAGCTGGGCAGGCCCCGCATCGATGTGGTGGTGAACTGCAGCGGCGTCTTCCGCGACCTGTTCATCAACCAGATGGGCCTGATCGACCAGGGCGTCAAGATGGCGGCCGAGGCCGATGAGCCCCTGGAGCTGAACTTCGTGCGCCGCCACGCCCAGGAGCAAGCTGAGGCCCAGGGCGTTTCCCTGAGGGATGCCGCCACCCGGGTGTTCTCCAATGCCAGCGGCAGCTATTCCTCCAACGTCAACCTGGCGGTGGAGAACAGCACCTGGGAGGAGGAAAACGAGCTGCAGGAGATGTATCTCTCCCGCAAAACATTCGCCTTCAATGCCGACAACCCGGGCGAGATGAACCAGAACCGCGAGGTGTTCGAATCGGCGATGAAAACCGCCGACGTGACCTTCCAGAACCTGGACTCAGCCGAAATCTCCCTCACCGATGTGAGCCACTACTTCGATTCCGACCCCACCAAGCTGATCCAGGGGTTGAGGGACGATGGCAAGGCACCGGCCAGCTACATCGCTGATACCACCACGGCCAACGCCCAAGTGCGCTCTTTGAGTGAAACCATCCGGCTCGATTCCCGCACCAAGCTGCTCAACCCCAAATGGTATGAGGGCATGCTCAATTCCGGCTATGAGGGCGTGCGGGAAGTGGCCAAACGGCTGAACTTCACTTTGGGCTGGAGTGCCACCAGCGGCGCCGTTGACAATTTTGTTTATGAGGATGCCAACGACACCTTCATCAACGACCCGGAGATGCGCAAGCGGTTGATGGAGCTCAACCCCCACAGCTTCCGCCGCATCGTCGGCACGCTGCTGGAAGTCAATGGCCGCGGCTACTGGGAAACCAGTGACGAAAACATCGCCCAACTCCAGGAGATCTACCAGGAGATCGAAGATCGGATTGAGGGGGTCACAGAGGCCTGAAGGGCATCGGCCATGCGAGAGGTCTGCACGATCGGCCCCACGTCATGCACCCGCAGGATCCGCGCCCCCTGGGCGATGGCAAAGCCGCACACGGCCGCCGTGCCCCAGAGCCGCGCCCGAGGCCGGGATTCGTTCAGCACGGCACCGATGAAGCGCTTGCGGGAGGGGCCCACCAGCAGCGGAAAGCCCTCGGCCGCAAGGGAAGCCAGCCCCCCCAGTAGCGACAGGTTGTGGCCAGTGTCCTTGGCGAAGCCCAGCCCCGGGTCCCAGATCAGCTGCCTCGCGCCCACGCCGGCCGCCAGTGCGGTTTCGGTGGCCGCCAGCAGTTCAGCGCGCACCTCCGCCACCACATCGTCGTAGTGCGCCAGTTGATCCATCGTGCGGCTATCGCCGCGGCTGTGCATCAGCACCAGGGGGCAGCCCGCCGAGGCCACCAACCGCAGCAAAGCTGGATCGCGGCGGCCGCCGCTTACATCGTTGATCCAGTGGGCCCCAGCCGCCAGGGCGGCCTCGGCCACGGCGGCGTGAAAGGTGTCGATCGAAAGCAGGGCGCTGGGATGGGCGGCGCGGATCGCGGCCAGCGGCGGTAGCAGCCGCTCCAGCTCCCGCTGCGGCCCCACCTCTTCAGCACCGGGGCGGGTGCTCTGGGCACCCAGATCGAGCAGATCAGCCCCCTGGGACAGCATCAGGCCGGCCTGGCGCACTGCTGCTTCGACAGTGGCCAACCGGCCACCGTCACTGAAGGAGTCGGGGGTGAGATTCAGCACCCCCATCACGGCGGTGCGCCCACCCCAGGGGAAGCGGGGCTCACCCATCAGGCGACTCCCCTCAGCGCCCGTAGTTGGCGATGCGGGCGAAGCTCACCGGGTCGAGCGACGCACCCCCCACCAGCACGCCATCGATCTCGCTCTGGGCCATCAGGTCATCGATGGTGGCGGGATTGACCGATCCCCCGTACTGCACCGTGACAGCGGGATTGCCCACCCAGCCACGAATCAAGCCACAGATCCGGTTGGCTTCCTCAGCGGCGCAGGTTTTGCCGGTGCCGATCGCCCAGATCGGCTCATAGGCCACGATCAAGGCGGTGGGATTGACCTCCTCGAGGCCCTGTTCAATCTGGCGGTGAATCACCCGCTCGGTTTCGTTCGATTCCCGCTGGTCGAGGCTCTCGCCCACGCACAGGATCGGGATCAGGCCATGGATCTGGGCGTTACGGGCGCGCAGATTGATCTGCTCATCGCTCTCGCTGTAGTACTTGCGCGGCTCGCTGTGGCCCACGATCGCGTGGGACACGCCGTGCTCCACCAGCATCGGCGCCGAGATCATGCCGGTGTAGGCACCTTGATCCTCCCAATGCACGTTCTGACCAGCAATCTGCACGCCGGCCCCGGCGAGGTGACGGCAGAGGGTGGGGATCGAGGTGAAGGGCGGAGCGATCACCACCTCCCGGTCGTCGGGCAGATCGGCGATCAGCGGTCGGAAGGTGGCCGCAAACACCCGCGTCTCAGCGCAGGTCATGTGCATTTTCCAGTTACCCGCGATCACGGCCTTGCGCACTGGCCCACCCCAACGATGTCTGCAAAACCTAATGGGCCGCGGGGCGCTGTCCCTGGAACAGCAGCTCCCGCCCATCGATCGCCACCGCATCGCCCAGGGCCAGCTGCCGGCCGCGCCGGGTTTCAATGCTGCCGTTGACGCGCACGTCGCCGCGCTGGATGCGCAGCTTGGCCTCGCCACCGGTGCCCACCAGGCCTTGGAACTTGAGGAATTGATCGAGTTTCAAGGCTGGGGCCGCAACAGGCGGCGATAGCGTGAGCGCATGCTTGCACCGCCCACGGCCGGGTTTCGAAAGCTCTGGCCGCTGCTGAAGCCCCACTCCCGACGCCTGATGGCCGGGGGCCTGTGCATGCTGATCTTTGTGGCCTGCTGGCCGCTGCTGGCCTGGCTGGCCGGCCAGCTGATCCCCGCCATCGGCGCCGGCGACTTCCCCATGGTGTTGCGCACCATTGCCGCGGCCCTGGGGCTGTTTCTCGTTCAGAAGGCGGCCCAATTTGGCCAGGACACCCTGTTGGCCGGCCCAGCCCTGCGGGTGAGCCAGGAGTTGCGCCGGGGGCTGTTTGCCCGGCTGCAACGGCTCGAATTCGGAGCCCTGGAGAAGCTCTCCGCCGGCGATCTCACCTACCGCCTCACCGAAGACGCCGACCGGGTCGGCGAGGTGATCTACAAAACCATCCAGGACACCACCCCCAGCGCCCTGCAGCTGGTGGTGGTGCTGGGGTACATGGTGTGGCTCGATCCACCCCTGGCCCTGGCCACCCTGCTGTTGGCGCCAGTGGTGGTGGTGCTGGTGAGCAGTTTTGGCGCCCGGGTGATGGCCGCCGCCGAACGCAGCCAGAAACAGGTGAGCGAGCTGGCCGGCCTGCTGGGAGAGGCGATCACGGGCTTGCCCCTGGTGCGGGCTTTTGCGGCTGAACCCTGGTTGCAGCAGCGCTTTGACACCGAGATCGACCTGCACCGTCGGGCCCGCTACCGCACCTTGAAACTGCTGGCCCTGCAGCACCCGGTGGTGGGCTTCCTCGAGGCCGCCGGGATTCTCACCGTGCTGCTGATCGGCGCCGCCCGCATTCAGGCCGGCGGCCTCAATAGCCAGGGGTTCAGCAGCTACGTGGCGGCGCTACTGATGCTGATCGATCCGATCTCCCACCTCACGACCAACTTCAACGAGTTCCAGCAGGGCCAGGCCTCCCTGCGGCGCCTGCGGGCGATCGAGGCCGAGCCGGTGGAAGCACCGGATCGGCCAGGCGCCCAGCCGCTGGGCAGCGTGCACGGCGCTTTGGTGCTCGAGCAGGTGCGTTTCGGCTACAGCCCCGCCCAGCCCGTGCTGCACGACCTCAACTTGAGCATTGAACCCGGCCAGGTGGTGGCCCTGGTGGGGCCCTCTGGCGCCGGTAAAAGCACCCTGTTTTCGCTGCTGTTGCGCTTCAACACCGCCCAACAGGGCCGGGTGTTGCTCGATGGCCAGGATTTGGCCAACCTGCGGGCCCGGGAGTTGCGCCAGGCCGTGGCCCTGGTGCCCCAGCAGAGCAGCGTGTTTTCGGGCAGCGTGGCCGAAGCGATCGCCTTCGGCCGGCCCGCCGGCGAGGCCGCCATCCACCAGGCCGCTGAACTGGCCAACGCGGCCGGTTTCATTCAGGCCCTGCCCCAGGGCTACGCCAGCCGCATCGAGGAGCGGGGCAGCAATTTCTCCGGAGGCCAGCTGCAGCGGCTGGCCATCGCCCGGGCCGTGCTCGGCAATCCAGCGGTGCTGCTGCTCGATGAGGCCACCAGCGCCCTCGATGCCGAGGCCGAAGAGGCCGTGCAGCGGGGCCTGAAACAGGCCATGGCCGGCCGCACCGTGCTGGTGATCGCCCACCGGCTGGCCACGGTGCAGGGCGCCGACCGAATCCTGGTGCTCGATGGCGGGCGAATCGTGGAGCAGGGCAGCCACAATGCGTTGATGGCAAGCGGGGGCCGCTACCGCGAGCTCTGCGAGCGCCAGTTCATCCACCTGCAAACCTGATGGCTTGGGAATACCGGGTGATCCACATCAATGTGGAGAGCGGCAATCCGCCGGGGCCTCCGACCCCCCAGGCCGACAGCGACAAGCTGGGCGGGGCCCTCAGCCCGGAATTTCTGCAGAAGGAATTTCCCCAGCAATACGGCGCCGCGGCCACCAGGCCCCGCCATCCAGCCGAGCAGCTGCAGTTTTTTCTCAATGCGCTCGGCAAGGAGAATTGGGAGATGGTGGAAGCCTCCCAGGTGGGGCCCTTGCTGATGTTTTTTTTCAAGCGACCGGTGGGTCCACCCCTATCGTGAGGGGCCCCTCCTGGATTTCCTTGGATATCGTCAGCCCAGCAGCCCCAGGCAACCAACCGCCCGTGCTCACCTTTGAGGGCAAGCGCTACGACCTCAACAGCCTCCCCGACGAACTCAAAGAGCTGGTGCGCGGCATGCAGGTGGCGGACGCCCAGCTGCGCATGCACGAAGACACCCTCAAGGTGCTGGCTGTGGGCCGTCAGTCGATGGCCAGCCAGCTCAACGACAAGCTCCAGGCCATCACCCCGCTGCCCTGAGGGCTGGGGCCTACCCCACCACCTCATTCGCCTCCTTGAGCAAAGCCTCAGGCAGCACGACGCCAATCGCCTCGGCGGTGGCCTTGTTGACCAACAGCTCGGTTTTGGTCAGGGGCTCGAAGGCCATCGTGGCCGGCGATTCTCCTTTGAGCACCCGCACCGCCAGCTTGCCGGCGGCATAGCCGTCGTCGAAATAGGCCCAGCCGATCGTGGCCAGGCAGCCGGGCAGCTTGATGTCGTCGGCATCCACCGAATAGACGGGGATCTTCTTCTCGAGGCCCACCTTGGCGATCGAGCCGAAACCCTGGATGGTGGCGTAATCGCCGATCTTCACGAAGGCCTCCACCTTCTTATCGGCCAGAACCTGGGCGGCCTGCAACACCTCGCCAGAGTTGGCTACCGACTGCTCCACCACGGTGATGTTGCGCTCGGCGGCCTCCTGCTTGAGCACCTTGGCTTCGTATTCAGAGTTCGGTTCTCCGGGGTTAAAGATCAGGCCCACGGTCTTGATCGCGGGGTTGATCTGGCGGGCCAGATCCAGCTCTTTGCCCACCGGGTTGGTGCCGATGGTGCCCACCACGTTGGGCTTGTGCTGACCGACGCCGCCCGGGGGCGTGCCGGCGCCGGCACCCCAAGGGTTGGAGCAATAGCAGAAGATCACCGGCGTGGTTTCGGGTGCCACCTTCATGGCGGCCTGCAACGGCGGCGTACCCACCGCCAAAATCATGTCGACTTTGTCGCCCACAAACTGCTTCATCACCAGGGTGGTGTTGGGCAGTTCGCCGGCCGCATCCTTCTGGATGAAGTTGGCCGTTTTGCCCGGGACGTAGCCGGCCTCAGCCAAGGCCGCCTCGAACCCCTTGCGGGTGTTGGTGGGGGGCGGGGCTTCCACCATCTGCAACATGGCGATGGTGGGGCCCTTCACCTTGGCGCCGCCGCCGAGCTTGCCGCAGGCCGAGAGCACCACCGTGCTCACCGCGCCCGCACCCACCAGGCTCAGAAATTCACGACGCTGAAGACCCATCGGGGGCACTGAGAGATTGCGCAGCCACTATGGCCGTGCCATACATGGCTCGCAATGCGGGAGGGTCGAGGGCTTCCCGCTCCGCAGCGCTCCAGTCGCCGATCAGGCGACCTTCGTGCAACATCACCAGCCTGTCGCCATGGCTGAGCGCCTGCTCGAGGCTGTGGGTCACCATCAAGGCGGTCGTGCCGAGCTGGCGGATCAGGCGTTCGGTGAGGGCCATCACGGTGGCCTCGGCCCGGGGATCGAGGGCGGCGGTGTGCTCATCGAGCAGCAGCAGCTCGGGAGAGCCCAGGGTGGCCATCACCAGGCTGAGGCTCTGGCGTTGCCCGCCGGAGAGCTGGCCCACGGGTTCATCAAGGCGGTCAGCCAGGGGCAGGCCCAGATCAGCCAGCAAGGCGCGGTAGCGGCGCCGATCGGCGCCATTGGGGTGAATGCCGCCCAAGGCACCAAGCAGGAACCCTCCGTTAACCAGGGCGGACCGGTTACGGCGCTCGGCCAGACGCAGGTTTTCGGCCACCGTCAGGCCCGGGCAGGTGCCCTCCAGCGGGTTCTGCATCACCCGGCCGATCCAACGGGCCCGCTGGTGATCGCGCCGCTTGTGCAGGGGGCGATCGCCGAGGTGGATCTGGCCCTGGTCCTCGCGCAGGGTGCCAGCCACCAGGTTGAGCAGGGTGCTCTTGCCGGAACCATTGCTACCGATCACCACCAGAAATTGCCCAGCCGGACAGCTGAGCGAAAAGTCTTGAAACAGCTGCCGCCAGCCCGATCCCGGCAGCGGATGGCTCCAACTGAGACCGGAGACCGTGAGGCTCATCCCTGCAACCTCCCCTGGTCAGCCACGCCGGGGATGCGCAGCCGGCCAAAAGACATCGCGATCAGCAGCAGCGCCGCGGTGGCGAGCTTGAGATCTACCGGCTCGAGGCCGAGCTGCAGGGCGATGGCGATCATCATGCGAAACACAATCGCCCCCACCACCACCGCCAACAGCGCCGCAGGCACCGAGCGGGGCCGTAGCACCGACTCGCCGATGATCACCATGCCCAGGCCGAGGATCAGCGAGCCGATGCCCATGGTCACATCGGCAAAGCCCTGGTAGGTGGCCACCAGGGCACCGGCCAGCGCCACCAGCCCATTGGCAGCCGCGATGCCCAGGCAGAGGCCACGGCGCTGGTTGATGCCGTTGGCCCTGGCCATGACTGGATTGTTGCCCAGGGCCCGCAGCGAAAGACCGAAATCAGTAGCCATCAGAAAGCTGATCAGCAGGACCAGCCCGGCCATCACCAGGCCGAGGCCGACCAGCCACTGGCCATCGAGGCCTAGACCCAGATTGGGCAGAGCCAGGATCCCCGCCGGCGTCTCGGGCAGGGGAATGTTGGAGCGCCCCATCAGCCGCAGGGTGATCGAATAGAGGCCGGTGGTGGTGAGAATGCCGGCAAACAGATCATTCACCCCGAGGCGGGTGTGGATCAGCCCGGTCACCAGCCCAGCCAGGCAGCCAAACAGAATCGCCAACGCCAACGCCAGGGGCACCGGCGCGCCCTGGCTGATCAGCACCGCCGCCGTGCCACCGCCGAGGGCAAAGGAGCCATCCACGGTGAGGTCTGGAAAATTGAGGACGCGCAGCGTCAGGTAGGTGCCCAGGGCCAGGCCGGCGTAGGCCAGGCCCTGGTCGGTGGCACCAAGCCAGAGGGAAAGCATGGCCGCATTGTGCCCCCTGCCCGATGCCGGTCCTAGCCGAGGGGCGCGAGATCCTCGAACCGAAACACCTGGCGACCGGCGGGCGTGTCGCCACAGGCTTGTGTCTCCACCACCCGCTCAGCCAACACCCAGGGGCCGGCGCCGGCCAGGGGCGCAAAGGTGTCGGTGAAGCGGCTGAGGCCGCCCTTCGGTTCACCCGTGGCGGGGTCGCTGTATTGGCTGGTGTAGCTGCGGCTCAGGTAGCCGCTGCCGGTGTTGGTGGTGCTTTCGGTGAAGATCGTCACCACCGTGCCGTGGATATGGCGGTGCACCATCGTCACCACGTCGCCCTTGATGCGGTAGCGGTCACCCTCGCCCTTGCCGCCCACGATCACTTCGGTGCCCACCGCATCGGTGTCGCCGGCGATGAAGGTATTGGCGGCATGGGTTTGCTCAAAGCTGCGGCGCACCCGGTGGATCGCCACCTCCCAAAGCTGGGACGCGAGGGCCTTGTGGATCTCCGCATCGGCGATGCCCTCCACCTGGGCCTTGAGATCGGCGCCCACCTGGAAGCGGCCCTCCACAACCCGCTCGCCCTGCTGCCAGATGCAGCGGCCGCCGTAGCCACCAAAACCGGGCTCCCAGGTGTACCGGTTTTCGTAGGCGGCGCGGAAATCTGCCGTGCAATCGCTGCCTGGGGCGATCAAGGCGCTTGGGCTGGGGGCAATGGTCACGGAGAAAACAGCGGCTGAGAATCAGGCTAGGGCTTGGGCCAAGGGTTAACAGGCCTTCATGCAGCCGGAGCCGGTGCGCAGCCATGAATGTCCTGCAGGGCATGCACCTCAATCGTCTGCTGCTGCAGGGCGGTGATCGCCTCCACCGCAGCCCGGGCCCCAGCCAGGGTTGTCACCGTGGGCACGGAGTAGTCCAGGGCGGCGCGACGCAGGTACTGGTCATCGTGGGCGGCCTGACGGCCGATCGGCGTGTTGATGATCAGCTGGATGCGGGCCGAGCGGATCGCGTCCTCGATGTTGGGCCGGCCTTCGTGCACCTTGAGGATCGGTTCCACCGTCAGGCCTGCGGTCCGCAGCGTGCGGGCGGTGCCGCCGGTGGCGATCAGGGCAAAGCCGAGCGCGACGAGCCGTTCGGCCACGGGCACCAGGGCCGGCTTGTCGCGGTCATGGGTCGAGAGGAAGGCGGTGCCGCCGGTGGGCAAGGCCTCATTGGCGGCCAGCTCGGCCTTGGCATAGGCCATGCCGGCGCTGGTGGCGATGCCCATCACCTCGCCGGTGCTGCGCATCTCTGGCCCTAGCAGGGTGTCGGAGCCGGGGAACCGCCGGAATGGCAACACCGCCTCCTTGACGGTCTGAAGCGGCGGGGTGGGCTCGGCCGTGAGTCCTAGCTCCGCCAGGCTGCGGCCGGCCATCAGCTGGCTCGCCACCTTGGCCAGGGGCACGCCGGTGGCCTTGGCCACAAACGGCACCGTGCGGGAGGCCCGGGGGTTGGCTTCGATGATGAACACCCGCTCGCCCTGGTCGGGGTCGTTCTGCACGGCGAATTGCAGGTTGATCAGGCCGCGCACCCCCAAAGCCTGGGCGAGGGCACGGCTCCAGGCGCGAATCGTGGCCAGGGCCGCCCCACTGAGCCCCAGGGCGGGCAGCCAGCAGGCCGAGTCGCCCGAGTGGATGCCGGCGGGTTCGATGTGTTCCATCACCCCCCCGATCACCACCTGCCCATCGCCATCGCAGAGGGCATCGACATCCACCTCCACGGCGTTGTTCAGGTATTGGTCGATCAACACCGGATGGTCGGGCTCCACCTGCACGGCCTCGACCATGTAGCGGTTGAGCTCCGCCTCGTCGTAGACCACCTCCATGGCCCGGCCACCGAGCACGTAACTGGGGCGCACCACGACGGGATAGCCGACGCGATCGGCCACGGCGCGGGCCTCGGCCTCACTGCGGGCCAGGCCGTTGCGGGGCTGGCGAATCTCCAGCCGGCGCAGGATCGCCTCAAATTGCTCCCGATCTTCGGCGGCATCGATCGACTGCGGCGACGTGCCCCAGATGCGGCTGCCGGTGGCCAGGCCCTGCGGAGAGGCCAGCCAGTTCAGCAGCGGAATCGCCAACTTGAGCGGCGTCTGGCCACCGAACTGAACAATCACCCCCTCCGGTCGCTCCACCTCAATCACGTTGAGCACGTCTTCCAGGGTGAGCGGCTCGAAGTAGAGCCGATCGCTGGTGTCGTAGTCGGTCGACACCGTTTCCGGATTGCTGTTCACCATCACCGTGGCGAAGCCCTCGGCCTGGAGGGCGAAGGAGGCGTGGCAGCAGCAGTAATCGAATTCGATGCCCTGGCCAATGCGGTTGGGGCCGCCTCCCAGGATCATCACCTTGCGGCGTGTTTCCGGCTGCACCTCATTTTCGGGCGGCACGATCTCCAGCTCACCAGCCGCATTGATCCGCTCCAGCGGTCGCTCGTAGCTGGAGTAGTGGTAAGGCGTGCTGGAGGCAAACTCCGCCGCACAGGTGTCGACGGTCTTGAACACGGCGTTGACGCCGAGGGCCTGGCGGTGGCGCCGCACCGCCAGCTCTTCGCTGCCGGTGGCCCAGGCGAGCTGACGGTCGGAGAAGCCCAGTTGCTTGAGCTCCAGCAGGGCCACCCCATCGAGCTCGGCCAGGCTGCGGCCCCGCAACAGCCGCTGCTCGGCTTCGAGGATGTGGCGCAGCTTGGCCAGGAACCAGGGATCAATGGCGCTGAGCTGGTGGATCTCCGCGTCGCTGCGGCCGGCAACCATCGCCTCCCGCACCGCAAAGATCCGATCGGGGGTGGGGGTGCGCAGCGCCCGCGCCAGGGCCGCCGGCTCCCAGCTGGCGTCAGGGCGATCACAACCCCAGCCGGCGTGGCCGGTTTCCAAGGAGCGCAGCGCCTTCTGAAACGACTCCTCAAAACAGCGGCCGATCGCCATCGCCTCACCCACCGACTTCATCGAGGTGGTGAGCAGCGGCGAACTGCCGCGAAACTTCTCGAACGCGAAGCGGGGAATCTTGGTGACCACGTAATCGATCGTGGGCTCGAAGCAGGCCGGCGTGGCGCCGGTGATGTCGTTGATGATTTCGTCGAGGGTGTAGCCCACCGCCAGCCGGGCGGCGATCTTGGCGATTGGAAATCCCGTGGCCTTGGAGGCCAGGGCCGAGCTGCGGGACACCCGGGGATTCATTTCGATCACCACCACGTCGCCGTTGACGGGGTTGATGGCGAACTGAATGTTGCTGCCGCCGGTGTCGACACCGATCTCGCGGATGATCGCGATCGATTGGTCGCGCAGGCGCTGGTATTCCCGGTCGGTGAGGGTCTGGGCTGGGGCCACGGTGATCGAATCGCCGGTGTGCACCCCCATCGGATCGAGGTTTTCGATGCTGCAGACGATCACCACGTTGTCGGCGCTGTCGCGCATCACCTCCAGCTCGAATTCCTTCCAGCCCAGCAGCGACTGCTCGATCAGGATCTGGGAGACGGGGCTGGCCTCGAGGCCGCTGCTGCAGATCGCCCGGAATTCCTCCGGGTTGTAGGCGATGCCGCCGCCACTGCCGCCCAGGGTGAAGGCGGGGCGAATGATGCGGGGGTAACTGCCGATCGCCGCGCCCACCTGCTCGGCCTCCTCCAGGGTGTGGGCAATGCCCGAGGGGCACACCGCCACACCGATGCGCTCCATCGCCTGCTTGAACAGAAGCCGATCTTCCGCCTTCTGAATCGCCGCGAGGTTGGCGCCGATCAGCTCGACGCCGTGGTGATCCAGGGTGCCGTTCTCGGCCAGGGTGACGGCCAGGTTGAGGGCGGTCTGGCCGCCCATCGTGGGCAACAGGGCATCGGGACGTTCGATCTCGATCACCCGGGCCACCACGTCCGGGGTGAGCGGCTCGATGTAGGTGCGATCGGCCATGTCCGGATCGGTCATGATCGAAGCCGGGTTGGAATTCACCAACACCACCTCAAACCCCTCGGCCCGCAGGGCCTTACAGGCCTGGGTACCGGAGTAGTCGAATTCACAGGCCTGGCCGATCACAATCGGCCCCGAGCCCAGCAGCAGGATGCGCCTGAGGTCCGTGCGGCGGGGCATGGGGGGAGGCGAGCCAAACCCGCCCAGCCTCTCATGGGCTGCTCAGCCCATCCCCCCAGCCGTCAAGGCTGTCAGTGGCCTCTGGAATGGTTAACGTGATCCTTAACAAGGTCAATTCTCGATGAGCGAGCTCCAGCGGCTGAAAGGGCTGCTGCCCCCCGAATTGCAGAGCTGGGTGT
Organism: Cyanobium sp.; assembly: GCA_965662115.1. Classification (GTDB taxonomy): domain Bacteria; phylum Cyanobacteriota; class Cyanobacteriia; order PCC-6307; family Cyanobiaceae; genus Cyanobium_A. Next base: position 12,658 of record CBFIGH010000064.1, read on the forward strand.
TTGTGGAAGCGGCGGCATCCGTCGATCCGCCCCTGGTCACCATCGAAGAGATCGGCCGCGATGAAGTGGAGATCCAGATCGATCTCGAGAAGTGGGATGGCCTGGCACTCGACCATCGCAACCTGCTCTTTTGGCATGAGGTGGGGCGCATCCAGAACGACGCGGTGCCCCGCGACGGCTGGGAGATGGCGGCCCTCGCGATCGGCCTGGGGGGGGCCATTGGCGAGTTGTGGGTGCAGGACGGCCTGCTGCTGGTGATGGCGATGGGTCTCTCCGGTTTCGCCGGCTACCGCCTCTATCTCAAGAACAATTCAGAAAAGCGTCTGCAGGATGCCGTCTCCGCCGATGAGCGGGCGATTGACCTGGCCACCCGCTTTGGCTACAGCCTGCCGAATGCCTACAAGAGCCTCGGCGGCGCCCTCAAGGAGCTGGTCGAGCAAACCCGCAAGAAGAAGAAGCGCACGTTCTACGAAGACCGGCTGGAGGCCCTGCGCAAGAGTGCCGGTAAGGCCCGGGCTGAAATGGCCCAGCAACAGGGTTCCCGCCAATCCGTCACCAGTGAAAATGTCTATGGTTGAAGCCCCCGATCGGCAAGAGCTCACCAGTGAGCAGCTGGCCAACCTGGCGGCTGAAGCCTGCGACGACCGCAAGGCGGTGGACATCCGCCTGATCCGGGTGGATGAGGTGTCATCCCTGGCCGACTGGTTTGTGATCGCCAGTGGCCTCTCCAACGTGCAGGTGCGCGCCATCGCCCGCTCCGTGGAAGATCAGATCGAGGCCACCACCGGCCGGCTTCCCCTGCGCCGGGAGGGGCAGAAGGAGGGCAGCTGGATGCTGCTTGATTACGGCGAGCTGATCGTGCATGTGCTCACCCCCAGCGAGCGCACGTACTACGACCTGGAATCCTTCTGGGGCCACGGCGAACAGGTGCGTTTCGTAAACTCAACCCCTGCCGTGATTCCCTGAGTCCCATGCCGTGCCCGGTGCCCCCCGAGCAACGGCCCCTGCGGCAGTACGAGGAGTTGCTGGAGTCGTGGTTCTTTGTGTGGCCCGCCCACAGCTTCGCCGCGCTGCTGCGGCCCCTGGCCACGAGCTGGCTGGTGCTGGCTCCGGTGACGGTGCTGGTGGCCAGTGGCAGTTGGGTGTTGCGCCACCACCCGGCCCAGCTGGTGCTGGCTGGCCTGGTGGCGGCGGTGGCCTTGCCGATCCTGCTGCTGGTGCGCCAGTGGCTCGGCTGGACCTACGTGCACCGGCGCCTGCTCTCTGAACGGGTGGAATACGAGGAGTCGGGCTGGTACGACGGCCAGGTTTGGGAAAAGCCCCTGGCCTGGCGCCAACAGGATTTGCTCGTTGCCCAGCACCAGGTGCAGCCCGTGCTGGGCCGGCTGCAGCAGGCCGCGTTGCTGGCGGTGATCCTGGCCCTGGCGGGGGGGAGCCTCTGTCAGGCTCTCTGAAACCGGCTGACAGCCCCCTGTGACCCTGCCCTCCAGCTTTGGTGGCACCGCCCGCGGCGGGGTTCCTCCGCTCGAGGTGAGGCTGCTGCGCAACGGCATACCGGAATCGCGGCACCGGGTGCACGCGGTGGTGTGCGATGGCCGGGGGCGGGTGTTGATGCGAGCCGGCGATCCCCAGCAGCTGAGCTTTGTGCGCTCAGCCCTCAAGCCCTTTCAAGCCACGGTGTTCGTCAGCAGTGGGGCGGCCGACCACTGCAACTGCGGCGAGCGGGGCCTGGCGATCGCCTGCGCCAGCCATGCCGGCACAGCCAGCCATGCCCGTGAGGCCTTCAAGCTGCTCTGGGGCGCCGAGATCGAGGCCGAACAGCTGCAGTGCCCCGTGCCCGAGGGCTGCACCAGCCCTTTGGAGCACAACTGCTCTGGCAAGCACGCCGCCTTCTTGGCCACCTGCCGCCGGCTGGGCTGGAGCACCGAAAGCTATCTGCAGAAAGAGCACCCCCTGCAGCAGGAGGTGCTCAAGCGGGTCGGTGATCTGCTGGCCCAGCCCGCCGCCGAGCTGCTCACCGCCAGGGACGACTGCGGGGCCCCGACCCTGCAGCTGCAGCTGGCCCAGATGGCCCTGCTCTATGCCCACCTGGGCGCCGGCAGCCAGGCCGATCTGGAGCGGCTCAGCCGGGCCATGTTGGCCCACCCGGAGCTGGTGGCCGGCGAGGGTCGCTTTGACACCGAACTGATGCGCCGCGGCCATGGCCAGGTGGTGAGCAAGGGCGGCGCCGAGGGCATCCAGTGCCTCAGCCGCGTCGGCGAAGGCATGGGGGTGGCGATCAAGGTGGAAGACGGCTCCAGCCGGGCCAAACAGGCCGTGGCCCTGCACCTGCTCAAGCAGCTCGACTGGCTCACGCCGATGACCCTGGAAGAGCTGGACAGCCGCTTCCTGCAACCGGCCCCCCACCTGCGGCTGGAGGTGCTCGGGGAGCTGCGCTTCGACTGATAAGCTTCCTTTGGCGACGCGGGGTAGAGCAGTCTGGTAGCTCGTCGGGCTCATAACCCGAAGGTCGCGAGTTCAAATCTCGCCCCCGCCACCACTTTCCCGAAACCCCGGCAGCCCCCTGTCGGGGTTTCCTTTTGTCTGGGCCTTACCGCGCCCGGATCTCCCCTGAGGCCATGGCCGACCCTGCGCTGCAACCCGACGCCATCGTGGTGGGCTCCGGTGCCACCGGGGGGGTAGCGGCCATGGTGCTGGCCGAGGCGGGCCTGCAGGTGTTGGTGCTGGAGGCGGGGCCCGAGCTCCCCTGGCGGGAGGCGCTCGGCAGCGAGCCCCTCAACAGCGCCCGGCGCCTCGCCCACATCTCCAGCGGCAAGCATCGGCTCCAGCGGCACCACCCGGGGTATTGGAAACACAACCCAAACCTGTTCGTCGATGAGCGGCGCAACCCCTACTCCACCCCCGACGATGCCCCGTTCCTGTGGAGCCGGGGCCGGCAGGTGGGCGGCAAAAGTCTCACCTGGGGTGGCATCACCCTGCGGCTCTCCGACTACGAATTCCAGGCCGCAGAGCGCGATGGCGAGGGCCCGGGCTGGCCGATCGGCAGCGGGGACCTGGCGCCGTATTACGCCCGGCTCGAGCAGCTGTTGAAGGTGCACGGTGGCTGCGATGGCCTGCGCCAGCTGCCCGATGGCCAGCTGCTGCCAGCCCTGCCGTTCACCCCGGGCGAACGGCACCTGCAGGGCCGCATCGCCACCGAGCTGGGCCTGCCCCTGATCCACTCCCGCGGCTTCCGGCTGCACAAGCAGCCGGGCTGGCCCGCGTCGGCGAGCCAGGGCAGCACCCTGGCCCGGGCCCTGGCCACCGGCCGCGCCCGGGTGCGCAGCAACGCCGTGGTGAGCCACCTGCTGATCAACGGCGACAGGGCCGATGGCGTTGTGCTGGTCAATGGGGCCAGCGGCGAGCGGGAGCGGGTCAGGGCCCCCCTGGTTGTGCTGTGTGCCTCGACGATCGAAACCCTGCGGATCCTGCTGCACTCCAGTGAGGCGCACCAGGCCGGCGGACTGATCGATCCATCGGCAAGCCTGGGCCACCACCTGATGGACCACATCTCCAGCAGTCGCTTCTTTTCGATTCCAGGGGTGGATCCGCCCCGCGGGGATGTGGAGCTCTCCGGCGCCGGCAGCTGCTTCATTCCCAACACCGTCAACCTGGAGCCCGGCAGCGAGGCCGGTTTCCGTGGCGGCTACGGCCTCTGGTGCGCCCTGCAGCGCTTCGATCCCCCCAAGCTGCTGCAGCGCCGCCGCGGCGAAGCGGTGGGCTTCCTGATCGGCCACGGCGATGTGCTGCCCAACCCCGCCAACCGGGTGACCCTGAACCCCAACCAGCTCGATGCCTGGGGACTGCCCACGGTGCACATCAGCTGCCGCTGGGGCGAGAACGAGCAGCGGCTGCTGGCCCACATGCATGGGCGCATGGAGGCGGTGGTGGCCGCCGCCGGTGGCCAGATCCAGGCGATCGAAGACCTCTTCGTGCTGCCGCTGCTGGAGCCCTGGATCCGCACCAGCCTGGCGGTGAGCCCGGATGCTCCCCCACCGGGGTATTACATCCATGAATTGGGTGGGGCCCGCATGGCCGCCACGGCGGAGGGCGGGGTGGTGAATCCGCTCAACCAATGCTGGGGGGCGGCGAATGTGCTGGTGGTGGATGGGGCCTGCTGGCCGCGGGCCGGCTGGCAGAGTCCCACGCTGACGGAGATGGCGATCACCTGGCGGGCCTGTGAAGCGGCGGCAGAGCGGCTGCGCCATGGGGATTAGGCGGCCATGGCCCGCGCACCGGTCGGCGATCCGGTGTCAACCGCCACACCCGACCCCGGCCAGGCTGCGCACAATGACGGGGCGACCTCTGACAGGGTCGGGCAAGGGAGAATCAGGCGGAGGTTGGCCCCTCCGTCTTTTTTTTTGGTCCCTCTTTTTTTGAACCCGTCTTGGGCAATCAGCGGCTCTGGAACATGCCGTTGAGGTAGTGCTGGGCGACGTGCTGATCGCTGCAGCCGTTCTGAAACAGAAAGCCGGCCAGGGCGGAAGTAATCAGCCGGTATTGGTCCCACTGGGGATGCTGAAGCAGGAACTCCTTCATGCCCTCAAACAGAACCTCTGGCACCTCTGCCTCCAAGCTGACGCTGCACGCCTCCGGCTCGATGCCGCAGGCCGTGGCGTGCTCGATGCAGCGTTGCAGGTGAAGGCGTTCTGTGGTCATCCGTGGGAAGGGGCCCCGTGGTGGAGGGTTCAGTACGCCACAGCGACGCGGGGTCGGTCAACTCGAGCCGTGCGGGGGAGAACCATGCCAATCCGGATTGAGATCGCCTGTGCCGACGGTCGCCCGCAGCCCCTGGCGATGCCGCCGGAGCGGGCCGGAGCGGCTGGCCACCAGCCTGTCAAGGGCGTCCCGAACCTTTGGCTGATTTCCCCAGCCGCAAGCGGCCGCGGGCGGCATGCGGGTCTTTTTTGTGGAAAAACCCCCGCAAACCTGGGGAAAAGTGGGCCAAAATGGGGAAAGCCGCCATTGATTAGCAGGGCCTATGTCCTCAAGTCCGGCGAGACCCGTTCCGAGACGAGACGATTGCAAAGCCCCTGGGCCGCTGGAAATCAGTCGCCTGGGGCCGGACCGTCTCCATTCCCTCACCGATCAGGGCCACCCCGCGATCTCAGGGTGCTGGGGCCCAGCGGGTGGTCGGCGTGGGGGTAGGGGGGATGGTGATGGTGGTGGTCATGGCCATGGCCGGTGGCGGCGGCCGCCAGGGGTACCCCATCGGGCTGGCAGGCACCGGTGCACTCCCGCTCACAGAGATCGCAGCCATCGGTGAGGCCCTCCACGTGGTGATGGTGGCTGTGCTGGGGAGCCCCCACTTCGGTTTCAAAACCGAGCACCTGGGCGCGGTATTTGCACAGGGAGCAGTTCATCTGGGTGTCGCCCCGCACCACCTCGGCGACCCGCTCCACGAAGGTGCCCAGCACCAGGGGGTGGTCCGCCAGGTAGGAAGCCCGCACGAAGTCCACCTCCGGGTGGTCTGCCGCCACCCGATCGGTGTGCTGCAGGATGCGGCTGACCAACACCCCGGAGAAGAGGAAGTAGGGGAACACGACAACCCGGCGGTAGCCGAGCTTGACCACATGGCGCAAACCGGGCTCCACCAGGGGGAAGGTGACCCCGGAGTAGACCGTTTCGCCCCAGCCAAAGCCAAAGCCCTCCACCAGCATCCGCGTCACCTTGGCCACATTGGAATTGGCATCCGGATCGGAGGAGCCCCGGCCCACCACCACCAGCAGGGTGTCGTGCAAGGCCACATCCCCTGGCGCCTCGGCCAGGGCCTCGCGGATCCGGGCACCGGCGGCCTGAATCATGTTGAGATCGATGCCCAGCTCCCGGCCGTAGTCGATGCGGAGGCCCGTTTCGGCGGCGTAGGTGTTCAACACCGAGGGGATGTCGTTTTTGGCGTGGCCGGCGGCAAACAACATGGCCGGCACCGCCAGCACCTGGGCCACCCCCCTGGCCCGCAAGGCTTCAAGGCCATCGCGGAGGATCGGCCGGGCGAATTCCAGGTAGCCATACTCCACGGGCACGGCGGGCAGTTGGGCCTGCAGCCCCCTGGCCAGCTGGGCAAATTCCGCCACCGCCAGGCGGTTGCGGCTGCCGTGGCCGCAGACCAGAACCCCGATGGGCCCGTGGGGGCCATGGCTGAGCTCAAGACCGGGGGAGGAAGCCATAGCAGATCACACCTGCTTTGACCCTATTCCCGCAACCCAGCAGGCAGGATAGGGGGTCCCCAGGCTGTCCCAGCCGCCATGGCACTGCGCCTCCCGCCCTACCAGCAGCTGCCCGCCCCAGACCCGGCCACGGAACTGCTCGAGATCCCCATCGCCCAGCTGCGCCCCACCCAGCTGTGTGTGGGGCTGGCCGAGGTGCGCAGCCGGATGCGGGATTTCAGCGCCGAGGATGCCGGAGAACGCCGCACCTACCTGGGCAGCAAACCGGTTCCCCTGGTGCGCAACCGGGCCGGCGCCCTGTGGATGGTGGATCGCCACCACCGGCTGCGGGCCCTGATTGAAATTGTGCCGGCCGCCACCGCCTTCGGCTATGTGGTGCTCGACCTCGACAGCCACGACCCGCACGAGGGGCTCGAGATCCTGCGGCAACGGGGCTGGTTGTACCTCTATGACGGCCGGGGCCTGGGCCCCCTGCCGCCCTCCGCCCTACCCGCCCAGCTGACCGGGCTCCAGGACGACCCCTACCGGAGCCTGGTGTGGAAGCTCAAAAAAGAGGGCGTGATCGAGCCGGCCCCCTTGATTCCCTTCCATGAATTTCGCTGGGCAGCCTGGCTGCGCAGCCGGCCCCTGCCCCCGTTCAGCTCCGACCAGCTCGAGCCGGCCCTGCCGAGGGCCATCGCCCTGGCCAAATCCAGGGCCGCGTCCCACCTGGCGGGCTGGAAGGGCAGCCCCTGAGGCAGAGCCCCCGTGATCGCCAGCTGGCTCAGCCATACCCCCCTGGCGGTGTTTGCCCTGCTGCTGGCGGTGAGCGTGCTGGTGCCACCGCTGGTGCGTCGGCTGCGGCTACCCGATCTGGTCGGCCTGCTGGTGGCAGGGGTCGTCATCGGCCCCTTCGGCCTGGGCTGGCTGAATCCGGAGCAGCCCACGGTTCAGTTGCTCTCCGATGTGGGAGTGATCTACCTGCTGTTCATCGCCGGGCTTGAGATCGACCTGGCGGAATTCGCCCGCATCCGCCAGCGCTCCTTCCGCTTCGGGCTGCTCACCTTTGCCCTGCCGATGGCCGGCGGCCTGCTGCTGGGCCTGGGCTTTGGCTACTCCCTGCTGAGCGCCGTGCTGATCGGTTCGATCCTCTCCTCCCACACCCCCCTGGGCTACCCGATCGTGCGCAGCTACGGGGCGATGCGGGAGGAGGCGGTCACCGTCGCCATCGGCGGCACGATCGTGACCGACATCGCCGCCCTGGTGGTGCTGGCCCTGTGCATGGGCCTGGCCCGGGGGGATCTGAACGCCCTGGGGGTGGTGGCCCTGCTGCTGCGGGTCGTGGTGTACGCCGCCCTGGTGGTGCTGGTGATCACCCGCGTCGGCCGCGCCCTGGTGCAGCGCAGCGTCAACAACGACAGCCCCTTGTTTGTGGCGGTGCTGCTGGCGGTGTTTCTGGCCGCCCTGGCCGCCGACCTGGCCGGCGTGGAAAAAATTGTCGGCGCCTTCCTGGCAGGGCTGGCCGTCAATGCGGTGTTGCCGGAGGGGCGGGTCAAGGAGCAGGTGATCACGGTGGGAGCCAGCCTGTTCATCCCGGTGTTCTTCATCGACCTGGGCCTGATGCTGGATCTGCCGGTGTTTGCCCGCACCATGGCGGGCTCCCTGTTCGCCCTGCTGCTGATCGCCACCCTGATCGGCAGCAAGGGGCTGGCCGCCTGGTGGGCCGGACGGCTCTACCGCTACAACGGCGCCCAGGTTCTGACCCTGTGGTCGCTGTCGCTGCCCCAGGTGGCCGCCACCCTGGCCGCCACCCTCGTGGGGTTCCGTGGCGGGCTGCTGGATGGGCAGGTGCTCAACAGCGTCTTGGCGCTGATGGTGGTGACGGCCAGCCTGGGCCCATGGCTCACCGCCCGGGCCATGGCGCTGCGGCCCAGGAGCTGCCGGCGCCCGGGTGGGTCGGTTGCTGCGCCGGCTGAGCTGCTCCAGGCTGGTGATCAGCGATCCCCTGCGCAGCTGATGACCTTTCGCCACCTGCTGGTGCCCACCGATGGCTCGGAGCTCTCCAACCAGGCCGTCCAGCAAGCGGTCGACCTCGCCAGCGCCCTGGGGGCACGACTCACCGTGTTTCACGTGCAGAGCAGCTTCCCGATCTCCCTGGTGGGCGTGGGTGAGCTGGTGGATCCCCACACGGTGGACGCCCTGGTGAACGCGGCCAAAGCCACCGCCGAGCAGATTTTGGCCACGGCCGCTGCGGTGGCGGAGGCTGGCGGCGTGCCCTGCGAGCGCGAAACCGTCGTCGATGCCAGCCCCCACGCCGCGATTCTCGAGGCCGCCGGGCGCCTGGGCGCCGACCTGATCGTGATGGCCTCCCACGGCCGCCGCGGCCTGGAGGGCGTGCTGCTCGGCAGCGAAACCCAGCGGGTGCTGACCCAGAGCCCCTGCCCGGTGCTCGTTGTGCGCTGACCTCTACGCTGCGATCGACTGCAACAGGCGAGCTGGTGGCGAAGGACGAAGCAAGCAGGGGTGAGGAACTCCGCGAACTGGGCTGGACCGCCGAGGAGGTGCGCCAATACGAGGAGCTCTGGGATTACCGCCAGCGCTGGGGGGCGATCAACCTCGAGCCGGAGGACCGGGTGTTGCTGCGCCGGGCCGAGGCCGCCCTGCCCAAGCGGGCCCAGGGCAAGGGGTCGCAGAAGAAGACCCTCAAAGAGAAGGCCCACTACCGCTGGCTCAGCTTCTACCGCGACGCCATGCTGGCCAGCGCCGACAGCCTGGGGCTCGAGGCCGGTGAAGAGGCGGCCTGGGTGATCCTGCTGGAGGAGGAGCTGCGGGCCCTGGAGCAGAACCAGCCGGTGCTCGGACTACCCGACACGCTCAAGGCCAAGGGTCTGCTGGCTGCGCGGGAGGCCTGGATCGACGCCATCGCCGGCGAGGCCCGCCTGCTCAGCTTCGATTTCGATGCCCCGCTGGAGGCCCTCAAGCTGCAGGAGAGCACCAACTGGAAGCCGCTGCGCAGCGAGGGGGTCCGCTCCTACCCGGTGCTGGCTGCGGATCGGGCCGCCACCTTCCGAGCCCAGGTGGGCCCGGAGCTGGAAGCCTGGATGCGGGCCAACTTCCCCTCGCTCAAAACCAACGAACCGGCCGCTGCCTAGGGCACCGGCGCCCCGGCGCTGGCCTGCACCCGCACAGGGGTCACCTTCCAGATCCGCTCTGCATATTCGCCGATGGAGCGGTCGCTGCTGAAGAAGCCACACTTCATCGTGTTGTGCAGGGACATCCGGGCCCAGCGATTGCGGTTGATCCAGGCCTCATCGACGGCGTTCTGGGCCCGGCGGTAATCGGCCACATCGGCCATCACCCGGAAGGGATCGTGGCTGGTGAGGCTGGCCAGCAGCGGGTGGAACAGCTCGCCGTCGCCCTCGCTGAAATAGCCCGAGCCAATCAATTCCAGGGCCTGGCGCACGACCGGATCCTGTTCGATCCAGGGCATCGGGTGGTAACCGCTGTGGCCGAGCTGCTCGATCTGCTCGGCGGTGTGGCCGAACAGGAAGAAGTTTTCTGCCCCGACGCAGTCGCGAATTTCGACATTGGCCCCATCCAGGGTGCCGATCGTCACCGCCCCGTTGAGGGCCATCTTCATGTTGCCAGTGCCGGAAGCCTCCTTGCCAGCTGTGGAGATCTGCTCGGAGAGGTCCACCGCCGGGTAAACCAGCTGGCCCAGGCTGACGCTGAAATTGGGCAGGAACACCACCTTGAGGCGGCCATCCATGGCCGGATCCATGTTCACCACATCGGCGATGCCCACCAACAGGCGGATGATCAGCTTGGCAATCGCGTAGCCCGGGGCGGCCTTGCCACCGAAGACAAACGTGCGCGGTGGCAGGTCTTCCCCCTCTCGCAGGCGCAGGTAGCGCTCAACGATCTGCAGGGCCGCCAGGTGCTGCCGCTTGTATTCGTGGATGCGCTTGACCTGCACGTCGAACAGGGAGGTGTGGTCAACCAGCACGCCCAACTCCTTGCGCATGTGCTGGGCTAGGCGCTGCTTGCCGAGGTCGCGCACCGCCTGCCAGCGCTCCAGGAAGGCCGGATCATCGGCGTGGGCCGCCAGGCCCCCCAGCTCCTCCAGGTGGGTGCGCCAGCGATCGCCAAGCACCTCATCGAGCAGGGCCGCCAGGGGCGGGTTGGCCACCGCCAGCCAGCGCCGCGGGGTGACGCCATTGGTGACGTTGGTGAAGCGCTCGGGCCAGATCTTGGCCAGATCGGCAAACAGGTTTTGTTTGAGCAGGGTGCTGTGCAATTCGGCCACCCCGTTGACGTGATGGCTGCCGACCACGGCCAGATTGGCCATGCGCACGCGGCGATGGGACCCCTCTTCGATCAGGGAGATGCGCTGCAAGATCTGGAAATCGCCGGGGTAGCGAATCCGGGCCATGCGCAGGAAGCGGGAGTTGATCTCGTAGATGATCTCCAGTTGGCGTGGCAGCAGCTGCTCGAACAGCTCCACCCCCCAGGTTTCCAGGGCCTCCGGCAGCAGGGTGTGGTTGGTGTAGCTGATGCTGGCCGTGGTGATCGACCAGGCGGTGTCCCAGTCGACGCCGTGGTCGTCCATCAACAGCCGCATCAATTCGGCCACGGCGATGGCGGGGTGGGTGTCGTTGAGCTGCACCGCAAACTTCTTGTGAAACTCGGTCACCTCCAGGCCCTGGCCCCGCAGGATGCGGAACATGTCCTGCAGGGAGCAGCTGACAAAGAAGATCTGCTGGGAGAGGCGCAGCCGTTTGCCCTGGTCGAGCTCGTCGTTGGGATAGAGCACCTTCGAGAGGGTTTCCGACTGCATCTTGCGCAGCACGGCCCGGGTGTAGTCCCCGGCATTGAAGGAGGCGAAGTCGAAGGCCTCCGGGGCCACCGCCGACCACAGCCGCAGGGTGTTGGCGGTGTTGACGCCGTAGCCCAGGATCGGCGTGTCGTAGGCCACGCCTATAACAGTGTGCTCACCGATCTGCACCGGGTAGCTCCACTCGGGCCGGATCACCTCCCAAGGGTTGCCCTGGGCGAGCCAGGGGTCGGTGCTCTCCACCTGGCCATGGGGCGTGATCTGCTGGCGGAAGATGCCGAATTCGTAGCGGATGCCGTAGCCGATCGCCGGCAGTTCCAGGGTGGCCATCGACTCCTGGAAGCAGGCGGCCAGACGCCCCAGGCCCCCATTGCCCAGTCCCGGCTCGGGCTCTTCGCCGATCAGCTCCTGCAAATTGAGTCCGAGGCTGGTGCATGCCTCCTGGGCCGCCTCCACCAGGCCCAGGTTGACCAGGTTGTTCTCGAGGTGGGGGCCGAGCAGGTATTCCGCCGAGAGGTAGGTGGCGGTGCGCACGTGCGCGCGGGTGTAGGTGTCCGCCGTATCAACCCAGTTGCGCAACAGCCGATCGCGCACGGCCAGGGCCAGGCAGCGGTAGTGGTCGTGGCGGGTGGCCAAGGAGGACGATTTGGCCTGGCTGAAAAAGAGATGGCGCTGCATCGATTCCACCAGCGCCTTGCTTTCGGCAGAGGCCATCCCGAGCATTCCTCAAACGCTAAGTCTGAATCGGGAATTTGAATTTTGCAGCGGGGGTGTGATGAACAACAGACAAATTCCAGGTCCAATTGGGCAAGTGGTATCAACGGCGGCAATTCCAGGGCGGGTCGAAGGCTTTGGGTGGAGGGGAGCGTTTAAAGAGCAGCCCATGCCCTCCCAGCCCCGCCTCGATGCCATCGAGAAGATTCTCAGCCGCGAACCCGTCTCCACCGCACCGATCCAGCC
>CBFIGH010000065.1:0-4741 GCA_965662115.1 Cyanobium sp.
GCAGGGCGCAGGTGTTTGGGTGTGTCGGAGAGCAGCCGCCGCAACACGAAGGGTTCGCAGCCGGCCAGCGGTACCACTTCGGTGTGAAGGGGCACCAGGGCACCGCAGCGCTCCGCCTGCAGCGATCGCTCCAGGGCTGCCTGCAAAAACCGGCCCATCAGCCCGCGCCCTGACGCAGCCGTGCCAGGGATGCCCCCCGGTAGTAGTGCCCGAGGATCTCGTTGTAGCGCTGGCCGCTGCTGGCCAGATCCTGGGCACCGTGCTGGCTCATCGAAGCGCCAAGGTGGCCGTGGGCCTCAAGGCTGATAGCGCTGGTGGCGGCGTAGAGGCTTTCCACGATGCCGCCTTGATAGCTGAGGATCAGCCCGCGGGTGTCGGCTGCCGCCTGGCGCGTGCGCGCATGGCTGCTGGCGAGGCCGCGATAGGCCTGCCAGCGGGTGGTGTTGCCCAGATGCCAGTGGCGACTCGCCGGGCGGGCCATGTGGGCCAAGGCGTAGGAGCGGGCGGCCACGGCCTGGGCCTTGAGCGCTTCAAGGCTCCAGGAGCTGGGCATCTCCGCCCCCACCACTGAGGCCACATAGGCCTCAAGGGGCAGGTGATTCACCGCCAGCAAACCGCCAGGGTCGCGCAACAGCCGCAAGCGCCCCTCATAGGCCTGCCCGTTTACCTGCACCGCATGGCCGGCAGTGGTTTCCAACCAGAGTTCTGCAGGCAGCGCATCAGAGGCCTGCAGGCTTGTGGGCTGACCGGCTGTGCCCTGACGCAACACGCGGCCATCGGCCGCCCGCAACCACCAGGGCCCCGTTGCAGACAGCTGTAGCTGCTGGGCCTCGCGCACCACAGCCACGCGGATTTCGAGCTCGAGCGGTGTGCCTTGGGCCGGTTCGGCCAAGGCCAGGCTGCCCGCTGCACTGCCCATCCGCTCCGCTGCCACTCCCTGGAGGTCGTCGCCGGCGGACGACTTGGGAACGGCGTGGGGCGGTGGGCTGGCCAGCATCGCCTCCAGCAACGGCCCATTCACCCCCGAACTGCTGGGCACCACCGCCTGGGCCCAGAAGCCCAACCCCATCGCCCCAAGGCCCACGGGAGCACCCACGAGCCAGCGGCGCCAGTTCACAGCCGCACGGCCCGCTGCCAGTCGTCCGGATCGCAGCCAGCGCCGGAGCTGTTGATCTGTCCGTCCCATAGAAGCTGAGCGGCGCCTGTCAACCGAACCCAACCAGGGCCGGCGGCCTCGCACAGCATTCCACCATGGCGCTCCGAGGCTTGCCAGCCGCGCACCTGGTTTCGTTGCAGCTGCTCCATCCACCAGGGCGCCACCAGGGCATGGGCTGATCCGGTCACCGGGTCTTCCTCAATTCCGAGCCCCGGAGCAAAGAAGCGCAGCTGGTAATCGCAGGGGCCCCCCATCAGCTCGGGTGCATTGTTGGCAAGGGCCTGCATCAGCACCAAGCCCATCCGGTCTTGCCCCTCCAGCTGCGCCGAAGGGCACGGCAGTGCGGCCAGCGGTGCAGCGGCCTCAAGCAAAGCCACGCGATAGCCGAGGGAGGAGCCCCAATAGCGCTCGATCGGTTGACCGAGCAGGGCCTCCAACGCCTGCGGCACAGCCAAGGGTTCCAGGCCAGCGCTCGGCAGCTGCAGGTGCGCAACACCAGGTCGCTGCGCATCCAACCCCACCTGCAGGGCTCCGCTGCGGCTGGCCAGGGCGAGGGTTTCACCCGGTTGCAAGCAACCCCAGTGGGCCAGGGCCAGGGTGGCCGCCAGGGTGGCATGGCCGCAGAGGGGCACCTCGCAACTAGGGGTGAACCAGCGCAGCCGCCAGGGGCCGCCTGGGTCGCGCTGCAGAAACGCGGTTTCCGATTGCTTGAAGCTGCCCGCCAGCCGTTGCATCCAGGTGGCGCTGGCCGGTTGTTCCAGCCAGACCACCGCGGCGCCGTTGCCCTGCAGCGGCTGATCGGTGAAGGCTTCCAGCAACAGGGCGGGGCGGGTGCTCATCAAGCGAAGGCCAACTCCTCAGGCCGCAGACCACGCCCCATTAACCGGCGCACGGCGGCCTCCGGTTCCAGCGTTCCGGCCATCAAGGCCCCCACCTGCTCGCAGATCGGCAGGTGCCAGCCGTGGCGCTCCGCCAGGGCCAGCACGGCTCGGGCTGTATGGGACCCCTCCACCGTGGCGCCCACCCGGGCGAGGGCAGCCTCGCGATCCAGTCCTTCCGCCAGGGCCAGACCAAAGCGGTAGTTGCGGCTCAGGGCACTGTTGGCCGTAGCCAGTAGATCCCCCAGCCCCGCCAGGCCATAGAGGCTTGGGGCCTCACCGCCCAATCCCTGAATCACCAGGCCCATCTCCACAAGGCCCCGGCAGAGCAGCGAGGCCTTGGCGTTGGCTCCAAGCGCCAGGCCATCGCACACGCCGGCCGCAATCGCCATCACATTCTTCAGCGCGCCGGCCACTTCCGTACCCACCGGATCACCATTGGTGTAGAGCCGCAGGCGATCCGAGCTCAGGGCCTGCTGCAGCTGGGCGGCGAGGTCCTGATCGCGGCTGGCGAGCACGCTGGCGGCAGGTAGGCCTGCGGCGAGTTCGGTGGCCAGGTTGGGGCCGCTCAACACCACCAGGGGCACTTCCGGGATCTGCTGCTGCCAAAGCTGGCTGGGGGTGCATTGCTGATCGAGATCGATGCCCTTGCTGCAGCTGAGCAAGGGCACCCCCTCGGGCCAATGGGGGGCCAGCTGGGTTGCCAGCTCTCGCACACCCTGCAAGGCAGTGGCCATCACCACCAGCTCGGCATCCGCCAGAAGCCCAACAGGATCTCCGCCGTCGCGGCGGCTCCAGCCCTGCACCCGGTGGCCCTGTTCCTGGAACAGGCCAGCGAGGGTGGAGCCCCAGGCCCCCAGACCGATCACCGCGATGCGCAGGCTCATCGCGCCATCATGCGGCAGGACTGGCGTGCTCCTGCAGCAGCTCGAGCGGGATCACCTCGAGGGCGCTCTGTTCACAGGCCTCCAGGCGCACCGGCGGAGCCATGCCGTCGTCATAGGCCTCCATCCAGCGCCCAGCGCAGACGCACCAATGATCCCCAGGCTTGAGCCCCGGGAATCCGTATTGGGGCATTGGAGTGCTGAGGTCGTTGCCCTGGGCTTGGGTATAGGAGAGGAAGCGCTCATCCACCACGCAGCACACCGTGTGGCGGCCCAGATCGGCGCCATCAGTGCGGCAGAAGCCGTCGCGATACCAACCGGTCATGGGCTGGCAGCCGCAGATCTCCAACGGTTGCCCCAACACGTTGTAAGGCGTTGAATCAGGGGTGGTCACAGGGGTGAACAACGCTCTGGTGCGCCGCAGTCTGACGACGGAGTGGCACAAATCGCGATCAGACAGTTGACGGACCCTGGGGGGCAGGCGTTAAAGGTCATTCAGCAGACCGCCTTACATGAGCTGGGACTTCACCGAAGACGGCGCCTTCCTGGCCCTGTGCGATGCCTTCAAGGAAAGCGGCGAGAGCTCGGCGATCGAGTTTCTGGCCAATGGGGAAGGCGCCTTCCACTTCCAGGAGCTTGCTCAGAACGCCGCCGGTGAGGGCATCGATCTGTCCGACTCCACCGATCTCGAGGAGTTCCAGCAGGACGTGATCACGACTATGGAAGACCTCTGCAGCTAACCGGCGGCGCCGGATCAGGCGCCGTAGAAAAAGGCGATTTCCTTGGCCTTCAAGCCCTCCCAGCCCGCGGCCTTGAGGCGCGCATCGAGGGTTTGCTGGTCGAAATGCTTGGAGCCGGTCTTCACGATGCGGTTGCGCATCGACTTCTTCACGCCGCTGCGGGCGCGCTGGCTCTCGAGATCCATCACCTCGTTGTAGAGGCTGAGCATCTCGGTGGGGATGGGGGTGCCATCGAGATCGAGGCCTGCAGCGATCGCGTCATCAACGCCGCCGGGTCCGGCAATGGCCATGCAGAGAGAAAGGTCTTGGCCCGCCGAGGCTAGGCGGGCCATGATTCAGGCCGAGAAGTAGCGGGCCTGGCTGTGCAGGGCCACCAGGGCCGTGGTGCTCTGTTCCGGCTCCAGCTGGTCGCTCTCATCCATCGACAGGCCGATGCGCTCGCTGCCCAACCAGGCGAGCTGCTGGCGCGAATCGGCCACGTTGGGGCAGGCCGGGTAGCCGAAGGAATAGCGGCTGCCGCGGTAGCGCTGGGCGAGCACATCCCGCAAGGGCATGCCGTCCGGGTCGGCGCAGCCCAGCTCGGCACGGATGCGGGCGTGGGTCCACTCCGCCAGGGCCTCCGCCATCTGCACCCCCAGGCCATGGAAGTAGAGGTAATCGCTGTACTGATCGCCCTTGAACAGCTCCTGGGCAAAGGCCGTGGCCGTTTCACCCATGGTGACGGCCTGCATCGGCAGCACATCCGTGGGTTCACCGCCGGCGAGATCGGTGTAGAAGTCGGCGATGCAGTAGCGGTTGCCCGAGCGTTGGCGGGGTAGAGCGAAGCGGCCCAGTTCACGGCTGCGTTGCTCCGGATCAAACACCACCACCTGGTTCCCCTCGCGGCCGCAGGGGAAGTAGCCGTAGGCCACCCGCGGCGTGAGCAGCTGCTCCTCCAGGCAGCGCGCCATCCATTGCTGCAGCACCGGCTCCGCCTTCTCGGCGAGCATCGCTTCGTAGTCGTCGCGCGATTGGCCCTGGGCTTTGCGCAGTTGCCATTGGCCGGCAAACAGCGCATTGCGATCGAGGTAGGCGAACACGGCC
>CBFIGH010000066.1:0-51640 GCA_965662115.1 Cyanobium sp.
GGCTGCCGAGCCGCTGCTGGACTCCCCCGAGGCCAAAGCCAGTGAGAAAGAGGAGGTGAAGGGCTACTTCGAGAGCACCGGCTTCGAGCGCTGGAACCGCATCTACAGCACGTCGGACGACGTCAACAAGGTGCAGCGCAATATCCGCATCGGCCACCAGAAAACCGTCGACAACGTGCTGGCCTGGCTGCAGGAGCAGGGCAACCTGGGCGAGCGCAGCTTCTGCGACGCCGGCTGCGGCGTGGGCAGCCTGACCCTGCCCCTGGCCCAGCTGGGGGCAGCCAGCATCGCCGCCTCCGACCTCTCGGCTGCGATGGTGCAGGAGGCGGAGCGCCGCGCCAACGAGGCGGGCGTCAAGCCCGGCCAGATCAGCTTCCTGGCCTCGGATCTGGAAAGCCTGCAGGGCCGCTACGACACGGTGATCTGCCTCGATGTGTTCATCCACTACCCCCAGGCCCCTGCCGAGGAGATGGTGCGCCATCTGGCTGGCATGGCGGAGCAGCACCTGATCGTCAGCTTTGCCCCCTACACGCCGCTGCTGGCCCTGCTCAAGGGCATCGGCCAGCTGTTCCCGGGCCCAAGCAAAACCACCCGGGCCTACACCCTGCGCGAAGCCGGCATCGTGGCCGCCGCCGAGGCCGCTGACTTCCGGCCGGTGCGCCGCAGCCTCAACCAGGCGCCCTTCTACTTCTCAAGGCTGCTGGCATTCGAGCGGGCCTGATCGCGCAGGGCGGGCACGTAGGGGATCAACCCCCGGGCGCAGGCCTCCAGCTGGATCTCCAGGGGCAGGCTGCGCACATCGCGGATGAAGCCATCCACCTCCACCATCCAGGCCATGGGCGAGTCGTCCAGCTGGCTGGGCAGGGTCCAGTCGGGGGAGAAGGGGGCGATGCGCAGCAGATCGCGCACCTTTTTGGAGTGGGCCTGGCCGGTGCCGGCGGAGACGCCGAAGTGCGCGTAGATCAGCGTTGGCTTGCAGTGGGGTGTCTGGGACTTGTCAAACAAAAAGTTGGCGTTGCCGATGGCGTGCACCACGCCCGCACACCAGGAGGGTTCCCGACCGCCCAGGAGCGGTGAGGGCCGTTTGCGCGCCAGGGCCGCCACCGCAGCGTGGATCAGCTGGCGGTATTCATCGTTGAGATGGCTGGCGCAGAAGCCATCGATCGACGCCAGCAAGCTGGTGACCTTGGCCTGCAGCGCCGCGGGCACCTTCAGCGAGCGGGGAGCCGGCTCGGCGAAGCGGGCAAGCTCAGCTTCCAGCGGTGGTTCTGGTGACGGGATGGCCTCCGTCGCCACCCCAATCGTCACCGGCACCTCCATGGCGCCGACCGGCACCCGGAAGCGGCGGCGGCGCCCATTGGGTTCAGCCCAGCAGCGGGCCAGATCGGGCTCCGAATCAAGCCACTGGGTGAGGGCCCCGGCCACCGCCTCCAGCTGGGCCAGATCGGCCCGGGTGGGCGGCGCCAGCCCTAGATCGGGCTGCACCAGCATCACGGTGGGGTAAGCGTCTCCCTGGGCCACGGGCCAGCGATAGCGCCGGATCTCTTCTAGGAGCGCCGGGGGCATGTCCCGCTTCGACTCAAAGTTGATGGCCCGATGGGGAGGGGCCCCATCCATCACCTCCAGGCCCTCAGCCTCAACGCGTTCCGCCAGCTCCACATAGCGGTCGTAATCCGCCACCGATTGGAACAGGATCACGCCGTAGTTCTCGCGGTTCTGGCCGATCACGCAGCCGGCCCAGCCTTTGATGCGGAGGGTCGGGCAACTCAGCTTGAACAGGTGGCCGTCGCTGGGCACCTGTTGCCAGGGCCGCTGTTCATAGAGGGCCGCCGCGGCCTTGAAGAAGCTAGCCACCGCCTCGGGGGTGAGATCGGCGCTGAGGTAGGTGGAAAGGCCTTGCTGATCAGGCTGATCGCCATCAACAGCGATGTGGTTCCGCAGGCTGCTGGTGGCGTGATCGAGCCGGGGCGTTTCCCCCCGGGTGACCATCACCCCCGGCAGCAGCGAGGGCACCAGCTTCAGCAGCCGGGAGCTGGCCACCACGGCCCGGCGGGGCAAACCGGGCACACAGGGAGCCTGGGGCGCCTCGATCGCCATCTCGATCGCTGGCGCCAGCGCTTCATGGGGCCGATCCGGATGGCCGATGGCGGAGCCCCGGATGCGACCGCTGCTGTCCACCACCAGGGCCACCAAAGGCCGCACAGGCTGCCCGTCATCCCCCGGCACGAAGGCAGGCATGGGGGCCAGGCCGATCTCCCAGACATCCGCCCCGGAAGGCTGCCCAAAGCCACTGGGACGATGGCGAGCTCGGGCCATGGCTGCATCGACAACTCAGACGATTATCGCGCCCCCGGAGGATTGGGGCTGCCTAATCGATCAACTGAGCAACAAAGCAGGTGAGATGTCCAGGCAGGGCGAAGGAGGGAATGTGCTTTTGGTGTAATATTTTCAAACCGCATTAAAAATGCTACGTAAAGTGTTCACAGCAAACATTGTCAAGGCCTCCCTTGGCGGCTGTTTCATTTTTGCAGCGCTCCACGCTCCCCCAGCGAAGGCATTGATGGTGACGGTGGGTGGCGCCACTTACGACATCGGCTTTGAGGTGGGATGCTTTACGAACAATTTTGAACCGGCCACTGGTTATAGCCCAGGCTGCGGGACGGATGGAACCACAACTTATACAACACCAGACCTCTACGCCAGTGGAGTCTTGGCCAGTCAGCCCTGGTGGGGAGATGCCACCCTGGCCCTTGCCTTCGCCAATGCCTATTCAGCTTCCGCCAGAAATGCTCCTGACCATCCTTCTAATGCTTGCGCTTATCTTCCAAACCTTAATGGAAATTCAAACTGCGCTGATTCCCCCTAATTCGCTTATGCTCAAAGCGCAGGCCCGCCTTATTATCAAGGCTGGATGTCTTTTGAATATAACGACGTCATTCCCGACCTCAATTATACGAGGCAATCCGGTTATTTAGCTGTCGTTCAATCAGCTCCGGCTTCGGTGCCGGGGCCCCTTCCGGTGCTTGGCCTGCTCGTCACCTGGAGAGCTAGCCGCAAGCTTCGCAAGCGTTTAAACGCCTCCAAAGCAAGCACTGCCCACTCGAGATCGTGGGCCAATCGCCCGGTCCAAGCATCCGATTGAATTCTTCTCCTACGTCTAACTTCTGTCCCGCACCACCCGGAAGGTGAGGTTGAGGCGCTCCTGGCTGACGCGCAGGCGCTTCGGCAGGGCGTGCTGCCACCACAGCTGGGTGGGAGCTTCCATCAGCAGCAGATCGCCGTTGTCCAACGGCAGGTTGAACGGGGCGCAGCTGGGGCTGTAGCCCTCCGGCGGTGGCACTCCAGGAGGCCGGCGGGGGCTGGGCCTTGGCCGCAGGCGGAAATCACGGGCTGCGCCGAGGCTAAGGGAGGCGATCGGCGCGCTGGGATCGAGTTCGGGCTCGTCGTCGGCGTGCCATCCCATGGCATCGCGGCCATCGCGGTAGCGATTCAGCAGCAGGGAGTTGAAGCGCCAGCCAGTGAGCTCCTGCAAGGCATCGCGCAGCTCAGCGGCGGCCGGGCACCAGCTCTCAAGCACATTGGCCAGCCCGCTGTAGCGGTAGCCGCAGCCAGGATCGGCCATCCAGCAGGTGAGCCGCGGTAGCGGGTGGCGGCGGCCATAGAGCGTGATCGCCTCCTGCTTCCAGGGCGCCTCGGCCTGCAGCGCATTCAGGAGCTCGATCGCCCGGGCTGGCGGCAGCCAGCCCGGCCAGTGGCGCAGCCGCAGGCCCGGGCCCTCCAATTCAGCCATCGGAGGCACCGCGCAGGGGCTCGGGCAACGGCGCCTCCAGCGCCAGCAGGCCGCCATCGGGGCAGGGCAGCCGCAGCTGGTGGGCATGCAGGTGGTAGCCCCCATCCCCCGGCAGGGCCTGATCCAACGCCAGCCCACCAGGGCCATACAGCGGATCCCCCAGCAGCGGCGCCCCGGCGGCGGCGGTGTGGATGCGGATCTGGTGGGGCCGGCCCGTGGCGATCGTCAGCTCCGCCAGCCAGGAGCGCTCAGCCCGCTCCAGCAGCCGCAGGGCGCTGAGGGCAGCTAGGGCGGTGGGATCCCCCGTGGGAGCCGCAGCCCAGATGCTGCCCAGCCGGCGATGGGGAGATCGGCCGATCGGGGTGGCCAGCTCCAGGCTGTCGCCGGGATTGAGGGCCCACAGAGGGGAACCGGGCACAGGAAGCTGCAGCAGGGCCCGGTAGGTCTTGCGGCTGGGGCCCGGGGTGGTGCCCTCCCGCAGCAGGGCACTCAACCAGGCGCGGCTGGCGCAGCGCCTGGCGCAGACCAGCAGCCCCGAGGTGAAGCGGCCGAGGCGATGCACGGGCCGGGCCTGGGGCCAGCGGTCCTGCAGCTGGGCCAGCAGGGTGTGCTCCAGGAAGCCCCCCGCCGGCAACACCGGCAGGCCACTGGGCTTGTCGAACACCAGCAGGTCGCCGTCATCGAACAGGGGGCCGGGCAACTCCGGCACGGCGGGTTCGTGCCAGGGGGGCCGATGCCAGATCAACTGGTCTCCGGCTGCGAGGGCGACATCGGCCCGGAGCTCTTGGCCGTTCCTGCAGACCTCACCGGCGGCGAGCCGTTGGCGCCACACCATCGCACTGGAGTGGGGATAGCGGGCTGCATACAGGTCGCTGACCAGCTGGCCGGCATCGAGGGACCCGACCCGATCGCGGTAGGCATGGCCGCGGTTCAGGGCCTGGTTGGCCAAGACCACCTACACGACCAGGCCGTGCTCGAGGGCATAGCGCACCAGCTCGGTGCGGCTGGCGGTGCCGGTCTTGATGAACAGCCGGCTGACGTATTTCTCGACGTTGCGAATCGAGGTTTCCAGCCGCCGGGCGATCTCCTTGTTCATCAGCCCCTCGGCCACCAGCTGCAGCACCGAGGCCTCCCGCGGCGTGAACACATGCTCCGGCGCCGGGGCCGGCTTCTTGGTGCTGCCGGTGGCGAGCAGCGAGCGGATCTCGGTGATCTGTTTGGAGAGCTGGCCGATATCGGCGTCGGCGAAGCGGGCCGCCTCGGCCAGCAGCCGCTCCTGGCGCCGCACCACGTTGTTGACCCGGGCCACCAGCTCGTCGGGATCGAAGGGCTTGGGGATGTAGTCGTCGCAGCCCGCCTGGAAGCCGGAGACGCGATCAGCCGTCATGCCCTTGGCGGTGAGGAAGATCACCGGCGTGCCGCCCAGGCGCTCATCGGCCCGCAACTTCTTGAGCAGCCCATAGCCGTCAAGACGGGGCATCATCACGTCGCTGAGGATGACATCGGGCAGCATCTCCTGGGCCACGGCCCAGCCCTCTTCGCCGTCATTGGCGGTGGTCACCGCAAAACCCTCATCCTCCAGGTAGGCCTTGACGGCCGAGCGCAGGCCGGGTTCGTCGTCCACCAGCAGCAGGCGAACCGGGGTTGGCTGGGCGGTTGGCTCGCCAGCGTCCTGGTCGGGGGGGGTAGGGGATTCTGGGTTCATGGAGACCAGTCTGCAGGGGGTCAGCGGGGCCGTCCAGGCAGGGTCTGCTCGGATTCCCGAAGCGTGCCGCTGTAGCCCAGCTGGCGGGCCAGGGGGCCGAGGCCGGCCGGATCCTTGCCCGCCTGCTCCGGGAAACAGGTGGCCCACCAGACCAGATGGTCGATGCGGTTGGCGGGCGTGATGGCCCCGCCGGGGTTGAGCTCGCGCAGGAAGAGGTAGGCGCCATTGCTGGTCACCCGCATCGGTGCGGCCGGGCTGCAGCGGATCGTTTCGCTGCGCACCTTCACATCGTTGGGCTGCTCATCCCAAAACTTGATGCGCCACAGGCCAGGGCTACTGGGATCGGCCGCGACGCCGTAAATGCCGATCGCCTGCTTGCCGCCCAGCCCGGGGCGTTCCTGCAGCAGGATCAGCCCCGGCGGCCGCGCGTCCTCCGGCCGCACACCGCCACCCTCGGCCCACACCGGCGGTGCCAGCAGGGCGGCCAGGGCCACCAGAGCGAAGGGTCTGGTTGGCAACATGGGCTCCTGCAAGCACTCCCATGCTGGCCTACCTCGACCACCACGCCACCACACCCTGCGATCCGGCGGTGGTGGCGGCGATGGCCCCCTGGTGGAGCGCGCAGTTCGCCAACCCCGACAGCCGCCTTTACCGCCCGGCCCTCGAGGCCGCCGCCGCCGTGGCCAGGGCCCGCCACCAACTGGCCCGCTGCCTGGGTGCCCTCCCGGAGGCGGTGATCTTCACCAGCGGTGCCACCGAGGCCAACAACCTGGCCCTCAAGGGCGTTTGCGAGGCGGCTCTAGAGCAGGCCAACCCGCGCCGGCGCCTGCTGAGCCTGGTGAGCGAACACCGGGCCGTGCTCGACCCCCTGGCCTATCTGGGGCGCCACGGCTTCCCGCTGCAGCTGCTGCCGGTATCCCCAGACGGCCTGGTGGATCTCGCCCAGCTGGAGGCCGCCCTCGGAGATGACGTGCTGCTGCTCAGCGTGATGGCCGCCAACAACGAGATCGGCGTGCTCCAACCCCTGGCCGCCATCGCTGAGCTCTGCCGCCAGCGCGGGGTGCTGCTGCACGTGGACGGGGCCCAGGCCGCCGGCCACATCCCCCTGGCCATGGCGGAGCTGGGCATCGACCTGCTCAGCCTGAGCGGCCACAAGGTTTATGGCCCCAAAGGCGTGGGGGCTCTGCTGGTGCGGCCGGGGTTGCGGCTGGCACCGCAACTGCACGGTGGCGGCCAGCAGGATGGGCGCCGGGCCGGCACCTTGGCGGTGCCCCTGATCGTGGGGCTGGGGGAGGCCCTGACCCAGGCGGAAGCCGACCGGGCCAAACGGGCCGAGCGGCTCGGGGCCCTGCGCCAGCAGCTCTGGGCCGGGCTGCAGGCCCTCGGAGACGTCGCACTCAACGGTGCCATCGCCCCCCGGCTGGCCCACAACCTCAACGTGACGGTGGGGGGCGTGGACGGCCCCGAGCTCCACCAGTTGCTGCGCCGCCAGCTGGCGGTGAGCAGCGGCTCCGCCTGCAGCCAGGGTTCCCCCTCCCACGTGCTGGCCGCCCTGGGCCGCTCTCGCCAACAGGCAGCCGCCTCGATCCGCTTCGGGCTCGGGCGGGGCACCAGCCCCGCTGACATCGCTGCCGCCCTGGCCGCGGTGGGTGATGCGGTGGGCCAGCTGCGGCTCAGATCGTCAGTGCGATGAAGCCGAGCACCCCCACCAGGGCGAGCAGGGCCTGGGCCAGGCGGCTGACCAGCATCCCCGCCACCACCGCCAGGCCCACCTGAAGCGCCCGGGCCGGTGCGCCGCGGGCCGCCAGCCACTGGGCCAGGCTCGCCCCCAGAAAGGGACCCAGCAACACACCCAGCACGGGTCCACCCACCGGCAGGGCCGGCAACAACCCCACCAGCCCCACCAACAGGCCCAGCCCGGCTCCGATCGCCGCCCAGCGGCTGGCCTGCAGCCGGGCGGGGCCCAGCCACAGCCCCAGGGCCTCAGCCACCCAGCCGAGCAACAGCAACAGCCCCGCCAGCAGCAGCGTCGGCCAGGCGGCGCTCCAGCCCACGGCCCCAAGCCAAACCAGCGCCCCCAAGGGCAACAGGGCCAAGCCCGGCAACACCGGCAACAGGGATCCGGGGATCGCCAGCAGCTGGATGCCCAGGGCGAGCCACCAGAGCAGCGCTGACCCCGCCATCAATCTGACCCCGCCATCAATCCGTAACGGCCCGGATGCGCAAGCCTGTCTGCATCGCTACCGTCCGGCACAACTGCCCTTGATCATGGCCCTGACCCCTGCCGCTGAAAGCCACTTGAACGTGCTTGAGGCCGTTGAGCAGGGCTGGGCTGCCTTCTGCCGCGCCCCCTGGGTGTTTTTGTTGTTTGAGGCCCTCTCCGCCGTGATCCTGCTGCCGTTTGCAGCCCTCAGCGCGGTGGGCGGCGCCCGCCTGGCCAATATCGACGAGCTGATGGTTGTCCATCCCGTTGGCGCCTGGATGGCCCTGATCGTCGGCGTGATCGGCTACGTGATCGTGGCGCTCTGGACCATCATCGGCCTGACCCGGGGCGCCTGGCTGAGCCTGGAGGGTCGCAAGCCCTGCTTCGCCGACTTCACCCGCTGGGACCGCCCCGCCAGCGCCCGCCTGCTGGGTTCAGCCATCCTGCTGGCCCTGCTGGTGGCCGGGGCCGGAACCATCGCGGCCCTGATCGGCGCCGGCTTGGGCAAGCTCAACGAGGCCCTCACGGTGCTGCCGATGATCGTGGTGGCCATCTTTTTTCTCTGGCTGCTGGTCACCCAGAAGTTCCTGATCCAGGTGTCGCTGCTGGGCACCCCCAAGGCCATCAACACGATCGGATCCGGGGTCAACGGCGTGAACCCCAACTGGTGGATGGTGCTTTGGCTGGGCATTGTCGAAGGGGTGATCCACTCGATTGCCGCCCTGTTCAGCTACGGCGGCCTGCTGGTGGTTGTTCCTGTGGTGCTGTGCATCTCCACCGCCGCCTACCGCCAGTTGTTCGGACCCGAAGACCGCACCGGCCTGCTCAGCTGAGTCGCCGGGCGATGCGCAAGCGGGCGCTGCGGCTGCGGGGATTGGCCACCGCCTCTGCCGGGGTGGCCTGGATCGCCTTGCGGGTGATCCGCTCCAGGCGCCCATCGGCCAGGAAGGCGGTCTTGACGCGCCGATCTTCCAGGGAATGGAAACTGATGACTGCCAGCAGGCCACCGGGCACCAACCAGTCGGGCGCCGCCGCCAGCAGGCGATCGAGCACCCCCAACTCGTCATTCACGGCGATGCGCAGGGCCTGGAAGGTGCGGGTGGCGGGATGGATGCGGCCCCGGCGCGCAGCCGGCGCATAGCAGCCGGCCACCAGGTAGGCCAGCTCGGCTGTCGTGCGCCCAGCCCAGGGCCCCTGCTCCTGGATCTTGCGGGCGATGCGGCGCGAGAGCCGCTCCTCGCCATAGGCGTAGATCAAATCGGCCAGCTCCCTCTCCTCGAGCCGATCAATCAGCTCGCCGGCCGTCTCGCCGCGCACGGGATCCATGCGCATGTCAAGCGGGCCGGCAAGCCGGAAGCTGAAGCCCCGCTCCGCCCGATCCAGCTGGGGACTGCTCACCCCCAGGTCGGCCAACACGGCCGCGGCGGGCTCTGCCGGGCTGTAGTCGGCAAAGTTGGTGGCCACAATGCGAACGCGGTCGCCATAGGGGGCGAGGTGCTCGGCGGCGGCGGCACGGGCGCTCGGATCCTGGTCCAGCCCCATGACACGCAAGCCGGGATTGGCCTGCAGCAGCAAGGCACTGTGGCCGCCGCCGCCGAGGGTGCAATCGATCAGCAGTCCTTCCAGGCCGGCGAGCGTATCCAGCACGGGCTGGGCCATCACCGGCAGGTGGTCAAAGGCTTCGCCGTCAGGGTCAGCCATGGGGTGAAGCGGTGGGCAACAGCCAGCGGGCCAGCCGGTCTCCCCAGGATGCGCGCTGGCGCTCCAACCAGGATTCGCCTTGGCCAAACTGGCGGCAGAGGGCCGGCAACTCCAACTCCAGCTCGGGATGGCCCAGGGCCTCCAGCAGGGTCTTGAGCAGGGCCAGCTCGCTCGTGCCCCCCTGGCCATCGGCCGCTGCAAACAGGCAGTAGCAGCGGCCGATGGCCAGTCGGTGGTCCCCCTGCTCGAGGCTGGCCAACCCGGCGCCGATGCGCACCAGGTCGGGGGTGTCGCGCATGTTGATGCTGCGCAGCTGGCGATCGGAGAGCTGGAGCCGGGCCAGGCATTCGCGGTAGAGCTCCCATTCCTGCTGGTCAAAGTGGCCATCGGCCAGGCTCAAAGCCAGGGCACCCTGCACGATCACCAGGCCCTGATCCGTCGCCTGAACGGCGGGGGGCAGGGCCGTTTCAAGGCTGCTGAGCAACCGCTGGCGCACCAGGGCCGCCCGGCGCCGGCTCGGCGCGAGCAGCCAGGCCGACAGGGCCCCTGCGGGCCGGGCGAGGAGCCGGTGCAGAAGGGAGCGTCGTCGCCGGGCCATGGCGCAGCTGCAGCGGGAAACAGGCCAACCTTAGGAAGGGTGACTCAGCGGCCACAGGGTTTCCTAAGCTGGCTGAAACGCTCTGTTCGCCACGGCCCCATGACGCAGCTGGAAACGCGCACGGAGCCGATGGTGGTCAACTTCGGCCCCCACCACCCCTCGATGCACGGGGTGTTGCGGCTGGTGGTGACCCTCGACGGCGAGGACGTGGTGGATTGCGAGCCGGTGATCGGCTACCTGCACCGCGGCATGGAGAAGATCGCCGAGAACCGCACGAACGTGATGTTCGTGCCCTACGTGAGCCGCATGGACTACGCGGCCGGCATGTTCTACGAAGCGATCGTGGTGAACGCGCCGGAGCGGCTGGCCGATGTGCCCGTGCCCAAGCGGGCCAGTTACATCCGCGTGCTGATGCTGGAGCTCAACCGTATCGCCAACCACCTGCTCTGGCTCGGCCCCTTCCTGGCGGATGTGGGCGCCCAGACTCCGTTCTTCTACATCTTCCGCGAGCGGGAGATGATCTACGACCTCTGGGAAGCGGCCACCGGCCAGCGGCTGATCAACAACAACTACTTCCGCATCGGCGGGGTGGCGGCCGATCTGCCCTACGGCTGGCTGGAAAAGTGTCTCGACTTCTGCGACTGGTTCGGCCCCAAGATCGATGAATACGAAAAGTTGATCACCAACAACCCGATCTTCCGCCGGCGCATTGAGGGATTGGGGGTGATCAGCCGCGAGATGGCGATCAATTGGAGCCTGTCGGGCCCGATGCTGCGGGCCTCCGGTGTGCCCTGGGACCTGCGCAAGGTGGATCACTACGAGTGCTACGACGACTTCGACTGGTCGGTGGTGTCTGAACAGGAAGGTGATTGCTACGCCCGTTATCGGGTGCGCGTCAAGGAAATGCGCGAGTCGCTCAAAATTTTGCGCCAGGCCTGCCAGATGATCCCCGGCGGCCCCACCGAAAATCTCGAAGCCCAGAAGATGGCCGAAGGCAAGGGCGGGCCGTCCTCTGGTTTTGACTTTCAATACGTGGCCAAAAAAGTCGCTCCCACCTTCAAAATCCCCTCCGGCGAGCTCTACACCCGGCTCGAATCCGGCAAGGGCGAGATCGGTGTCTACATCCAGGGCAACAATGATGTCACCCCCTGGCGCTTCAAGATCCGCGCCGCCGACTTCAACAACCTTCAGATCCTGCCCCACATTCTCAAGGGGGCCAAGGTGGCCGACATCATGGCGATCCTCGGCTCGATCGACGTGATCATGGGATCGGTTGATCGCTGATTCGAGCTGCTGGCTGCTGCTCTGCCGCACCGTGCGCTTCGGCGACACCGACGCCGCCGGCGTGATGCACTTCCACCAGCTGCTGCGCTGGTGCCACGAGGCCTACGAAGAGAGCCTCGAGCGCTTCGGCATCCCTGCGGCGGAGGTGTTCCCGCGGCCCGGCCATACCCCAGCGATCGCGCTGCCGATCGTGCACTGCAGCGCCGATTTCCTGGCGCCCCTGGCCTGCGGCGATCCGCTGGCGATCCAACTGGAGCCCCGGCGGATCGATCCGGGCTGCTTTGAGCTGACTTATACCTTCCACCGCAGCAATCCCAGGGAGATCCAACCCGTGGCCCGCGGCCTCAGCCGCCACCTGGCGATCAACAGCGCCAGCAGGACACGCTGCCCACTCCCCGACCCCATGGTCCGCTGGCTGGAGGCCTCCGTAGCCAGCGACGCAACCCTCAGCCCTTCTGAGGCCTGCTGAACACCACCAACAGAGCTGCCAGCTGCAGGGGCAACAGGCAGGCCAGCTGGGCGAATGGATAGGCACCACCCTGGGGGATGGAGGCAGAGCTGGTGAAACTGACGGCTGCTGCCAATCCCAGGCTGAGCAGGGGCCCCAGGCTCACGCTTTGGCTGAACATGGGGAAATCAGCCCATTGGCCCAGTTTCTAGCGACGCCATCCACTGCTGCCAACGCTGTCGCTGCCATTTGCCATCGGCCGTAGGGGCCAGCTGGGCGCAGGGCAGCCAGCGCTTCGGCCGCTCCGCCGCCGGCCAGGTCTGGCAGCAGGCCGCCAGCTGCGCCACCAGCACCTCGGGATCCGCCCCAGCCAACGGCCGCACCAGGGCCACCAACCGCTGGCCCCACTCCGGATCGGTCACCGGCAACAGCAGCAGGGCCTGCAGGGGCAGGCCTGCCTGCGCCGCCGCCGCCTGCAGACGCTCTTCCAGCTCTTCGGGGAAGACGGTTTCACCGCCGCTGTGGATGGCCCCATCCAGGCGACCCCGCACCAGCAGACCAGCCGGGCCCAGCTCGCCGCCATCGCCGCTGCACCACCAGCCCGCCCCGTTGCGCGGCAACGGTTGCCACTGGCCAGCCGCCAACCAACCCGGGCTGAGCCTGGCTGCCCGCACGGCGATGGCGCCGCTTGCAGCGTCGATCTGCAGCTCCACATCGGCCAAGGGCGGGCCGCAGCCGCTAGCGCCGGCCAGGAAGCGATCCGGCTCCAGGGCACAGACCATCGCGGCGGTTTCCGTGGCGCCATAGCAGGGGGCCAGCCGCAGGCCGGCCCGCCGGGCCCGCTCGGCCAGGGCGATGGACAGGGGCGCGCCACCCACCCAGATCACCGCCACCTGGCGCAGCCACTCCACCGCTGCCGCTACCGCCAGCAGCCGTTGCAACTGGGTCGGCACCAGGGACAGCAGCACGGGGCGATCGGCGGGCAGGGGCAGTGCCAGCGCCAGAGCCTCCGGATGCCGCAGCAGATCGGGCGCCAACGGTTCCACAGCACAACCCCACTGCCAAGAGCGCACCAGCGGCAGCAGGCCACTGACATGGTGCAGCGGCAGGGGGTTGAGATGCACGCAGTCGCCCGGCTCGATGCCCTGGGCAGCCAACCAGCTGCCGGTGGCCGCCGCCGAAGCCTGCAGGTGCGAGAGGGGCTGCAGGCACCACCGCCGCCGGCCGCTACTGCCGCCGCTACCCACCAGCACGCCCGGCCCCCAGTGCTGCAGCGGCTCCAGCGCTGCCGCCGGGCCAGCCGGGCCGAGCGCCTCCGCCAACGCAACCTGTTGGGCAGGCGCCGCCAAAGGCACGATCCGGCCCGATTGCCAAGCCTGCTGCAGCTGCTGGGGCTTCATGGGGCCTGGCCGCCAGCGGCCTGCCACACCATGGCCGGATCCAGGGCCATCAGCCCCCCCTGCGGCTGCCAGCCAAGGGCCAGGCCAGGGGCGACCGGAGTCGGCCCCTCGGCCTGCAGGGCCGCGAGGTGGTGCAGCCAGCGCCGGCCGATGCCGGTTTCAAAGCCGGTGCTGAGCATCAACCGCGGCGTGCGCCGCTCTAAACCGGCCAGCAGCGGCCGCGGATCCCCCTCCTGACTGGGGCGCCGCACCTGCCAACCCGACCAGCTGTGGCGGAGCCAGGGCTGCTGCTGCAGGGATTCATCCAGGGCCACCGGCACCCGGGCCGCCAGCGCCTCCAGGCCCGCCAGGTCGGCAGGGCAGAGGGGCTGCTCGAGCCATTCCAGCCGCGGCTCGCTGGCGAGCCGATCGGCCCAGGCCCCAGCCGTGGTGCGGCTCCAACCGCCATTGGCATCCAGGCGCAGCCGCCCTTCTGCCGGCAGCTGCTGGAGCAGTTGCTCAAGCACGGAGCGCTCCAGGCGATCGGGGTAGACCGCCACCTTCCACTTGAACACCGGCAGTTCGTCCCGAGCCAGCGCCAACCGTTCCAGGGCCTCCGGGCCCGCCGGCAGCAACCGGGCCGGCGGCGGCGGCGGCAGCCAGCCCCCTTGCGGCAGGCCATCCAGCTCGGCCAGGGCAGCACCGATGGCAAAGCCCAAGCTGGGCGGCAGGGCGCCAGCCGTCAGGGCCCCCTCCAGCTGGGACCGCGCGCAGCGCTCACCAAGGCCTGCCATCGCCGCAGCCAGGGGCTCCAACTCCCCATCCAGGGGGGCGGCCTCTCCCCATCCCACCAAACCCTGCGGACTCTGCAGCCGCAACAGCCAACCCCGCTTCTCGGCCATGCAGCCCCTCGCCGTGGCGAGGCCCTCGGGCAACCTGAGCGCAAAGGGCTGCCAAGCCAGTGCTAGCTGCCCTGCCGTGGCCGCCATGACTCAGCCCCACCAGCGGCCCAGGGCCAGCCCAAGGGCCAGCCCGAGCCCACTCAACGCCTGAAAGCGCAGGGCCAGAAACTTGCTGCCGGCGATTCGTCCAGCCTCGTGGTGGTACGCGCCCAGCAGCCGGATCAGGGCCCGGGCCGGCGGCAGGCCGATCACCCCGAGCAGGGCCGTCAGCGGCCAGCGACCCAACAGCACCGGCGCCCACTGCAGCGCCAGGCTGGCGGCCACCAACCAGGGCACCAGCCGTGCCGCCGCCGCCGTGCCCAGATGCACCACCGGCGAGCGCTTGCCGTTGGCGGCGTCCTCCTCCACCTGGTGGAAATGGGAGCAGAACAGCACCAGGGTGGTGGCCAAAGCCGGGCCGCTGCCCAGCAGCAGGGCGCTGCGCCAGGGCACCACCGCCCCAGCCGTGGGCGGCGCCAGGGCCAGCAGGCTGGCAGCGGTGGCCAGGGGTCCGAAAGCCAGCCAGCACAAGGGTTCCCCCAGGCCCCGATAACCCAGCCGAAACGGCGGGCCCTGGTAGAGGTAGCCCGCGCCGCAGCAGGCGAGCACCAGGCCTAACACCACCGGGGCACTGCGCCAGGCCACCAGGGCCATCAGGGCCAAGCCAACCAACAGGCAGCCGTTGGCCAACCAGGCCACCCGATCGCGGCGGCCGGTGAGGTTGACGAGCGAATGGGGTTTGCCGTGGGTGTCCACGCCGGTATCGGCATCAAACACATCGTTGGCCAGGTTTTCCCAAGCCAGCAGCAGCACGGCCGCCAGCAGGAACAACAGCAGCTGGTCGAGACGCACCAGCTCAGCGCGGCCGAAGCGCCAGCCCGCCGCCAGCAGCACCGGCATCACCGCCACCGCATACATGGGCCACTTGATCGCCGCCTGCCAAAGCTGGGGGCTGGCGTAACGGCTTGCGACGACCTTGGGCACAGTCATGGGGGCCGCAAGCGGCAGCCGCTGCAGGGCCCATACATTTGAGCAGCCCTTCGTCGCGGCCCCGGCCCCTTCTGGTGCAGGCCTCCCATTCCTTCACAGGCTTGCTGGCCGTTGCCAACGAGCAGGCGCGCCAGCTGGAGGAGGATGGCGTCCTCAGCCTGGCCCTGCCGCTGGCCGGCGGCGACCCCCTGCAGCTGTTGCCCCATCTGGAGCCCACTGGCGGCGATGGGTTTCGGTTCCTGTGGGATGGGGCCCCAGGACTCTGCATCGCGGCGGCCGGCCGCACCAACAGCCTGGAGCTCAGCGGCCCGCGCCGCTTCGAGCTGGCCCAACGCTTCGCCAGCGCCAGCCTCAGCCGTCTGGCCGCTGCAAACGCTGGCCCGCCCCTGGCCAGGCCCAGGGTGCTGCTCGCCTTCGCCTTCTTCGATGCACCCCTGCAGAGCGAACCAGGTGGCGTGCCGGGGGTGCAGGCGGTGTTGCCGCGCTGGCAACTCAGCCGCCAGGGGCAGCACTGCTGGCTGCGGCTGCAGCGTCCGATTGGCGGCGGGGTGACGCCGCGGCAGCTGGCCGAAGAGCTCTGGGAACAGGCCCGCCGGCTGGAGCGGTTGGTTGGGCAGGCGGAGCAGCCTGGTTGGGCTGAGCTGGGCGGGGTTGGCCTGCGCTGGAGCGCCCCCTGGCAAGGCAGCTACCGCTTCGCCGTCGCCGAGGCCCTCAGCAAGGTTGAGGCCGGCGAATTGAAAAAGGTGGTGCTGGCCGTGCGCCAGGAGCTCCAGCTCGACACCGCCACAGACCCCCTGACCCTGCTCGCCCCGTTGCGACGCCACCAGGGCGGCAGCTGCCGCTTTCTGTGGCAACAGGGGCCAGATTCGGCCCTGATCGGCGCCTCCCCCGAGCGGTTGCTCACCGTGCGCCAGGGCCAGCTGCGCAGCGATGCCCTGGCCGGCACCGCCCCGGCGGGGGATCAGGCGGCGGCCCTGTTGCATTCGAGCAAGGACCGCCACGAACACGAGCTGGTGGTGGACACGATCACCGCCGTGTTGGCCCGGGCCGGCCTCACCCCCCGCCGGCCCCGCCACCCGCGGCTGGCGCGCCACGGCCAACTGGTGCACCTGCATACGCCGATCACGGCGGCTCTAGCCCAGCAACAGCCGCTCGCCATTGCCGCAGCCCTCCATCCCACGCCCGCCGTCGCCGGCTTGCCCAGGCGCGAAGCGATGGCCTGGCTGCGCAGCCTCGAACCCTTTGAGCGCGGCCACTACGCAGCTCCAATCGGCTGGATCGACAGTGCCGGCGACGCCGACCTGCGGGTGGCCATCCGCAGCGGCACCCTGCGGGGCGACCGCCTCGAGCTCACCGCCGGCGCTGGGCTGGTGCACGGCTCCACGGTGGAGCGGGAACTGCAGGAGGTGGCGCTGAAGCTGGGCGTTCTCCAGCAACAGCTGGATCTACCCGCTCAGGCCAGCAACCGGGCGATCGTCTGATCGGCCAGCGGAATGCCCCCCAGGCGCTCCACCTCGCGCACGCCGGTGGGGCTGGTGACATTGATCTCGCTGAGCCGGCCATCGATCACATCGATGCCCACAAAGAACAAGCCTTCGGCCTGAAGCGCAGGCGCCAACTCCGCACAAATGGCATGCTCCTGATCACTGAGTTCACAGGCCTCCGGCATGCCACCCACCGCCAGGTTGCTGCGGAACTCCCCGCCCGTGGGCTTGCGGTTCACCGCCCCCAGCGGCTCCCCATCCACCAGCAGGATCCGCTTGTCGCCAGCCTCCACCCCCGGCAGAAACGCCTGCACCATCACCGGCAGCCGCTCCTGGCCGGTCACCAGCTCGAGCAGGGCGCGCAGCCCTGGGGTAGCCGCCGCCGCAAACACCACCCCCTGGCCGGCCCGCCCGCCCAACGGCTTGAGCACCACCTCCCGATGCTCGGCCGTAAAGGCGGCCAGGGCCTCCACCCGGCTGGCCACCAGGGTGGGCGCCATCAGGTGGCCCCAGCGCAGGGAACTCAGCTTTTCATTCCAAGCCCTTAAGGCCGCGGGCCGATTCAGCACCCGCACCCCCTGGCGCTCGGCCAAATCCAACAGGTGGGTGGCATAGAGGTAGGCCTCATCCACCGGGGGGTCTTTGCGCATCCAGACATGGGCGAAGGCCGTGAGCGGCTGCCGCTGGGGTTGACCGGCCTCAAACCAGGGCTGGGCTTCCCGGGGCCTGGGCTCGAGCGGCTGGGCCACCACCCAGGCGCCATGGCCGCCTGGCCCATCCGCCGCCGAAAGATCCGCCAGGGTGCAAACCCACACCTGCTCACCGGCGCGCTGGGCCGCCTGCATCAGGGCCACACTGGAATCCTTAGCTGGGTTAAGCCCGCCGATCGGATCGATCACAAACAGTTGGGACCCCACCGCTCAGCCCGCCAGCAGGGCGTCGAGCTGGCCGGAGCGCTCAAGGGCATAGAGGTCGTCGCAACCGCCCACGTGCTGGCCGTTGATGAAGGTTTGGGGCACACTGCGCCGCCCACCGCTCTTGGCCGCCATGGCCGAGCGAGCTGCCTCATCGCCATCAATGGCGAACTCCGTGAAGGCCACGCCCTTGCGCTCAAGCAAGCCCTTGGCGCGGATGCAGAAGGGACAGGCCCGCCAGGTGTAGATCTCAACCATTGCCGCCATCGGGGCCTCCACACAGATGAGCTGATCCTAGAAGCGGCAGCAGACGCAACCCTTGGGCGACCGTTTCAACGGACCGCTTCATTGCCGCCACCGCGATCTGGCACCGCTCCAGGCTGCTCACAGCGGATCAAGCCATTCTCAACCGGACCGGCTCCCTGGACCGATTGGACGGGCGTCACTGATACGGTCAGATCAGCAGAAGGATTTAGCCGTGACCGCCGCAACACCGCTGCTCGACCTCACCGACTTCAAGCGCGACCTCTCCGAGCTCACCGACCGCCTGGGCCATGCCCAGGACTGTCTTTGACGTAGCGGCCCTGAACGCCCGCCAAAAGGACCTGGAGCAACTGGCTTCCCAGAGCGACTTCTGGGACGACCAGAAAGCAGCCCAGGCCAAGATGCGCCAGCTCGATGAAGTGAGGGCCCAGCTCGAGCAGCTGGCCGCCTGGCGGGCGGCGGTGGTCGATGGTGAAGCCACCCTCGAGCTCTACGGCCTCGAGCCGGATGAAGAGCTGCTGGCCGAATCGAACCAAGCCCTGCAGAAGCTGCGCGCCGACCTGGATCGCTGGGAGCTCGAGCGTCTGCTCAGCGGCCCCTACGACAAGGAGGGCGCCGTGATCAGCATCAACGCCGGCGCCGGCGGCACCGACGCCCAGGACTGGGCCCTGATGCTGATGCGCATGTACACCCGCTGGGCTGAAGACCACGGCATGAAGGTGAGCGTGGACGAACTCAGCGAGGGGGAAGAGGCGGGGATCAAGAGCTGCACGATTGAGATCGAAGGCCGCTACGCCTATGGCTACCTGCGCAACGAGAAGGGCACCCACCGGCTGGTGCGCATCAGCCCGTTCAACGCCAACGACAAGCGCCAAACCAGCTTTGCCGGCGTGGAGGTGATGCCCAACATCGAGGCGGACGTGAAGCTCGACATCCCCGAAAAAGACCTGGAAATCACCACCTCGCGCTCGGGTGGAGCCGGCGGCCAGAACGTCAACAAGGTGGAAACGGCGGTGCGCATCCTGCACGTGCCCACCGGCCTGGCCGTGCGCTGCACCCAGGAGCGTTCCCAGCTGCAGAACAAGGAAAAGGCCATGGCCCTGCTGATGGCCAAGCTGCTGGTGATCGCCCAGGAGCAGCGCGCCGCCGAGATCGCCGACATCCGCGGCGACATCGTCGAGGCGGCCTGGGGCAACCAGATCCGCAACTACGTGTTCCATCCCTACCAGATGGTGAAAGACCTGCGCACCCAGCACGAAACCACCGACGTGCAGGGCGTGATGGACGGCGACCTCGATCCCTTCATCCAGAGCCTGCTGCATGCTGGCGTCGAGGTGGGAGCCAGCGGCGATGACTGAAGACAACCCCAGCTTCATCAAGCTGGCCATGCGCAACATGGTGCGCAAGGGCCGCCAGAGCCTGTTTCACTTCGGCCTCACCGCCCTCGGGCTCACCGGCTTCCTGGTGCTGATCGCCTGGCTGGGTCGGCCCCAACTGCCGGGGGGCTGAACACGCCGCCATGGCTGCCCGCCCCGATCTCGACCTGGCCTTCTCCACCGATCCAGACCTGGCGATCGCGTCCCCGCAAACCGCAGAGGCCTGGCAAGGGCTGCTCGAGGGCTGGCTGGCCCAGCTGGTCGTCAGCTTGCCGCCTGGGCTCCGTTCCCCCGCCTACAGCCTGGGGCTGAGCCTGGTGGGCGATGCCGAGATTGCTGCTCTGAACAACGATTGGCGCCAGCAGCAAGGGCCCACCGATGTGCTGGCCTTTGCCGCCCAGGATCCGGGTCTCAACGACCTGCCTCCCATGGCCATCCCGGGCCCGCTGGAGCTGGGGGACATCGTGATCTCCGTGGAGACGGCCAGCCGTCAGGCCGCCCAGCACGGCCACAGCCTGGAGCACGAATTGCTGTTTCTGGCCAGCCACGGCCTGCTGCATCTGCTGGGCTGGGATCACCCCGACGACGCCAAATTGGCGGCCATGCTGGCGCTCCAGGAAGAGCTCGTTAAGGTACGCCCGGAACCATGACCAGCCTGCTCCCCCTCCCGCGCCAAGACCCCATGGCCGAGCGTCGTGACCGGCGCCTCCGCGCCAGCGCGTGGAAAGTGGCCGGTGACCTGCCGGCCAGTTTTCGCTACGCGGCCCAGGGCCTGGCCTACGGCTTCACCAGCCAGCGCAACTTCCGCATCCACGTGATCACCGGAGTGGTGGTGTTTGGCCTGGGGCTGTGGTTGCAGCTGCCCACAGCCCAGCTGGCGGTGCTGGTGCTCACGGTGGCGGCGGTGCTGGTGCTGGAGTTGCTCAACACCGCCACCGAAGCTGTGGTGGATCTGGCCATCGGCCGCAAGTTTCACCCCCTAGCCCGAATCGCCAAAGACTGCGCCGCCGCGGCCGTGCTGGTGGCCTCGATGTCGTCATTGCTGATCGCCCTGTTGCTGCTCCTGCCGCCCCTGCTGACCAGGCTGGGGTTCTAGGCACCCGCTGCGATGCTCCTCGTCCTCGACAACTACGACAGCTTCACCTTCAACCTGGTGCAATACCTGGGCGAACTGGCCCCTGAGCACCCCATCGCCGCCGATCTGCGGGTGGAGCGCAATGACGCCCTCAGCCTGGAGCAGATCCGCGCCCTGGCACCCGCCGCCATCTTGATTTCACCGGGTCCGGGCGACCCCGACCAGTCGGGGGTGTGCCTGGAGGTGCTGCGCGAGCTCAGCCCCACCATCCCCACCCTGGGCGTCTGCCTGGGCCACCAGTCGATCGCCCAGGTGTACGGCGGCAGGGTGGTGCGGGCCAAGGAGCTGATGCATGGCAAAACCTCGCCGGTGCACCACAGCGGCCAGGGGGTGTTTGAGGGCCTGGCCAACCCCCTCACCGCCACCCGATACCACAGCCTGATCGCTGAACGCGAAAGCCTGCCCGCCTGCCTCGAGATCACCGCCTGGCTCGACGACGGCACGATCATGGGCCTGCGCCACCGCGACTATCCGCACCTGCAGGGCGTGCAGTTTCACCCGGAGAGCGTGCTGACCCAGCAGGGCCACCAGCTGCTGGCCAACTTCCTGCGCCAGGCCAGCCAGCTGGGTTAGCGTCAGCTCCGACTGCTGCTCAGCCATGCGTCTGCTGCCCACGATCGGCGCCCTCGGCCTGAGCTCCCTTGGACTGGGCACTGCCCTAATGGGCACTCCCTTGCTGGCTGGCACGGGGGTCACCATCACCAGCTACGGCCATAGCGCGCTACTGATCAACGGTGGCGGCGCCAGCGTGCTGGTGAACCCGTTCAAGGCGGTGGCCTGCGCAGCCGGACTGGCCGAACCGAGGGTGCGGGCCACCGTGGTGCTGGCCAGCAGCCGCCTGCTGGATGAGGGCGCCAATGTGGCCCAGGGAAAGATGCTGGTGGATCCTGGCTCCTACAAGGTGGGGGGCCTGAAGATTGAGGGCATCGCCGGCCCCCATGACCGGGTCGGCGGTCGACGTTTCGGCCAATCCACCCTCTGGCGCTGGAAGCAGGGCGGCCTCGACATCGCCCACCTGGGCGGCACCGCGGCCCGGCTGAGCCCCTCCGACAAGGTGATGCTCGGCCGCCCCGACGTGTTGATCATCGGCGTGGGCGGCGGCGCCAAGGTGTACACCGGTGCTGAAGCGGCCGAGGTGGTGCGCGAGCTGAAGCCCCGCCGGGTGATCCCGGTGCAGTACGTCAGCGGCAAGACCCCACCCAAAGACTGTGACCAGGGCGGGGTGCAGCCCTTCCTCGATGCGATGGCCGGCACGCCGGTGAAGCGTCCCGGCCGCACCCTCAGCCTGCCGGGCAAACTCGGCGAAGGCATGGTGATCGAGCTGATGCGCTAGATCGCGCTATAGGCCGCCCAAAAGCGCTGCATCTGTTCAGTAGTACCAAGGCTCACCCGCAGCGAACCATCGATCAACGGCTTGCCCGCCATGGAGCGCACCAAGACACCAGCCTCCCGCAGACGCCGCTCCACGTCCTCAGCCGGGCTCTCGGGCCAGATCAGCAGGTAGTTGCCTCCCGCGGCATGGTGGCGCACCCCGGCGATCACCAGCTCGCCCACCAGCCAATCGCGGGCCCTGAGCACCTCGGCCACATAGGCATCGGTGTAGGTCTGGTCGCCCAGGGCCGCAAAGGCCGCCGTCACCGCAAAACTGTTGATGTCATAGGGGCCCGTGACGCGCCCAATGCGATCCATCACCGGCGCCGCCCCAATCGCAAAGCCAATCCGCAACCCTGCCAAGCCGGCCGTCTTGGCCAGGGAGCGCAGCACTAGCAGGTTGGGCGTGGCGGCGAAATCGGCGAAGGGCAGCACGCTGTCGCCGGTGAAGGCCACATAGAGCTCATCCACCACCACCAGGGTGCCGGGTGCCGCCACCGCCAGCTCCAGGATCCGCTGCGGCGCCAGGCGGGTGCCGGTGGGGTTGTTGGGGTTGCAGATCAACAGGATGCGGGGCGCCTGCACAAGGGCGGCGCCCAGCTCCTCCAGGGGAAAGGCGAAATCGGGGAGCCGGTAAGGGATGGCCTCGATCGCCATGCCCTGCATCTGGGCGCAAGGGGTGTAGTAGCCGAAGGTGGGGCTGGTGGTGAGCAGCGTCTGCCCGCGGTCGCCGTAGGCATGGAAGATGGCGTGCAGTGCCGCATCCACACCGTTGAACAGGCCGATCTGCCCAGGCAGCAGCGCCAGGCCAAGATTGGCGAGCACGGCCTCCCGCAGGCCGTCGTACTCCGGATAGGTGGCGTAATGATCGGCGGGCAGGGCCCGGATCGCCGCGACCACATGGGGGCTGGGGCCCAGGGTGTTCTCATTAAAATCCAGCCGCAGCAACCCCCGCCGACCCTCCAGGGGTGCCCTATAGGCCTGGAGGCTCTCCACCTCCGGGCGGGCGAGGGGCCCGGCAAGGTCTGCCGAATGGGTCACGGCGCGGTCGGGCGACAAGCTTCCGCAGCGTAGGCAAACCGGTTGGTGTGGTCAGCAGCAGCAGGGTGGCGCTGACCAGCAGCACCAGGGTGGTGAGCACCTGGATCTGGGGAGAGATCTCCCGCTGGAAAGCGCCGGCCAGATAGAGGGGCAGGGTCACCGTCTCTCCGGCCGTGAAGCTGCTGATCACAAAGTCGTCGAAGGACAGGGAAAAACAGAGCAGGCTGGCCGCCAGCAGCCCCGGCACCAGCAGCGGCAAGGTGACGCGGCCGAAGGCCTCAAGCGGTGGCGCACCAAGATCCTGGGCCGCCTGCTCCAGGCTCGGATCGAAGCCCGCCAGGCGGGCCTTGAGGGTGAGGGCCGCGTAACTCAGGCAAAACAGGCTGTGGGAGAGCAGCAGAGTGAGCGGACCCCGGGGCAGATCGAGCCCGACAAACAGATTGAGCAGGGCCGTGGCCAGCACGATCTCCGGATTGGTGAGCGGCAGGGCCAGGATCAGCGCAATCGCCCGGCCACCCCGCAGGCGCGCCCGGGCCAGGGCCAGGGCCATCAGGCCGCCGAGCAACACCGCCAGCAGGGCCGCCGCCAGGGCCAGGGCCAAGCTGGTGAGGAAGGCCTCGCTGAGGGCTGGATCGCGCAGGGGCTGGCGCCAATTGTCCAGGGTGAAGCCCTGCCAGAGCAGGTTGAACCGGCCGCGGGGCGCATTGAAGCTGAACAGCACCGTCACCACCACCGGCGCGTAAAGCAGGGCGAAGGTCAGGCCACTTGAGGCGGCCAGCAGCACGTTGCCGATGGATTTCATGGCAGCGGCAGCGCATCGAGACCGCCGCGGCCCCGCAGCTGCCCCATCACCGCCAGGGTGACCAGGGCCATCAGCACCAGGGTGAGGGCCGCAGCCCGCGGCGCCTGGAGCTGCACCAGCAGCAGGTTGTCGATCGTGTTGGCGATCATCCGTTCATTCGGCCCACCAAGGAACAAGGGGTTGACCACATCGCCGGCGGCGGGGATCAGGCCCAGCAGGATGCCGGCGGCCAGGCCCGGCCGCGACAGGGGCCACACCACCTGGGTGAAGCGCCGCCAGGCTCCGGCATGCAGGTCGGCAGCGGCCTCGAGCAGGGATGGCTTGATCCGCTCCATTGCCAACACCAGCGGCAAGACCAGAAACGGCAACAGGTTGGTCAGCAACCCCAGGACCACCGCGGTGGGGGTGTTCAGCAGCCGGCCAGCGCGCAGCAGGCCGAGGCCGTTGAGCGCCGCGGTGAGGTC
Organism: Cyanobium sp.; assembly: GCA_965662115.1. GTDB lineage: Bacteria > Cyanobacteriota > Cyanobacteriia > PCC-6307 > Cyanobiaceae > Cyanobium_A. Next base: position 23,891 of record CBFIGH010000066.1, read on the forward strand.
GAGGTCCCGCACCACTGCCAGCACCGGCCCACTGTCACCCAGCAGGCTGGTCCAGGCGATCGCCCGCACCAGGTAGGAGGTGAGCGAAGGCAACACCACCAGGCCGATCAACAACGGCTGCCAGCGGCCACCGCGGAAACGAATGGCAAAGGCGAGCGGATAGGCCAGCAGCAGGCCGATCGCCGTGGCGATGGCGGCGTAACCAAACGAGCGCCAAAGGATCGGGCCATAGGCCTGCAGCACCTCCAGATAGGTGGCCAGGCGGCCACGAAACACCGTCTCGAGCCCAAAGCGGCTGAGCGGCTCCGACAGGGACAGCGGCACCAGGCCCAGCAGGGGCAGCAGGTAGAGCCCGGTGAGCCAAAGCAGGCCGGGAGCCAGCATCAGCCAGGGCCAGAAGCGCCTGCGCATGGCTGGGATGTCAGCCTTCGGTGATGCTGGCAAAGCGCTCCTCCCAGCGGGCCTCCTCGCTCTCGCTGAGCGGACCAAAAGAATGGAGCCGCTGCTGCATCGCCGCATCCGGGAACATCAGGGCGTTGCTGGCCAGGGCTGCGGTGGCGGGATCCTTGGCCAGCTGCTGGCGCACCCCCTCCACCGGCGAGATGTACTGCACGGCGGCGGCGATGCGGGCCGCCTCGACGGGCTCGTACACCCAGTTCATCCAGGCGGCGGCCTCACGGCGGTGCTGGGCACCCTTCGGCATCAGCATCAGGTCAGACCAGAGCACGCCGCCGCTTTCAGGTACCAAAAAGCGCAAGTCAGGCTGCTCCAACACCAGCTGGGCCACATCCCCCGACCAGCCGATGCAGGCCGCCAGGTTGCCGGTCAACAGATCGTTTTGGTAGTCGTTGCCGGTGAAGCGGCGGATCTGGCCGTCCTTGCGGGCCTGCTCCAGCCGGTTGAAGCTGGGCTGGGCCGCCATCCAGGTGGGCTTGCTGATGTCCTGGCCGTCGGCCAGCATCAGCAGACCCATCGTGTCGCGCATCTCCAGCAGGGCCGAGACCCGCCCCTTGAGAGCTGGATCGAACAGATCGTCGATGCCGCGCAGCTCCCGGCCGGTGGCCTTGATGTTGTAAGCAATGCCGGCGATACCCGACTGCCAGGGCAGGCTGTAGCGCTGTTGCGGATCCCAGGGGGGATTGCGCAGGTAGGGGATCAGGTTGCGGGCATTGGGCACCTCGGCCAGGGGTAGGGGCTCCAGCCAGCCCAGCCGGATCAGTCGCTCCGCCATCCAGGAGGTGACCACCACCAGATCCTGGGCGAGGGGGCGACCCGCCGCCAACTGGGGCCGGATCCGGGCGAAAAACTGGCGCACGTCATTGATGTCCTCCAGGTAGCGAACCTGGATGCCGGTGTCCTGGCGGAAGCGGCTCACACTGCCGGGGGCACCCGGAGCATCGGCATCGATGTAGAGGGGAAAGGTGGAGATCACCAAGTTGCCACCGGCCCCACTGCCCCCGGTTGCCCCGCCAGGTTCTGCGGGCTTGCAGGCCTGCAACAACGGCGGCGCCAGCACCGCGCCAGCCGCACCAGCGGCCAGGCGCTGAAGAAACAGCCGACGGCCGCCGCGGCTGGGGTGGGAAGCTGACGGATCTGGCATCAGGTCATGGCAAGGATCAGGGCGCTCAGCTATCCAGCGGATGGGTATCAGAGTGGTGCCATCGGCACCAGAGCTCGCTTCCAACGCGCAAATTCTCTGGCAGGTTGACGCTGGTGTCGATGGCGATCAAGGCCAGATCATCGCGACCACACAGGCGCACCTCCACGGTGACGCCATGAAAGGCCAACGCCCGCACCCGCGCCCGCAGCCCGCACTCCCCCGGCCGTGGTGGCTCGTCACTGAGCCGCAGCCGCTCGGGCCGCAGCAGCCGCAGGCCCCCGCTGGAACCATCCGGCAGCAGGTTGGCGGCCCCCAGGAAGGTGGCTACCACGCTGCTGGCGGGGCGGTCGTAGAGCTGGCGCGGCGTGCCGACCTGCTCCAGCCTTCCCTGGTGCAGCACCGCCAGCCGGTCGCTGAGGCTGAGGGCCTCCTCGCGGTCGTGGGTGACGAGCAGGAAGGTGATGCCCAGCTCCCGCTGGATGCGTTGCAGCTCAGAGCGCATCGTGCGACGCAGGTCGGGGTCGAGGGCGGAGAGGGGTTCATCCAGCAGCAGGGCCGCGGGGGCGTTCACCAACGCCCGCGCCAGGGCCACCCGCTGCTGCTGGCCACCCGAGAGCTCGTGGGGGCGCCGGCGGGCCAGATCCGCCAACCGCACCACCTCGAGAATCTCCCCGACGCGATGGCGGATCTGGGGCGGTGCAAGCCGCTGGGAGCGGGGACCAAAGGCCACGTTGTCCCACACCGTCAGGTGGGGGAAGAGGGCATAGCTCTGGAACACCGTATTCACGGGCCGGCGGTGCGGCGGTGCCTCGGTGAGATCGCTGCCCTGCAGCCAGATCCGGCCCGCATCGGGCTGCTCGAAGCCGGCGATCAGCCGCAGGGTGGTGGACTTGCCGCTGCCGGAGGGGCCCAGCAGGGAAAAGAACTCGCCCGGGGCAATCGAGAGGCTGAGGTTTCGCACGGCCAGTTGGGCGCCGAAACGCCTGCTGACGTTCTCGAGGGCAATGGCGGCCTCAAGGGCAATGGCGGCATGGTCCCGCTGCTGCAGCGTGCCAGGGTTCAACAGCCCAACAGGTCCATGGTGGCGCCCCTCTCTAGCAATCCCATAGCTGACGCACTGTTCAGCTGATCAGTGAATCGCATGCAAGTTGGCACGGTCGATGTGGTGGTGGTGGGCGCCGGCCTCTCCGGGCTGATCTGCGCCCGCGAGCTGGATCGCCAGGGCCTCAGGGTTCGGCTGTTGGAGGCGCGGTCCCGCTGCGGCGGCAGGATGCATCGCTGCCGCAGCGCCATGGGCCTGCCGCTGGACCTGGGCGGCCAGTGGGTCGGCGCCACCCACCAGCGGCTGCTCGCCCTGTTGGACGCGTTTGGCCTGACTCGCTACCCCACCTACTACGAGGGCGAGGGGGTGTTCCACTGGAACGGCACGGCCCATCGGGCCGGCATTGAGCACGATTTTGGCTCCAGCCTGCTGTTTTTCCAGCCGGACCAACTGGGTCTGCCGGCGGCTGAGCTGGCTGGGGCGTTGGCCGTGCAACGGCGCTTCCAGCAGCTGGTGGCGCAGGTGCCGCCGCAGCAGCCCTGGGCCGGCCCGGATGCCGCCGCGCTGGATCGGCTCAGCATTGGGGCTTGGCTGGAGCGCCAGGGGGCCAGCGAACTGGCCGGCTATCCCCTCGCCTGGCTGGCACGGATGGGGGGATCGGGCGGTTTTGAGCCCCACGAAAGCTCGATCCTGCACCTGGCCTGGAGTCAGGCGGCTGCCCCCCAACAGGAGACCCCGGAAGCCTGGCTGGTGCAGGGCGGGGCAGCCCAGGTGGCCGAGCGGCTGGCGCACGAACTGGCCGGGTTGATCCAGCTGAGCGCACCCGTGGCGGCGATCGACCAGAACGGTGGGGGGGTGCGGGTGAGATTCGGCGAGGGGGAGGAGATCGCCGCCGCCGCTGCGGTGGTTGCAATCCCACCGCCACTGCGCCTGGGCATCCGCTTCAGCCCGGCCCTACCGCCGGAGTGGCAGGGCCTGCTGCAGCGCTCACCCATGGGGTCGATGGTGAAGGTGCTGGCCCTCTATCCGCGGCCGTTCTGGCGCGAGCGGGGCCTCAATGGCCTGGGCATCGGCAACCTTCCCGCCCTGGAGCTCAGCGTGGACTGCTCCCCGCCAGATGGTCCCGGGCTGCTGGCCGGCTTCATCGCCGGCGATCGGGCCGTCGCCTGGCAACGCCTACCCGAGGCCGAACGGCGGCGGATGGTGCTGGCGGATCTGGTCAGCTGGTGGGGGCCGGAGGCCGCCGGACCCAGTGAGCTGGTGTTGCACAACTGGAACGAAGAGAGCTGGAGCGGCGGCGCCTTCACCAGCTTCCTCAGCCCGGGCACCTGGAGCCGCTATGGGTCGGTGTGGCACCAACCCCATGGTCGGGTGATCTGGGCTGGCACCGAAGCCGCCCGCCGCTGGCCGGGCTATTTCGAGGGGGCCATTGAGGCGGGCCTGGCCGCCAGCGAGCAGGTGCTTCGGCTCAGCGCCTGAGCGTTGCCCCACTCACATCCGCTCCAGCGTGGGGATCCCCAGCAGGCCCAAGCCGAGCTTCAGGGTATCGGTGGTGAGCCGACAGAGGGCCAGGCGGGAGCTGCGGGCGGGCTGCTCGGCCTTGAGCACGGGCACCTGGTCGTAGAAGCGGTTGAAAACCTGACTGAGTTCAAACAGATAGCTGCAAAGGCGATTGGGCAGCAACTCCGCCTCCACTTCAGCAATCACCGCATCCAATTTGAGTAGCTCCCGCACCAGGGCCCACTCCTGGGGCTCGCTGAAGCGGAGGGTTGCTCTGCCGGCAGGGCCAAGCCCGCCAGCGTCCAGATCACCGCCCTTGCGGGCAATGCCCGCGATCCGCACCACCGCATAGAGCAGGTAGGGCGCCGTGTTGCCCGTCAAGGCGAGCATCCGATCAAAACTAAATTGGTAATTGGTGATCCGGTTGGTGGAGAGGTCGGCATATTTCACCGCCGCCACACCCACGGTGGCGGCCACCTGCTCGATGAAGACCTCGTCTTCCTGGCGCTCCTCCTCGGCCAGCCGCCGGCGCAGGTCGGCTTCGGCCCGCTGCACCGCCCCATCGAGGAGATCCTTGAGACGCACCGTATCTCCGGAGCGGGTCTTGAGCTTCTTGCCGTCCTCGCCCTGCACCAGGCCAAAGGGCACGTGCTCAACGCTGGCGTGGGGGGGAATCCAGCCGGCACGGCGGGCCACCTGGAACACACCGGCGAAGTGGTTGGCCTGGCCCGCATCCGTGACATAGATCACCCGGCCGGCGCCATCGCCGGCTGGAGCGGCGCCAAAGCGGTAACGAATCGCCGCCAGGTCGGTGGTGGCGTAATTGAAACCGCCATCACGCTTCTGCACGATCACCGGCAGGGGTTGGCCATCCTTGCCGCTGACTCCCTCGAGAAACACACAACGGGCACCGTCGTCGGTGACCAGCAAGCCAGCCCTATCCAAATCGGCCAACACGGCAGGCAGATCGGGGTTGTAGAAGGATTCGCCACGCTCCTGAAGCCGGATATCGAGCCGGTCATAGATCTGCTGGAATTCCCGCCGGCTCTGGTCACAGAGCAGCCCCCAGGCCTTGAGCGACACGGGATCACCGCCCTGCAGCTTCACCACCTCCTCGCGGGCGGTGGCCTGGAAGGTGTCGTCGTCGTCAAAGCGGGCCTTGGCCTGGCGGTAGAAGGCCACCAGGTCGCCCAGATCCACCGCATCGGCCGTTTCCAGGGCCTCGGGTGCCACCTGCTTGAGGTGGGTGATCAGCATGCCGAACTGGGTGCCCCAGTCGCCCACGTGGTTGAGCCGCAGCACCGGGTGGCCGCGGAACTCCAGCACCCGGGCCAGGCAGTCGCCAATGATCGTCGAGCGCAGGTGCCCAACATGCATCTCTTTGGCGATGTTGGGGCTGGAGAAGTCCACAATCACCAGGGATGGCACCAGGGCTGGATCGGCCCCCTGTTCGGCCAGGCTCGGCACGCCCAGGCGCGGATCAGCGAGCCGTTCCGCCAGCTCAGCCGTGAGCCGCTCAGGCCGCATGGTGAGGTTGATGAAGCCGGGCCCGGCGATCTGCGGCTCCAGGCAGAGCTCCGTGAAAGCGGGATCGGCCGCCAGCTGCGCCACGATCGCCTGGGCGATCTGGCGGGGCGGCTGGCCCAGGGGCTTGGCCAGGGGCAGGGCGCCATTGGCCTGGAAGTCGCCGAACTCAGGCTTGCTGGCGGGCGCCAGCTGGGGATCGAGGGGCTTGGCCGCCTCCGGCAGGGCCCGCTCCATCGCCGCGCGCAGCTGGGCTTCCAGGAGGTGGGCGATGCGCAGCATGGCGGGGGCGGTTCAGCCCCTGATCATCCCGCGACGCCGGCCGCCGCTCAGAGCAAGGAGCCCTGGTGCTCCTGCGGCGCCAGGGCGGGCGCGGCTTCGGCTTGCTCCTCGGCCTCGCCGGCCCGCACCTCGAGGGCCTGTTCGATCACCCGGTCGGTGAGGGCATCAAAGTAGGCCGCAAGAGTGCTCTGCAGCTCCTGGAATTCGGGCCAGAGGGTTTCATTCACGAAGGCACGGCTCAGGCGCGCCATCACGGTGGTGCGACGCTGGCCGCGGTAGCGGTAGGGATGGATTCCGTAGCGGCGCAGCAGGGCCACGAACAGATGGCGCGACCACTGGTCGGCCAGGGAGAAGCGGAACTCGATCGGCGGCTCCTCGGCCTCCAGCTGCTTGAGGCGGGCCTGGATGCGTTCGCGCGCCCGCTCCGCCGCCTGCCGTTCGCCCTCGCTGCCGGGCCGGGCGTGCAGGGCCTCGATGCGGCGGAGTTTCTCCACCAGCTGCTGCTCAGGCCCCGGTGGCGGAGCGCCACGCTGGCGGGTGTCGCCGTCATCAGCGGCACGGGCAGCGTTGAAGCCGGCGGCGGTGGAGCGGCGGTGGCGACCGATGGCGATCTCCGAGGCGGAAAACCGCGCCAACAGTAGGCAGCTGCGCCTCCTGGATGAGCCGGACAGAATCGAGGGGCTGCCCACAGTGATCCGCCCAACCCGCCATGGCCGGTCGCCCCAGCCTCAATGCCCGCTCGCTGGAGGCCCTGGGTGCCGCCCGCCTGGCCGAGCTGCTGCTGCGACACACGGAGGGCAATGCCGCCGCCCGGCGGGCGCTGCGGCTGGCCCTGGCCGAAGCCCGCGGCCCGCTGGAGATGGCCCAGGAGGTGCGCAAGCGGCTGGCCAGCCTGGAACGCTCCCAGCGCTGGCTGGATCGGCGGGCCCGGGCACCGGTGCTGGCCGAACTCGACAGCCAGCGCCAGGCAATCGCCACGGCGATCGGCAGCCAGGCTCCGGCCCTGGCGGTGGAGCTGCTCTGGCGCCTGCTGGAGCTGGCGCCCTCGCTGCTGGATCGCATCGACGACAGCGATGACGCCGGCCTGGCCCTGTTCCACCGGGCCAGCGCCGACCTGGGCGCGCTGGCCGCCCAGGCCCGGCTGCCACTGGCGGCGCTGGTGGAGCAGGTGGCCGAGGCGGTGCTGGCCAACAGCCACGGGCAGTACGACCACCTGGTGCGCGATCTGGTGGGGGCGCTCACGCCGGATGGGCTGGGGTTGCTGCGCCAGCAGCTGGAGGGGCAGCGGCCAGCGCCGTGTGGGCCCCAGCACCTGCTGGAGGAGGACGAGCCGGAGGAGGGGGAAGAGGAGGGCGTGCTGGTGCCGGCCGACCCGCCCGATCAACACGGCAGCACCAACGACTTCGCCTGGGATGGCGGCGACGGCGACGACGGTGAGGACGGCTGGATCGGCAGCTTCGAGCCGGAGGATGACGACGGCGACGACCAGCTGCCGGTTGATCCCTGGCAGCAGCGCCAGGATGTGCGGCTGGCACTGCTGGCGATCGCCGATGGGCTGGGCGAGGCGGAGGCCTACCTGGCCGAATACCGCAACCACGCCCCCGCTGCCCTGGGCCGGCCGCGGCTGGTGGCCCGGATAGCCCAGCGGCTCACGGCCGCCGGTGAACCGGCCCGAGCCGTGGCGTTGCTGGCGGCAGTGGAGTTGCCGGAGGGCCTGGGCAGCGATGGCGCCCGCCCCTGGCTGGATGCGCAGCTGGCGGCCCTCGACGCCCTGGGGCGGAGCGAGGAGGCCCAGGCGCTGCGGCGCCGCTTTGCCCTGGAGCGCCTGTCGTTGCCACACCTGCGCGCCTACCTGCAACGGCTGCCGGCCTTTGAGGATGGGGAGGCCGAGCAGGAGTTGCTGGAGGCCGTGCTGGGACACCCGCTCTTCCATCCGGCCCTGGAGGTCCTGCACCGCTGGCCCGACCAGCGCCGCGCCGCCCGGCTGATCGAAACCCAGCCCGAACAACTCAATGGCGCCAACGAGCCGTTGCTCAGCGCGGTGGCGGCCGGCCTGGAGACGCGCCATCCCCTGGCCGCCAGCCTCTGCCTGCGGGCAATGGTGGAAGAGGTGCTCGACATGGCCCAAACCAGCCGCTACCCCCGCGCCGTGCGCCAGCTCGACAGCTGCCGACGCCTGGCCAGCGCCATCGACGACTGGGGCCGCTTTCCGCCGCACAACGCCTACGTGCGCGGGCTGCTGCGCGCCTACGGACACCGGATTGGCTTCCTGAACAGGCTCGACTTCGATGGGCTGCTGCTGCCGCAGTGAAGAGCTGGCGATCTCGGGCAACTCTGTTCATGGGACTGAGATCTTGCCCGTGAACGACCATCCGCGCCCTGCCGGGCTGATCCAGCGCTACCGGCAGGAACTGCAGGCCCGCCATTACGCGCGCCGCACGGTGAATACCTACGAGCAGTGGCTGCGGCGCTTCCTGCGGTTTCATGGCATGCGCCATCCGCGGGAGATGGGCAGCGCGCAGGTGAACGCCTTTCTCACGCACCTGGCGGTGGAAGATCAGGTCAGCGCCTCGACGCAGAACCAGGCGCTTTCGGCGCTGCTGTTTCTGTACCGCGAGTGCTGGAGCGGGATCTGGATCTGGAGGGGGTGGTGGGTGCACGCACGCCTCGACGCTTGCCGGTGGTGCTGACAGAAGAGGAGGTGCGATCGGTCTTGCAGCGGCTCGAAGGAAGCGAAGCGCTGGTAGCTGGACTGCTGTATGGCAGTGGGCTGCGATTGATGGAGGCCCTGCGGCTGAGGGTGCATGACCTGGATTTCAACCGGCAGGAACTGAGCGTGCGCGATGGAAAGGGCGGAAAAGACAGACGCACAATGCTTCCGAAACGCCTATCGAAGAAGCTGCAGATCCATCTTGAAGAGGTTTGGAGTGTACACAAACGGGACTTAATGGATGGATGGGGTGCCGTGCGACTTCCCTACGCATTGGCACGAAAGTATCGGAATGCTGCAACGGAGTGGGGCTGGCAATGGGTTTTTCCCAGCATCGGCGCTGGCAGGATCCAACCTCAGAACAACAGGGACGCCATCATCTCGATCCGAGTTTGATTCAAAAATCAGTGCGGAGCGCTGTGCTGGCAGCTGGCATCAGCAAGCCGGCCAGTTGTCACAGCTTGCGTCACTCGTTTGCCACACACCAATTAGAGAGAGGACAGGACATTCGCACAATTCAGGAACTGATGGGCCATAAGGACCTAAAAACAACAATGATCTATACGCACGTTTTCAATCGCGGGCCAATGGGCGTCGCCAGAGCGGCAGATTTCCTATAAAGAAGTGGGAAAGAAGCGCCGGCGATACCGGGTCCCTATAAAATTCCCACCTAGCCACCGTTCAATCCCCTGGACCCCTCTCGCCACATGCCCTTGGGAGCAAGTGGCTGCCATGCCATCGGTCGCATAGGCCGACAACGGCACCCACCGCAGAGCGGATACCGGACCCGTCCATTCAGCGTTGGAAAGGTGCGAACAGCCGTAGCAGGCGTGGCTAAGCTGAGAGAGGCTTTCAAGACTGCACTTGTCACCAACCGTGTTCCGGGAAGGCGAATTTCGGTTCTTCTTCTTTTCACGGGAGGAGCCTCGTCTTCACGTCCATGTCAGTCATCCTGATGGTGAGGCGAAATTCTGGATCAGCCCGACCGTTGAACTCGCTCGCAACATCGGGCTAAACTCTACAAGAATCAAAGAAGCAGAACGCTTAGCAGAGACACGACAACAGGAGATCATCGATGCCTGGAACAACCATTTTAGAGGCTGAGGTCACCAATGTCTCTGGACATTGTGTCTGGATGCTTATCGATGAGGAAGAACTGGCGCTTCCCTATTCAGAGTTTCCCTGGTTTAAGGCGGCAACGATTCAGCAGATTCTCAACGTGCTGCGTCCGACCGCAAACCATCTTTATTGGCCGGAGCTAGATATTGATTTGTCTGTCGAGTCGATACGCCATCCAGAAAGGTTTCCTCTGAGGGCCGAGAGCACTTTCCAACCCCGCCATACACCTGACCCGCCTCCTTCAATGTAGCTAGACCACGGACTCTTGGAACCCGCAGCTCTCTGCGGGCAAGTGATTGCCAGCGTTAGACAGAGCAAGCAGGTAGTTGTGTACGCGTATCTCTAAGATACGCTTAAGCATGCTTGAAGTTCGGGAGACGTCCGCCTATGCAGCATGGTTTGGCGCCCTGAAAATCGCACGTGATGCTGGTCTTGGCAGGGAGAGCCTGCGTCAATCTTTATCGTCATCGGGGGCAATCCTGAACTGGCAACAAGATTGAAGGTGATTTCGGCGCTGGGCTTGCAATTGCATGTCAGTGCTACCGACAAGGTCAAGATGACTGTCTAACCTGCCACTCGGGAGCAGCGTTCGAGGGATCGGGACGTTCACTGAGGTCTCGTCGAGGCATCAGCACCACCCGTTCCCACCAGGCTAGGCAGCCCAGCTGGACACGCCCAATCAGCCCTCAGCCCTCAGCCCGCCAGCCCCAGCTCCTGCTCCAGGCCGTCGAGCACCACATCGGCCACCAGCTGGATCCGGTAGCGGCAGTGCTGGGTTTGGCTGCAATCGAAGCGGCCATGCTCCCAATACTTGTTGCTGCCGGTGCCCCCGCCACACAGCCCGAAGTGGCCGCAGCTGCTGCGGCACAGCTCCACCCCGGCACGGATCTCGGCGGCCACCCGGCGAAACTTATCGCTGGCGGCAAGGGCCTCGAGGCTGTGCTCGAGCACGTTGCCAAACGAAAAATCGCCGTATTCGGCGGTGGCGACCGAGAGCAACTCCGGATCAAAGGTGGAGGCATTGCCCGCCGCATCGACGTTGACGATCACAAACGGGGTGTTCATGTCGGTTTGCACCATGCGCGCCTGGCCGCAGGCAATGCTGGCGATGCCGTCAAATTCCCGGATGCGCAGACGGCCGGGTTGCTCACGGCTGCGCTGCCAGAGGCGCCCCATGAAGGCGCGATAGCGCTGCTCCACCAGCGCCTGTCCAGCCCCGCCCCCATCCAAACTGGACTGGGTGTTGGCCCCTTCGGTCTCCTCCATGTTGAAGCCCACCTCGGCGATGCCGTGCTCGAGGAAGAAATCGGCCAGGGCATCGGCATGGTCGAGGGCATCGGCCGTGAGCACGCAGATCACCTGAAAGGGAATCTCGCGACGCTGCAGCCAGTCGATGCCGCGCATCACGGCGGCGTGGGTGGGCAGGCCGGTGCGGGTCACCCGGTGGGCGTCGTGCAGAAACGCCGGCCCGTCCATGCTCACGCCCACATGGATGCCGTTGCGGGCAAAGCAGTCGCACCAGGCCGCGTCAATCGTGGTGGCATTGGTTTGCAGCGATTGCACGATCGTGCTGGGCGGCAGGCCCCGGCGGGCCAGCAACTGGCCGATCCGCTCGGTGGCCTCGTCGTAGAAGCTGATCGGCGCCATCAGCGGTTCGCCCGCATGCCAGAGGAGGGTGAACCCACCCCCGAACCAGGGACTCTCCAGCACCCGCTCCACGGCTGCCTCAAGCACCTCAAAGGGGATGCGCCGCCGGTCGCCCCGATCAGGCAGATAGCAGTAGTCGCAGTCGAGGTTGCAGAAGGGGGTGGGCTGCACCACCAGCATCCGCACCGGCCCGTAGGTCTGGGTGGGAATCAACGCCAGTAACGGCCACCACCATTGAGGAAGCCGCCATTGCGGAAGCCCCCATTGCGGAAACCACCATTTCCGAAGCCGCCGTTGTAGAAGCCCCCATTGCGGAAGCCACCGTTGCCAAATCCCCCATTGTAGAAGCCACCGTTTCGGAAGCCGCCGTTGCCCCAGCCCAGCCCATTGCCGTTGACGAACACATAGGACAGGTCCCCAGCCGCGGGTTCGGCCAGTCCACCTCGCTCCTGCACCGCCGCGGCGATGCGGCTGAGCCGATCCTCAATGCTGAGCGACTCGGGACCGACCGGCGCAGGGTCCTGGGCCTGGACCTGGGCGATCGCCAGGGCCGCGGCCCCATCGAGCGGCAGGGAGGCCAGCAGCAGCAGACCGAAGAGATAGGAACGGTTTGGAATCGCCATGGAAGCTCAGGGGGTGGGGTCAGCGCAGGGCGGTTTCGGAAACAGCGGCCGCCGCGGATGAACGGGTCGACTGGCCGGTGGGAATCGGACGAATCGACTCCACACCCAGCAGCACCGCTTCAAAACTGGCCCGGATCGCCTGCTCAGGCAGCCCAACGGCACTGGCTGGGCCCAGCCAGCGATTGACCGCGGCTACCGCATCGGGCTGGCCATCGAGGTACCCCTGCAACAGCCGGGCAATGGTCAGATTGACCAGATCCCGGAAAGCCGAGTCGTTCGGGGCCATCACGCAACTGACCGCGTAGGCCTCAAAGGGGAAGTCCGGGGTGAGAGCCAGGCCCGTGAGGGACTGTTGACGCACCAATCCGGCCAGCACAACGGTGTCGCCAATGACGCCCTCCACCGTGCCTGCCTTCAGGGCCGCCACCCCCTCCTGGAGGGTGTTGAAGGGCACCGGGATCGCCCTGGGCTGCATGCCCCGCAGATCGGTCTCACCAAGGGATTGGCGCACCACAGCGATCCTGCGACTGGCCAGGGCGGCCGGGGTGCCGTCAAAGCGACCAACCGGGGCCAGGAGCCGCAGCCCCGACAGTCCGATCGGCAAGGAGAAGTCCACATGGGTGTCGAGCTCCCAGCTGAACGGCAGGCCGCAGGCCAGGTCGGCCTTGCCCGAGCTGATGCTGGTGACCAGGCTGGCCGGATCCGCCACGGGCGCGAAGCGCACCTTCACCGGCCGGCCCACCGCTGTGGAGAGCGCCGCCGCGATCCGATCAGCCACCAGCAGCCCGTAGCCAACGGTTTGGCCCTGGGCATCGGCAAACATCAGGGGGGGGACGTCGGCAAAACCGCTCAGAACCAATTCGCCCGTACGGGCAGCTCGCTGCACGGCCCCCTCGGCCAAGGCAGCAACCGGGGTGGCAGCCAGCAGCCCCAGGGCGATCAGGGCCAGGCTGACCCGACGCCCCAGCCCCAGCCGCTGCCTTGACGGGGCGTTGGGTGAGGAGCCTGCGCCCATGGTTGGTTTCGCCACCCAGCCTCGTTCGTGGTTCAGCCCATTATGGAGACGGCCCGTGGGGCCTCCAGCGCAGAGGGCCTCAACTGTCAAACCGCATGCTCAAATCCAGCCAGGGGCTGCGGGTGACCGGCGCACTGGTGGAAATCAGGTCGATGCCCGTGGCCGCATAGGCCTCGAGCTGCTCAGGCTGCACCCCGGAGGCTTCGAGCACCAACGCGCGCCCCTCGCCCAGCGACCGCAACCGGGGCACCAGCGCAACGAGCTGGTCGGGGGTGAATTCATCGAGCAGCACCCCATCGGCACCGGCTTGCACCGCCGCAGCAGCCTCACCCCCCGTTTCCGCCTCCACAATCACCCGGGTGGGCCAGGGTGCCTGGGCCCGCACCGCCGCGATCGCCGCCTCCAGCCCGCCGGCCCAGGCCAGGTGGTTTTCCTTGAGCATCGCCGCATCGTCCAGCCCGAGGCGGTGGTTGACGCCTCCCCCACAGCGGACGGCATATTTCTCCAGCACCCGCAGGCCAGGGGTGGTTTTGCGCGTATCCGCCAGCCCCACACCCGTGCCCTCAAGCTGCCGCACCAGGGCGGCGGTGGCGCTCGCGATCCCGGAGAGACGCATGGCCAGGTTGAGGGCGGTGCGCTCAGCGGCCACCAGGGCAGCCGCTGGGCCGTGGAGCTCCAGCAGCCGCTGCCCGGCGCGCACCGGCTCACCATCGGCCACCAGCAGACGCAGCTGCACGGCTGGGTCGAGCAACCGGAACAGCATCTGAACCAGCGGTCCGCCACAGAACACCCCCTGCCCCTTGGCGATCCAATGGGCCCGGCCGCTGCGTTCGGCCATGGCAACAGCCGTGAGGTCGCCGCGACCGAGGTCTTCCGCCAACCAGGCCAGGAGCTGCTGCTCCAGCTGGGGGGTGAGGGCCAAATGCACCGGGCGCTGCATGGGGACGATCTCAGCGCTGGTGCTGCAGCAGGCCGAGGGTGAGGTCATCGGGATCGCTCTGCAGGTAGATGTAGCCAGCGCCCTGGGCGAGCAGCACCACCCGATAGTTGTAGGGCGCCCCCTCGGAATCCCGCTGGGTCATGCGGCCCAGGCAATCGCTGCCCAGTTGGAGGCTGCCGCTGTAGGTCACCCGCTCCGGGCGGCCGGCGTAGCTCGCCACCGCCAGGCCCCGCACCTCGCCAGCCTGCCACCACTCGCGCTGCACCACCGCATTGGCCTGCCAGCGGCGGCCATCCCAGCTCTGGCCCTGCTGCTGGCTGGTCACCAGGCCATCGAGCTGGGCGGCGCTACAGGTGCCCGGGGCCTGGGGCACGTAGCGCAGCGATAGCACCTCACTGGGGGAGAGCACCAGCGAGGCCCGCGGCCGCCCCAGGCGATCGAGGGCCACCTGCTCCGCCATCGTTCCGGCCGGCCCCTGGCGCTCGACCAGGGCCCAGCAGCCGGCATCGGGCCTGACGCGACCGGTGTAGCGGTCTTCGCGGAAACGGCGCCCCTCCCGCAGATAGCGCACCCCCTCCAGGCGGCCATCCGGGAGCCAGCGCTCCTGCATCAGCAGGGCGGTGGGTTCCCCCCGGTGCTGGCCGCTGCCCAGCACCACAAAGCTGCCCGCCGCCGGGGCCTGGCACTGGTCGAGGCCAGCCGGGGCCGGCGGAGGGGCCGCTGCGACCGGCGCCCCAATTCCTACGGCCAAAACGGCAAGCAGCCGGGGGAAACGGAGCATCGATCAGCAGGTGAATCTCGGGGCAGTCTGGCGGCTACTTGCCAATGCAGAACCGCGCGAAGATCCGATCCAACACCGCTTCGCTCACCTCGGCGCCGGTGATCTCGCCAAGCGAGCGCACGGCGGCGCGCAGGTCGATGGTCCAGAAATCCCAGGGGAGCTGCTGCGCCGCCGCCGCCAGGGAGGCCTCCAGGCTCTCGGCCGCGGCCGCCGCCAGGTCGCGCTGACGGGCATTGAGGGCCACCTGCAGCCCCTCGAGGGGGGCGGCGCCGCAACGGCGCAGCAGCTCGGCCACGAGCGCCTCACGCCCCTCGCCGGTAAGGGCACTGCAATGCAAATCGGCCGGCAGCCCAGCCCCGGCTGGCACCAGCCCCACCGGCAGCCCGGCCACATCGGCCTTGTTGCCCGCCACCAGCAGCACGGCCCCCTGCGGCACCACCTGGCGCAACTGCTCATCGGCGGCGGTCCAGCCGATGCTGAGATCAAACAGCAACAGCACCGCATCGGCGGCGGCCAGGGCCTGGCGGGCCCGCCCAATGCCCAGGGCCTCGACCCGATCGGTGGTGGGCCGGATGCCCGCGGTGTCGATCAGGGTCAGCGGCACGCCATCGAGCACCAACTGACTCTCCAGCAGGTCGCGGGTGGTGCCGGGCAGGTCGGTCACGATCGCCCGCTCGCGCTGGCTCAGCAGGTTGAGCAGGCTGGATTTGCCCACGTTGGGGCGGCCCACGATCGCCACCCGCAGGCCCTGGCGCAGCAGCTCCCCCTGGCGCGCTTCGGCCACGAGCTGCTCCAGCGCAGCCCGCACTGCTTCCAATTCGGCCACCACCGCGGCAGCATCGAGGGGCGGCAGATCCTCCTCGAAATCGACCCGGGCCTCCAGCTCCGCCAGCTGATCGAGCAGGCGCTCGCGCAGGCCACCGATGCGCTGCTGCAGGCCGCCATCGAGGCCGGCCATGGCCAGCTGGGCGGCGCGGCGGGAGCGGGCCGTGACCATCTCGCCGATCGCCTCAGCCTGGGTGAGGTCGAGCCGGCCATTGAGGAAGGCCCGCTGGGTGAATTCACCAGGTTCCGCCCGGCGGGCCCCGGCCGCCAGCACCAGCTCCAGAACCCGCTGCACGGCGATCAGACCGCCGTGGCAGTGGAGCTCCACCACGGTTTCACGGGTGAAGCTGCGCGGCGCCCGCATCAACAGCAGCAGGGCCTCATCCACCCGCTCACCGCTGGCCGGATCGTGCACGTGGCCATAGAGCACCCGGTGGCTCTCCCACAGCTGGGCACCTGCAGAGCGGAACAGCCGCAATCCAATCGGCTCGGCCTCAGGGCCGGACATCCTTACGATGGCCACACTGCCTTCGCCCGGCGCCACCGCCGTGGCCACCGCTGCGATGGTGTCGGTGGTGAAGGAGTCATTGACGTCCATGGCCCCAATTCAACTCCCCAACGCCCTGCGCCGCCTGCTGGCCTGGCTCTGGCACCAGGAGGGCAGCCATGGCCAGCGGGCCCGGGGCCTGGCTGCGGGCCTGTTCTGCGGTTGCTATCCCTTGTTTGGACTGCAGATCCTGCTGAGCGTGGGGCTCGCTTCGCTGGTGCGCGGCAACCACCTGCTGGCGGCGGCCGGCACCTGGGTCAGCAATCCGTTCACCTACCTGCCGCTGTATTGGTTCAACTACCAGCTGGGCTGCTGGCTGATCGGGCCCGGAGCCGGCTGGCCCGGCCTGGAGAGCCTGCGGGATGGGCGGATCTGGCAAAGCAGTGGAGACCTGCTCAGCCGCCTGTTGCTGGGCTCAACCCTGGTGGGCCTGGCCATGGCCCTGGTTGGGGGCTGGCTCTACTGGCACTGGCTGGAGCGGGAGCACCGACGGCGCCAGCCCCAGGGCTGATCAGGGATTGGCCAGACCTGGGAACACCATCAGATCGATGTGGCCCCCTTCAGGGTGACGCCACTCGCGAAACTCCTCGGCCAGGGCATGCTGCTCACGGGGTAGGGATTGGGCCTGAAGATCCTGGAGGCGCTGGTGCACCAGATCGAGGGTTTCATCGATCAGCTGGGCCGCTTGCTCGGAGGTCATGGCTGGCTATCCCGAAAATGGAATTGTTGTAGACAACTCGGAGCAATCGGGCTGTAACCACGGCAACCCCAATCCGAAACTGCTGACGGGAAGGCGATAGCCAGCTGGCCAACCGTCCCATGGCCATGGCGACCAATCCATGCGAATCGCACCATCACTGCATGGACAAGCTTCTTAAAATCAGCACTGCTGGTAAGCAGTCTGGACGAACCTCGAGATCTGCTCACTGGTCCAAAAGTGACTCCCGGGAGCTTCGCAAGGGATTGGTGATGGGCCTGGCCGGAGGAGCTGTTTTGGCGGCCCTGTTCGGCCTGGCTCATTACGTGAAGCTCGACAGCATGCTGGTTGCCAGCCAGGCCATCTACAACCTGATCAGCGGGGTGCACATCATGGCCCAGGGCCTGATGCGCCTGCTGCTTGGCGTCGTCCAGATGCTCGGCTTCGCAGCCCTGGCCATGGTTGCCGTCACTGCCGTGCTCGCACTCGCCAGTGGCTCCGTACGGATCGGCTGGAAACTGCTGCCCCAGCTTGAAACCACCTGGGAATTGCTGGCAAACGCCATCAACAGCCTGGCCGAGTTGCTCATCCTGCCGCTGGGACGTCCCAAATCCATTCGCCAGGCGAGCTCCCGCCGGGCCGCATCGCTCGAAAGAGCGGCCTGAGCCAGGCCGCAGCCGCTTGGATCACTCCCTCTGGGACGACATCGTCAGCAAAGATCCCGACCTTGTTGACTGAACACACCCCCAGGGGTGGTGCGAAGATCAAAGGCCATCAACATGGATCTGTGGCGGACGGCAAGGGATCCACACGCTCAACATTGTCCGGCCTGCTGCTGGTGCTGGCTTCGGTGGGGGGCCTGGCCCTGCTGGGCTGGCTCACGGTGGTGATGCTCGACCTCAAGCACCTCAACACGGGCGGATTCACCCTGCCCTAACCCTGGCCCCAGGGACTAGCCCATGCCCGTGCGGGCGATGGCGAGCACATCGGCCATCGAGCGAATTTGATTGATCGTGGCGATCAGCTGGTCGGCACTGGCCAGCTCAACCCGCAGGTCGATGCGGGCTGGCTTGCCGGGAGTGGTGCGCACGCGGGCATCACTGACGTTGATGCGATGGTCTGAGAGCCGGGTGAGGATGTCCTTGAGCACGCCGACGCGATCGAGTACCTCAATGCGCAACTGCACCGGATAACGCCGCGGGCTGGCTGGCACCGCAGGGTTCCAGCGAACCGGCAGGCGCCTTTCAGCAGGCACCTGGGCCAGGTTGGAGCAGTCCAGGCGATGGATGGTGATGCCGTGGTTGCCCAGGGCCACCGCCCCAAGGATGGGCTCGCCGGGGAGGGGCGTGCAGCACCCGCCAAGTCGATAGTCGAGACCCTCGAGGCCAAGGATTGCACTGGTTCCAGCCAGCGCTGGGGGCTGGTGATCGGGCTGGGCAGCATGGGCCGAGAGCTCGGCGGCAACCTGCTCATTGGTCGGCACCGGCGCCGCCGCTGCACTGGCCAGGCGCAATTCCTCCCGCAGGCGATTGAGCAACTGGTGCAGGGTCACCCCACCGAAGCCGAGCGATGCCAGCAGGTCGTCGGTGCCGGAAAGATTGCAACGACGGGCCACCCGGGCAATCGCCTCGCCGGTGAGCAGGGCATCGAAGCCGTCGCGGCCCAATTCCCGCTCCAACATCTCGGTGCCGCGGAGGATGTTCTGCTCGCGATGGCTGGTTTTGTACCAATGCCGAATGCGGTTGCGGGCCGTGGGGGTGGCCACAAAGTTGAGCCAGTCCAGGCTCGGGTGTGCCGTCTTGGCGGTGATCACCTGCACGAAATCGCCGTTCTGGAGTGGGGTCGCCAGGGGGCAGAGGCGATCGTTGATGCGCACGCCCTGGCAGTGGTTGCCGATCTCGGAATGGATCCGATAGGCGAAATCAACGGCGGTGGAACCCTTACGCAACCCCACCACATCGCCATTTGGGGTGAACACAAACACCTCCTCATCGAAGAGGTCCTCTTTGATCGAACGCAGAAAGTCATTGCTGTCCTTGCCACCGTCATCCCGCTGCCAATCGACCAGCTGCCGCAACCAGTTGAACCGTTCGGCATCGGCACCTGAAGCCGCCGGGGAGCCCCCCTCCTTGTATTTCCAGTGGGCAGCGATGCCGTACTCGGCCACCTGGTGCATCTCGGTGGTGCGGATCTGCACCTCGATCGGCCGATGGCGACCGATCACCGCCGTATGCAGCGACTGGTAGCCGTTGGGCTTGGGCAGGCCGATGTAGTCCTTGAAGCGGCCCGGGATGGGCCGGAACGTGTCATGGACAACCGCCAGGGCCCGGTAGCAACCTTCCAGGTTGGGGCAGAGAATGCGCAGGGCGGCCACGTCGATGATTTCGTGGAAGGCCTTCTGCTGGCGCTGCATCTTGCTCCAGATGCCATAGAGATGCTTGGGGCGGCCACTCACCTCACAGTTGTGCAGGCCGGCGGCGGCGAGGCGATCCCGCAGCAACTGCACGGTCACGCCCAGGCGCTCCTCCCGGTCGCTGCGCTTGGTCGCCACCTGCTTCTGAATGTCACGGTAGGCCTCGGGCTCAAGGATTTTGAAGGCGAGGTCTTCCAGCTCCCACTTGAGCCGACCGATCCCGAGCCGGTTGGCGAGCGGCGCATAGATCTCGCGGGTTTCCCGGGCGATGCGCTGCTGCTTTTCCGGCTTGAGGGCCGAGAGCGTGCGCATGTTGTGGAGGCGATCAGCCAACTTGACCAGCACGACACGGATGTCGCTGGCCATGGCCAGAAACATGCGGCGCAGATTTTCCGCCTGGGCCTCGGAGTAGTTGGTGAAATGGATCCCACCCAATTTGGTGACCCCCTCCACCAGGGCCCGCACTTCGGCGCCAAAGCGCGTCTCGATCTGCTCAGGGGTGACGCCGGTGTCCTCAACAACGTCATGCAGGAAGCCGGCGGCGATCACCCCGGCGCTGGCGCCGGTCTCCCGCAGCAGGTCGGCAACGGCGATCGGATGGATGATGTAGGGCTCACCCGAGGCCCGCAACTGGCCCTGGTGCTGGCGGTAGGCGTAGTCAAAGGCGCAGGCCAGCAGCTGCTCTGGATCAGCAGGGCAACGATTAAGGTGGTCGGGCGGCAGGTTGTCGATGCAGCGCTGCAACCATTCGGGCAAGGGCACGCCGTAATCGGCAACAGGGCGGACGGACAGGTCCTGATCCAAATCGGGAACCGCCCTGAGCATTCCACCCTGTGGATTTCTTCCATCGTATGCAGATGCCGCCAAGCTGGAGACCATGACCAGCCCCGTGCTTGCGATTGACAACCTGGTGGTGCGCTATCCGGGCTGCGATCAACCCACCCTCGACGGACTGAGCCTCAGCCTGGCGCCTGGCCAGAGGCTGGCCCTGGTCGGCCCCTCCGGCTGCGGCAAGAGCACCGTGGCCCGGGCGGTGCTGCAACTCCTGCCCCCCGGCAGCCATTGCCGGGGATCCCTGCTGCTGACGGGCCAGGACCCCAGCCAGCTGCAGCGCCCGGCCCTGCGCCAACTGCGCGGCGAGGCGGTGGGGCTGGTGTTCCAGGACCCGATGACCCGGCTCAATCCCCTGCTGACGATTGGCGATCACCTGGCTGATACCTTGGCGGCCCACCGCCCCCGCTGGCGGCGCCGGCAGGTGCGCCAACGGGCCCAGGAGCTGCTGGCCAGGGTCGGCATCAGCCCCGAGCGTTACGGCAGCTATCCCCATGAGTTCAGCGGCGGCATGCGTCAGCGGCTGGCCATCGCCCTGGCCATGGCCCTCCATCCGCCCCTGGTGATCGCTGATGAACCCACCACCAGCCTGGATGTGGCCATCTCCGCCCAGGTGATGGCGGAGCTCAGCGCGCTCTGCAGCGAGGCGGGCAGCGCCCTGCTGCTGATCAGCCATGACCTGGCGATGGCGGGGCGCTGGTGCGACCAGATCGCCGTGCTCGATCAGGGGCGGCTGATCGAGCAAGCTCCCGCCCAGCAACTGCTCACGGCCCCCACATCCGCCCTGGCCCAGCGGCTGGTGGCCAAGGCGCGGCAGCGGGAGGGGGCCCGCAGTGTGGCGCCAGCACCAGCGGAGGCCTTGCTGGAGCTGGAGGCCTTGCGCTGCTGGCACCCCCTGCCCTCCCTGCCCTGGCAACGCCGCTGGCTCAAAGCGGTGGATGGGGTAGACCTCCGCCTGCAGCGGGGCGAAACCCTTGGCCTGGTGGGGGCCTCCGGCTGCGGCAAGAGCACCCTCTGCCGGGCCCTGATCGGGCTGGCGCCCGTACGGGGCGGCAGTGTGCGCCTGGCTGGCCGCAACCTGCTGGCCCTGCGGGGCCAGGCCCTGCGCCAGGCGCGGCGGGGAATCCAGATGGTGTTTCAAGATCCGCTGGCCTGCCTCAACCCCCAGATGGGTGTGGGCGAAGCGATTGCCGATCCGCTGCTGATCCACGGCCTGGCCAGCCGCGCCCAGGCCCGCCAGCGGGCCCGTGAGCTGTTGAGCGCCGTGGGACTCAACCCGCCGGAAGCGTTTGAAAACCGCCTGCCCCGCCAGCTCTCGGGCGGCCAGCAGCAGCGGGTGGCGATCGCCCGGGCCCTGGTGCTGGAGCCGAACGTGCTGCTCTGCGACGAGAGCGTCAGCATGCTGGACGCCGAGGTGCAGGCCGACGTGCTGGCCCTGCTGCGCGAGCTGCAGCAGCGGCTGGGCCTGGGCATGGTGTTCGTGACCCACGACCTGAGCGTGGCCAGCGGCTTCTGCCACCGGGTGATCGTGCTGGAAGGGGGCCGGATTGTGGAGCAGGGGCCAGGCCCCGAGTTGCTGCAAAACCCCCAGGCGCCCATCACCCGCAAGCTTGTCGAGGCCTGCCCGCGGCTGCCTAGCGCCGTCTGAGCGCCGCCAGCAACCGCTCGAACTGATCCGGCAGCGGCGCCTCGCAGACGATCCGCTCGCCGCTGATCGGGTGGTTGAGCCCTAGCTGCACGGCATGCAAGGCCTGGCCTGGCAGCTCCAGGGGCAGCTTGCGGCAGCGGGAATACACCGGGTCGCCCACGATCGGGTGGCCGATGTGGGCGCAGTGGACCCGGATCTGGTGGGTGCGACCGGTGTCGAGCTTGAAACGCAGCAGGGCGTAGTCGCCCAGCCGCTCCACCACCCTCCAGTGGGTGCAGGCGTGGCGGCCCGAGTCGTCGTGCACGACGGCGTATTTCTTGCGGTCGGCGCTGTGGCGACCGATGGCAGCCACAACCGTGCCGGAATCCGAAGCGGGCTGGCCATGCACCACGGCCAGATACTGGCGGGAGGCGATCCGTTTCTGGATCTGCGCCTGCAGCTTGACCAAGGCCTCCTGGCTCTTGGCCACCACAATGCAGCCGGTGGTGTCCTTGTCCAGCCGGTGCACGATGCCAGGCCGCAGCTCACCGCCGATGCCGGGCAGATCGGGGCAGTGGTGCAACAGCCCGTTCACCAGGGTGCCGTCCCGATTGCCCGGCGCCGGATGCACGGTGAGGCCGGCGGGCTTGTTGACCACGATCAGGTGCCCATCTTCAAACAGCACATCCAGGGGCATCGCCTGGGCGATCAGGTAGGGCAGGGGCTCGGGGGGGGGCATCCACAGCTCCACCAGATCGTCTGCGCGCAGGGGGGTCTTGGCCCGACCCGTGACGCCATTCACCCGCACATAGCCGGCTTCGATGAACTTCTGGATCCGGGCCCGGCTCTGCTCCGGCCGCTGGGACACCAGCCAGCGATCCAACCGCATTGGCAGCGGTTTGGGATAGGTGAGCGTCAGCAGCTCGCCCTCGCCTTCGGCGAAACCGCTCACGGCAGCTCCAGGGCGGGCAACTCCAGGGCGATCGCCCCCAGCCGGCCACAGCGAAAATCGTCGAGCAGCTTGGTGGCCATGCGCAGGCTGTCGCCACTGGTGTGGCGCTCGGCGGCGGCAGCCAGCCAGCCATGGGCATCAGGTTGAAAAGCTGGGCCTTCAAGATTCCGTACACCCTGTTCAGGCTCCTGGAGGGCCCCATCACCGCCACTCCCCAACCCCGGAACAGCCAGGCCGTAGCGGTGCTCGAGCAGGCCATCGGGCACACCAGCTGCAGGAATCTGCTCCAATCGGACCAGCAGCTGCACGAAGGCCAGGGCGGCGGCCTCGTTGTCATAGGCGGCCTGGCCGATGTCGTCGCAGAGGGCCAGGCGCAGGGCGGCCTGCTGGTCATCGAGGCGCGGCGGCAGCACGCCGGGGGCATCGAGCAGGTCGAGGTCCTGGCCGAGGCGCACCCAGCGCAGGCTGCGGGTGACCCCAGCACGGCGGGCGCTATCGACCACCTTCTGTCGCACCAGCCGGTTGATCAGGGCCGACTTGCCGACGTTGGGGAAGCCCAGCATCAGGGCCCGCACCGGCCTGGGTTTCATGCCTCGCCCGGCCCGCCGGGCATTGAGGGCTTCGCCGGCCCGGATCGCCGCCTGCTGCAGCTGCTTCACACCGGTGCCGACCTTGGCATCACACCACCAGCAGGCCTGCTCCTGGGCCTTGAACCAGGCGGTCCAGGCCTGGCGCACCGGCGCCGGAATCATGTCAACCCGATTGACCACCAGCAGGTGTTGCTTGCCACTGATCCAGCGCTGTAACCGGGGGTGGGAGGTGGCCAGCGGGATGCGGGCGTCCCGCACCTCAATCACCAGATCCACCTTGGCCAGGTTGGCATTGAGGGCCCTCTCCGCCTTGGCGATGTGGCCTGGATACCACTGGATCGCCGGGGCATTGACGCTGAGTTGCGTCACCTAGGGCACCACCAGCACCGGGCAGGGAGCCAACTGGATCACTCGGGCTGCCGTGCTCTGTTGGTCGCTCTCGATCGCAATGCCACGGGTGCCCATCACGATCACATCGGCATTGATCTCATCGGCCACATCCCCGATCACGAAGGCTGGCTTGCCTTCGCGCTCGATCACCCGGCAGGTCACCCCAGCCTGCTCAAACCGGGCCCGGGCCTGCTGCAGCAGCTCCGCCGTGGCCGCCGGGTCGTCCTGGCCTGGCTCCACCACCGAAAGCAGCACCAGGCAGCTGGCGTGCTGCTGGGCCAGTTTCAGGGCCACCGCTGCCGTTTCCAACGCCTGCCGGCTCTGGTCGATGGGAAAGAGAACGGTTTCAAACATGGCGCGAAGACCGCAGACAGGGCCAGTAAGGGCTGGACATTTCAGTCTGGAGGGCGCTGCCGAATCCGGCCAGGGATGGCGGTTGGGGGAAATCCGAAGCGGGGGCCTGGGGCGGGGCGGGGGCTAACCTCCCCCGGCAATTCCCTATCACCTGGAGCCCCATGGCGAAGCGATCCCTGGCCAGCCTTACGGCCGATGATCTCCGCGGCAAGCGTGTGCTGGTGCGGGTTGACTTCAACGTACCGCTCGACGACGCCGGCGCGATCACCGACGACACCCGCATCCGGGCAGCCCTGCCCACAATCGCCCACCTGCGCGATAACGGCGCCAAGGTGATCCTGGCGGCCCACTTCGGCCGGCCCAAAGGCCAGGTGAACGAGGGCATGCGCCTCACCCAGGTGGCGGCCCGCCTCAGCGACCTGCTCGGCGTTCCCGTTCCCAAGACCGAAAGCTGCATCGGCCCCGATGCGGAGGCCAAGGTGGCGGCCCTGGAGGAAGGGGGCGTGGTGTTGCTGGAAAACGTGCGCTTTTTCGCCGAAGAAGAGAAAAACGAGGCCGAATTTGCTCAAAAACTGGCCTCCCTCGCTGAGGTCTACGTCAACGACGCCTTTGGTGCCGCCCACCGGGCCCACGCCTCGACGGAAGGCGTCACCAAATTCCTCAACCCCAGCGTGGCCGGCCACCTGATGGAGAAGGAACTCGAATATCTCCAGGGCGCCATTGACGCACCCAAGCGCCCGCTGGCGGCGATTGTGGGCGGCTCCAAGGTGAGCAGCAAGATCGGCGTGCTCGAAGCCTTGATCGACAAGTGCGACAAGATCTTGATCGGCGGCGGCATGATCTTCACCTTCTACAAAGCCCGCGGCCTGGCCGTTGGCAAAAGCCTGGTGGAGGAGGACAAGCTGGAGCTGGCCAAAGAACTCGAGGCCAAGGCAGCCGCCAAAGGTGTGCAGTTCCTGCTGCCCACCGATGTGGTGCTGGCTGACAACTTCGCCCCCGACGCCAACAGCCAGATCGCCAAAGTGGAGGCAATTCCCGATGGTTGGATGGGCCTCGACATCGGCCCCGACTCGCTGAAGGTGTTTCAGGCCGCCCTGGCCGACTGCAAGACCG
Organism: Cyanobium sp.; assembly: GCA_965662115.1. Classification (GTDB taxonomy): domain Bacteria; phylum Cyanobacteriota; class Cyanobacteriia; order PCC-6307; family Cyanobiaceae; genus Cyanobium_A. The sequence goes on from CBFIGH010000066.1 coordinate 49,013, forward strand.
TGATCTGGAACGGCCCGATGGGCGTGTTCGAGTTCGACAAGTTCGCGGCCGGCACCAACGGCATCGCCCACACCCTGGCCGAGCTGAGCGCCACCGGCACGATCACGATCATCGGCGGCGGCGACTCGGTGGCAGCCGTCGAGAAGGTGGGTGTGGCCGAGCAGATGTCCCACATCTCCACCGGCGGTGGCGCCAGCCTGGAGCTGCTGGAAGGCAAGGTGCTGCCCGGCGTGGCGGCGCTTAACGAAGCCTGAGCTCAACGTAGCCTGATGCTTCTGCGCTGAGCAGGGCAAACGGGGGGCTCAGGCCCCCTGTTTTTATGGAGCTGGCCTCCTGCTGGCGCACCATCGCTAGGTGTCGCTTGAGGTTGTTCAACATGGCATTAACCAGGGATGGTTGTGGGAATGAGGTGTTCGGTCCGATCACGTTCGGTGCGATCAATCCACACAAAACACCTCGGTAAACGGCGTTGGAAACTGCTGAGTGAACGGCTCAGAACACTGCTCCAGGCCTCAGCAACCGGAGATCACACCGCCCAGGATGCCGCCCATGGCAGCACCAATGGGCAGGCTCCAGAGGCGGTTGCGGGAGTTGGTCGCCAAGATGGCCCCGAGTCCACCTCCAATGGCAGCGCCGGTCAGCACGGTGCCGCGATTGCAGCTGCGCCCGGGCGCCGGGGCATAGGGGGTCGGTTCTGAGACAATCGGATAGCTGTAGCCATTGGGATAGCCACCAGCGTTGTTGTTATAGCTGCCGTAGGCGTTGTTGTAGCCATAGGGACGCACCGGCAGGGGCGCATAGGTCGGGCTGGGGACCGGGCCATAACTGTTGTAGTTGTAACGGGGGCCAGCGTTGGGGTAGGCCAGGGCTGCAGCGGGAGCGAGGCCGGCGCTGCCGAGCAGGCCAGCCAGGACGAGGGGAAGGGATAAGAAGCGCATGGAACGGGTTGCGAAGGGGAGGGGAAAAGCGATCAGATGCCCAGGCCGGGCCGCCAGGGGAGCTGGGCGGTGGAGCCCTGGCGACGCATCAGGGCCTGCCACTCCTGCTGGTCGCGCTGCGACTGGCGCTCTCGCGCCTGCGCATCGCGACGCAGGCATTGGTCGTTGTCCCAGCGCTGGCGAGCCCGACCGAGGCACTGCTCCAACTGATCCAGCCGCCATTGGGTTTGCCGGTACGACTGGTCGGCCCAGGCCCGCTGGGCCTGAACCCAGCCCAGGTTGAGACCCGGATTGGGGCGCCAAGAAGCAACGACGCCCCCTGGCCAGAGGGGGTTGGCGAAGGCGGTGCCAGCACTGACGGCGCCGCCGCCCAGCAGTCCCAGCAGCAGCGCCAGGCGTGGGAAGGGGAGGAAGGTCATGGATCTGCGGAGGTGGGGAATGGCAGCTGTGGCTGTCACTCCTGCAGTGTGCGGCGGGCGAACGATCGATCTGCAACCGAACTGGCTCCAACCTGTGACCAAATCCGACAGGCCCCCAGGGCGACCCCGCAGATTCAGCTCGCCTCCTGGCTTCTGGATGTCCCCCAGAGGGCGATGCCGAAGCCATGGGCGTTGCTGGTGAGGCGCTCCAGCCCACCGCCATGGGCCTGGCCCACCCGCTGGGCGATCGCCAGCCCGAGGCCGCTGTGGCCGCTACCGCCGCGGGCGGCATCGAGCCGCTGAAACGGCATCAGCGCCTGCTGCCAGTGCGCGGCATCAATGCCTGGCCCCCCATCCCAGAGCACGATGCGGAACCCCTGCCCCGGCGGCTCCGCCTCGTGCAGCTCCAGCCGCAATGGCGGCGCCCCGTACAGGCGGGCGTTGTCGATCAGGTTGGCCACGGCCCGGGCCAGCGCCACCGGCTGCACCACCCGCACCAGGGGCTGCAGATCCAGGGCCAGGGTGTCGGCATCAAGGCCAGCGGCCGACTCCGCCAGCAGCTGCTCCAACGGCACCGCCACATCTGGCTCAAGGTCGCCGCCGCCGGCGAACAGCAAAAACTGGCTGGTGATCCGCTCCAGGGCCGCCAGATCGGCTTCAGCCTGCTGCAGATCGGAGGCCGCCAGGCCGGTCAGGCCGAGCCGCAGCCGCAGCCGGGTGATCGGACTGGTGAGGTCGTGGGCAATGCCGGCCAGCATCACCGCCCGCTCCTGCTCGGCGCCCTCCAGCCGCCGCACCATGGCGTTGAAACGCCCGGTGAGCTGGCGCACCGCCCGGGTGCCCCGCTCGGCCAGTGGGGCCGCGGGCCAGGCACCCGCTCCCACAGCGGTCAGGGCGCGCTGCAACTGCTGCAGCGGGCGTTGCACCTCCAGCCCGAAAAACAGCAGCAGCGCCACACTGCCGCCCAGCCCCAGCCCCGCCAGCAGCAGCCAGGGATCGGGCGGCCAGAAACGCACGGGCGGGATCGGCGCCAACAGCCACACAGGCTCCAGGGGCGCCAGCAGTTGCACCCACACCCCCCGCCGCGGCCCGGCGGCCGGGAGCACGGTGGGGCACGGCTGCAGCTCGCGGCAGAGCTCCTGGCGCAGCAGCTGCCCCTGGGCGGCCAGGGCACGGTCGGCGCGGGTGGGCGGATCGGCCCCCACCCGCAGCGGCAGGCCACTGAGCCGGGCCAGGGCCGCCGGCGGCAAGCGATCGAGGGCCAGCTCGCC
>CBFIGH010000067.1:0-5672 GCA_965662115.1 Cyanobium sp.
CTTGCTGCCCGGGTGGTTGCTTATCAATCAATTGAGCTGCCGATACCTTGGGGATTCTATATGACCGCCACCCATCTGCATTATGACGCAATCGCTTTCGGCGTGCTCGCAGGATATGTTTCACATAAGAAATTATGGCGCTTGAATTCAAATAATAATATCACCACACCTTTTGTCTTTATTCTACTTTTTGCCACTTCCCTGTCTATACATGCATTCGCGCCCTTGATTGAATATGAATTCGGTCCTTCTGTAATTGGGCTCCTATGTGCGGCCACGGTGCTATGCCTCGCAGAGGGAAAGCAATATAGTTTTAGCTCCAATCCTGCCGTAAAAACATTAGCCAAAACCTCCTTTGCAATCTATTTGTTTCACGGAGTTTCCCTGCATGCACTTAACTTCGCACTTCAATATTTAAGCTTTTTCAACAGCAATCTATTAAAGTGGCTTTTGATGGTTGCAACGTCAATTCTGGCAGGGTTGATTTTCTATAGATTTGTCGAAAAGCCAGTGATGCTACAACGGCAAAAACTTTTGACGCAATTTTTTCCAAATTTAGCGTAGCTATTTGACTTTAACTATACCGCCACTATGGCGCCAAAAGCCTCAACCCTCGATCCCCTTTTTAAGCTATCCTTGTCCTGTGTGGCGTGATTTCAATGCCTTGTTCATCGGTGCGCGGGAAAGCAGACCCACCCTGAGGTTGCGAACAGGATGGGAAGAACCCAGTGGGCTCACTCCCCCACCAGGTGGCAGGCGATCCGCCGTCGCAGACTGATCGCCCTGTGTTCCCACACATAAATCTCTTGCCAAACGCCTAAAAGCAGCTTGCCCCTTTGGACACTCACGGACATGGTCTGCGCTGTCAGTGCGGTACGGATGTGGGCAGGCATGTCGTCATTGCCCTCATCGTCATGCAGGTATGGGCTGCGCTCGCCCTGACCATCGAAGGGTCCGCTTCCGTCCTGGGGGACGACCGCATCCATCCAAGCCGCTAAATCTTTCAGCACCCTTGGGTCAGCGTTTTCATTGATGGTCAGACTGGAACTGGTGTGTAAACAGGTGAGATGGAGTACTCCCAATTCGATACCTGTGGTCCGAATCCAGTCGTTAAGTTGATCGTTCAGGCGGGTGAAGCCCTGGCCGATCGTCTGGATTTCAAGCTTGTGCAGTACTTGGTTCACGGCAACAACACTGAGGGACCCTGGGTTGTAGCGGTGCAGGCCCATGCGGAGGGTCGCTTTGTGAAGTCCTCACCCCGGCCCACCAGGCTAAGCGTCTCAAGGTGCTGGGCAAGCACGGATTTGGCGAGACGGCTTGCATTCCCTAGCATCACCCCAACAGACGCCCGCATCGCCCATGCCAGCCACTCGCCTGCTGCTTTCACTCCTGGTAGCGATCCCCGGCCTGGCCTGGAGCGCGCCGCCAGCCCAGGCCCAGCGCCAGGTGACCAAAATCGGCAGCATCTGCCCCCTGGGCTACGTGGACACTCTTAACGGCAAGTGCAGCACGCTCGGCCTGATGACCTACACGGTGCAACCCACCAATGGCGAAGCCTGCCCGGAGGGCTGGATGAATGTGGGCGGTGGCTACTGCCGCAGGAAGTGAGCCATTGGAACTGACCCTGCTCTACGACGGTGGCTGCCCGCTCTGCGTCCGGGAGGTGGGGCTGCTCAAGCGGCGCGATCGGGCCCGCCACGGCGACCAGCCCCGGCTGGCCTTTGTGGACATCGATCGCGCCGACTACAACCCGGCCGCCTACGCCGGCATCACCTACCGCCAAGCGATGGGGCGCATCCACGCCATCACCGCAGCCGGTGAGGTGCTTCGGGATGTGGCCGTGTTCAGGCGCGCCTACGCCCTGATTGGTCTGGGCTGGTTGTATGGCCCGACCCGCTGGCCCGGGATTCGCCAACTGGCCGATCAGGCCTACGGCCTTTGGGCGGCAGGCCGGCTCAAGATGACCGGGCGCCCCGACCTTGAAAGCCTCTGCCGGGCCCACGACGGCCGTTGCACACCCCAGTGACGCCCGCCGGCCCTGATCTGGACACTGTTGATCTAGACACCGTTGATCTGGTGGTGATCGGCAGCGGTCTGGGCGGTTTGTGTGCCGCAGCCCTGGCGGCCCGCTACGGGCTGGAGGTGGTGGTGCTCGAGGCCCACACCATCCCCGGAGGGGCGGCCCATGGCTTCAGTCGCCAGGGGTTTCAGTTTGAATCGGGCCCCTCGCTGTGGTCGGGGCTGGGCAGCTGGCCCAGCCCCAATCCCCTGGCCCAGGTGCTCCGGGCCGTGGGCGAATCGGTGCCCGTGGCCCAATACCGCGACTGGGGGCTGTTGCTGCCGGAGGGACGCCTGCGGGTGGAGGTGGGCCTCGAGCCCTTTCTGGCGGTGCTGCAGGAGCTGCGTGGGTCGGCCGCCAGGGAGGAGTGGGCCCGCTTCATGCGGGTGTTGGAACCCAGCTGCAAAGCGGCCCGATCCCTACCCCTGCTGGCCCTACGGCCAGGCCTGGGCCTGGCCACAACCCTCGGCAGCAGGGCCCTCGGCCTGCTCGCCCAGGCGGGGCAACTGGCCCAACTCGGCGGGGCATTCGGCCCCATCGCCCGGCGCCACTTGCGCGATCCCTTCCTGCTCCACTGGGTGGATCTGCTCTGCTTTCTGATCTCCGGATTGCCGATGGATCAGACCAGTGCCGCCGCCATGGCGACCCTGTTTGGCGAATGGTTTGAACCCGACGCCGCCCTCGACTACCCCCTCGGCGGCAGTGCGGCCGTGGTCGAGGCCCTGCAACGGGGGCTGGAGCGCCACGGCGGCAGCCTGCACACCGGCTGCGCGGTTGCGCAGATCACCATCCAGGACAACCGGGCCACGGGGGTGCGGCTGGGCGATGGCCGGCAGGTTCACGCCCGGCGCGGCGTGATCAGCAATGCCAGCCCCTGGGACACCCTGGCCCTGCTTGACCAACCAGCCTCACACCCCAAGTGGCGCAGAAAGGTCGTGGACACACCGGCCTGCAACAGCTTTCTGCACTGGCATGTGGGCCTACGGGGCGAGGATCTGCAGCACCTGCCCATCCACCATGTCTGGGTGGGTGACTGGCAGCGGGGGATCGGGGCCGAGCGCAACATGGTGGTGCTGTCGATGCCGTCCCTGCTCGATCCATCGATGGCACCCGAGGGCCACCAGGTGCTGCATGGCTACACCCCGGCCAACGAACCCTGGCAGCTGTGGAAGGATCTGCAGCGCGGCACGCCGGCCTATGCCGCCCTCAAGGCCGAACGCTGCCAGGTGTTCCATCGGGTGCTGGATCCCCTGATCCCGGATTGGCGCGAGCGGCTGGTGCTCGAACTGCAGGGCACACCCCTCACCCACCGCCACTACCTCAGGGTTCACCAAGGCAGTTATGGACCCGCCTGGCCTGCCGATGGGGGTGCCTTCCCCGGCGGCACCACGCCGATCACCAACCTGGTGCTCTGCGGAGCGGGCGTGTTCCCGGGGATCGGCGTGCCCCCCGTGGCCGTCAGTGGGGCGATGGCGGCCCACCGGTTCGTGGGCGCCCGCCAACAGCGGGATCTGCTCGAGAGCATCGGGCTGGGTTGACAGCTCAAAAACTCCGCCGTAGCTGGGCCGTGGCCAGCTGAAGCTCCCGCAACAGCAGCGCCACGGCCACCATCAGACACAGCATGGCCAGCACAAACAGCGGGGCCACCATCAACGCCAGATCGAGTTTGGCTACCACGCTGATGAACACGACCGCCACCACCAAGGCCACCAGCAGCATGGTGACGGTGCCGAACTCAATCGCCTTCATCAGCAGGCCCATGCGCCGCCTTTGGCCTTGCAGCTCCTGGCGAAGGTCGCGTCCCAACTCCTGGTCGGAGTCGCGCTCCTGACGCTTCAGCTCCCTGGCCCGGTCAACCAGGCGTCCGAGCCGATTGGTGAGCACCATCAACAAGCCACTCATACTTGCCAGCAAAAACACCGGGGCCAGGGAAAGCTGGATGGCTCGGGCCAGGTCTGCGGATGGCATGGGAAGGCCGCCTAGGGCCCGGCAAACCTACTCAGCGCAATACGCCTAGCAGATCGGTACCTTCATCCAAGCGCGCCGGCCGGGTGATCAAGCCAGATCCAGGCTCAGCTGCGACGCTGCCGTATCAACAGCCATGGAGCCGCGTCGGCTGTGCCGAGACGAGGCGCGCAGGCCGGAGCGGCGCGAGCCGTGGCGCTGCTGAATCGCATCGGCCATGGCGGCAAAACCCTGCTCTCGCCGCAGGGCCCAGAGCCGATCGCGCGCCGTTGCCGCCGCCGCGGCCCAGTCCACAATCGGCAGGGGGTATGCGCTGCCCAGCAGGCACCCCACCCGCTCCTGGGTGGCTGGATCCATGCGCCAGGGTTGGTGGAGATAGACGGCCGGCAACTGGCGCAGCTCGGGAACCCAACGGCGGATGAACTGGCCGTCGGCATCGTGATCCAGGCCCTGCTTGAGCGGGTTGTAGATGCGAATCGCGTTGATGCCTGTTGTGCCCGCTTGCATCTGGCACTGGCTCCAATGGATGCCGGGCTCGTAATCGACGAACAACCGGGCCAGGTGCATGCCGCTCTGGCGCCAGGGGAGCCAGAGCTGATAGCTGGCCACCGAAACCAGCATGGCCCGCATGCGGAAGTTGAGCCAGCCGGTGGCGATCAGGGAGCGCATGCAGGCATCCACAAACGGCAGCCCCGTGCCGCCGCTGGCCCAGGCGGTCAGCCGCTCCGGGTCGCTGGGGCGCAAATCGGCGGTGAGCGGGTGGAGCTCGCGGTATTCCAGGCTGGGCTGGCTCTCGAGCTTTTGAATGAAGTGGCAGTGCCAGTGCAGGCGCTCGTCAAAGCGCTGCAGGGAGCGGCGCCAGCTGCGATCGGCAGGCGCCTCAGCAAAGCTGCTGCGGCGCTCCCGGGTGCGCTGCACCACCTCGCGCAGCGACACGGTGCCCCAGCTCAGATGGGGCGAGAGGCGGGAGCAACTGGCCGCCGCCGTGCTGGGGCTGGAGAGCTCGGCCTGGTAGCGGCGGCTGCGCTCGGCCAAAAAGCTCTGCAGCACCTCAAGGCCCTGGCTGCGACCACCCGGCTGGCGGCCCGGGCAGGGATCGGGTTCCAAAGCCAGCTCCAAGGCGGTGGGAATCGGCCCCGGATCCAAACCCGCCAGGGAAACGAGCTGCGGCGGCACCGGCGCCAGGGGCTCGGCCATGCGCGCCTCCCAGCGGCGCGCCCAGCCCTGGCGCTCACCGAGGCGACGGGTGACACCGAACTGGGGAATGTCGTGCCAAACGATCCCATGGTGACGGGCCCAGGCGGCCACGCGCAGGTCGCGGGCGTAGGTCCAGCCATTGCCGGTTTCCTCATGGCTCCAGAGGCCGGCGACACCGAACTGACGGTGGGCCCGCTCCAGCACCTGCTCCACCGCGCCGATGCGCACGATCAGGGGTTGGCCCAACCGGGCCAGGGCGGCCCGCAACTCCAGCTGGCTTTCCCGGCAGAACTGCCATTGGCGCGCCGAACAATCGGGCTGCTGCCAGTAGTCAGGCTCCACCACATAAAGGGGCAACACCGCGCCGCGTCGGCTGGCCTCCCACAGGGGGCGGTGGTCTGCGGGGCGCAGATCCCGCTTGAACCACACAACCTGCACGGGACCCATCGGG
>CBFIGH010000068.1:0-18477 GCA_965662115.1 Cyanobium sp.
TGGGACGCCCTGGGCCCCCTGCCCGCCGACCCCGCCGGCTCCCTGGGCCTGCGCCACTCCCTGCCCGCCTGGCTGGCGGAGCTGGCCGGCCAGTGGCCCGAGCCTGAGCTGTTCGGGGCCGCCTGCAACCAGCCCCCCGCCCTCGACCTGCGTGTCAATCCGCTGCGCAGCACCCCCGCCGCCGTGCTGGCGGCCTTCGCCGCCGCCGGGGTGGAGGCAGCCCCCCTGGCCGATCTGCCGGCTGGCCTCACGCTCACGGGTCGCAGCGGCGAGCTGCGCGCCCTGCCGGGCTATGCCGAGGGCCACTGGTGCGTGCAGGATCGGGCCGCCCAGGCGGTGGGGCTGCTGCTCGATCCCCAGCCCGGCGAGCGCATCCTCGATGCCTGCGCTGCCCCCGGCGGCAAGAGCACCCACCTGGCCGAACTGATGGGAGATCGGGGCGAGCTGTGGGCGTTGGATCGCTCCGAGGGGCGCCTGCGCCGGTTGGCGGGCAACGCTGCCCGGCTTGGCCTGGGCTGCATCCACACCCTGGTGGCCGATGCGGCCGAGCTGGCGGCCGAAAAACCCGAGTGGGCCGGCTGGTTTGACCGCATTCTGCTCGATGCCCCCTGCTCGGGTCTGGGCACCCTGGCCCGCCATGCCGATGCCCGCTGGCGAATCACCCCCGCCCTGATCGGCGAGCTGGTGCTGCTGCAGCGCCAGCTTCTGGAGGCCCTGTTGCCGCTGCTCAAGCCCGGTGGGCAGTTGGTGTATGCCACCTGCACGGTGCATCCGGCTGAAAACAGCGAGCTCCTGGAGGCCTTCGGCCGCGACCACCCCGATTGGCCATGCCTGCGGCAGTGGCAGCGCTGGCCCGCCCCCGGAGGGGGGGATGGGTTTTTTGCCGCCCTGCTGCAGGCCCCGCCGGCGGGGCGTTAGGGCGGCGAGGCTGGCGCCTGGGGTGGCGGTGGAGCTTCGGGGGCCGGAGCGGGGGCCGGGGCGGCGGCTGGGGGTGCTGCACTCGGCGGTGCGGCTGGCGGCGCGCTGGTCGGGGTGCTGGGCGGAGTGCTGGGCGGTGCGGCTGGTGCCTGCTGGGCCGGGCCCGGTTCGGCTTCGACGCCGGGGCTGGGATCGAGGTCCAGCGGTTGGGGTGCCCGGTAGGGCAGGGCATCGGCAGGCACCGGTGCAGGCTTGGTCCGCTCCGGCGGCTTTTTGCCACCCCGGTAGGTGTCCGCCAGCTGCGGCCGAGGCGGAAACTGGCGCACGGGCAGGTCTTTGGTGATCGGGGCCATGAAGGCTCGCCAGGCGTAGGTGGCCACCACGCTGGTGTTCTTGGTGGCCCGGCTGTTGTCGAAGCCCAGCCACACCCCGGTGGTGAGCTGGGGAATGGAGCCGATGAACCACAGGTCACGGCCCCCCTCGGAGGTGCCGGTTTTGCCCGCCACCGGTCGGTTTGGCAGGGCGGCACCGCCACCGGTGCCCGACTGCACCGCCCGCTGCAACATCCACATCATCATGGCGGCGATGTCGCTGCTCACCGCCCGCTGGCCGGGGTCGCCATCGACCCGGCGGCTCCAGAGCAGCTCGCCGTTGGGCCCCAGAATCTCCTCAAACGGTGTGGCTTTGACATAGATCCCGCCGTTGTTGATGGCGGCGTAGGCCGCGGTCATGTCCAGGACGGTTTGCTCGTAGGCGCCCAGGGCCAGTGGGTAGAACCGCCCTAGCTCCCGGGTGATGCCGAGGCTCTTCGCCGTGGCGATCACCTTGTCGAAGCCAAGCTCCTGGAGCAGGGCCACCGCCACCGTGTTGAGCGAGTTCTGCAGGGCCACCACTATCGACACCGAGCCCATGTAGCGGCCGCCGAAGTTCTTTGGGCAGTAGCCGCGGAAGCAGCGGGCTGAATCGCGCAGCACCCGCTCCGGCAGCATTCCCTCCTTCAAAGCGGTGAGATAGACAAACAACTTGAAGGTGGAGCCTGGGGAACGCAACGCCTGGGCGGCCCGGTTGAACTGGCTGTCAAGGAAATCGGTGCCGCCCACCATCGCCCGCACCAGGCCCGTGCCCGGCTCCATCGCCACCAGGGCCCCCTCCATGCCGCCGGTGGCGTAGGTGTTGATCGCCTTCTGGGCCTGCTTCTGCCAGGCCAGATTGACGCTGCTGCGCACGGTCAAACCACCCACTTCCAGCTGTTCAGGGGTGAGCACCTGGGGGAGTTCCTGCTGCACCCAGCTGCTGAAGTAGGGGGCCTGGCTATCCCAGTACTTCGGTTCGGCGGGCTTGAGCTGCAGCGGCGTGGCCTCGGCCTGCTGCTGCTCGCTGCTGCTGATGAAGCCCGCCTCCTGCATGCGGCGCAGCACCACGGCCCGGCGTTCCAGGGCGAGGTCTGGGTTGACCAGGGGCGAATACACCGAAGGCGCTGGCGGCAGCCCGGCGATCAGGGCCGCCTCGGCCAGGTTGAGTTGGTCGGGGGTTTTCGAGAAGTACACCCAGGCCGCATCGGCCACGCCGTAGGCACTCGAGCCCAGGTACACCACATTGAGGTATTCGGTGAGGATCTGGGGTTTGCTGAGCTGGCGTTCGAGCTTGCCGGCCAGGGCGGCCTCCTTCAGCTTGCGCACCAGGGTGCGGTCCTGGCTGAGGAACACGGTGCGGGCCAGCTGCTGGGTGATCGTGCTGGCCCCCTCCTCCACCGATCGTTGGCTGATGTTGCGCACCAGGGCGCGGCCAATCCCCACCGGGTCGATGCCGTTGTGCTGGTAGAAGCGCCGGTCTTCGGCGGCGATGAAGGCCTGCTCCACCAGGGTGGGCAGGGTTTCGGGGGTGAGTTTTTCACGGGTCACCGGCCCGATCTTGTGCACCACCTGGCCATCGGCCGAGAGGATGGTCAGGGTGCCGGGGCGGTTGAAATGGTTGATGCCACGGGCATCGGGCAGCAGGCTGTCGAGACCGGCCACCAGGGCCGCCTGGCCAAAAGCCACCCCGCTGCCGAGCAGGGCCGCCAGCACACCAGCGCGAAGCAGGTTTGGGCGGCTGCGGGGCTTGGCTGGCTGGCGGGTGGCGGCTCCGCTCACGTCAGCCAACCAGGGGGCTGTGTCCGATCGCCAGGGCCGTCACCAGCATGCCGAGCACCAAAAACGGCTGGGCACTGGCCTGGTATTTCACATCGAAGGCCACCGGGTCGCGCAGCAGCCAGATGTCCTGGAAGGTGATCTGGGGAATGATCAGCAACACCAGCAGCACGGCGGCGAAATGCTGGCCGATCGCGATCAGCACGGCCACCATCGCCAGCTGAAACAAATCGATCATGCCGGCGCTGATCCAGCTGGCCCGGGTGATGCCGAAGGCCACCGGCAGGCTCTGCAGGCCCAGGGCCCGGTCGCCCTCAACGCTTTTAAAATCGTTGACCACGGCGATGCCCAGACCAGCCAGCGAGTAGGCCAGGGTGAGCAGGGCGGTGGTCCAGGTGAGCTGGCCAAACAGCGCCTGGCCTGCCCACCAGGGCAGGGCGATGTAACTGGCGCCCAGGGCGTAGTTGCCCAGCCAGCCGTTCTGCTTGAGCTTCAGTGGGGGGGCCGAATAGATGAAGCTCACCAGCGAACCGCCCAGGGCCAGCAGCAGCAGCACGGGGGTGGTGTGGCCGGCCCAGCGGTCCAGGCCGTAGGCCACGCCCAGGCCCGCCAGCAGCAGGATCACGATCTGGGCCTTCACCTGGCCCAGGGGGATCGCCCCTGAGGGGATCGGCCGGTAGGGCTCATTGATCGCGTCGATGTCGCGGTCGTAGTAGTCGTTGAGGGTTTGGGTGTAGCCGGCCAGCAGGGGCCCGCTCATCAGCATGCAGGCGATCGAAGCGCCCACTTCGGCCGGGCGCCAATGGAAGTTTCCGGAGGCGGCGGCGCCGCAGAGCACACCCCAGATCAGCGGAATCCAGGTGACCGGCTTCATCAGCTGCAGCCGGATCTTCCAGATGTTGCTGGTGCCGCTGGCACCCTTCATGCCCAGCAGCTGGCGGGCGCCGGCGCCACTGGTGGCCTCAGGGTTGGGGCTGTTGCTCAAGGGCCTGGGCCTTAGGAGAGGGTGATTTCGTCGTCGAAGAACCAGGCTGTCTGGCCACCGCTGAGCTCCACCACGACGCCGATGCCCTTGCCATCCACCGTGCGAAAACCGGTCACCGTGCCGGTGGCATCGGCCTTGAGGGCTTCCACCATCACGGTGGGGATGCGATCCCTGACCCGGGTGATCCGCACCTTGGAGCCAACGTTGATAGTGGCAGCCTGGGACATGGCCGGCGCGACTGGAAAGTGGCGCAACATTAACAGTGTCCACCGGAGCCCCCATCCATGGTTGCCAAGCGGATCATCCCCTGTCTGGACGTGGCCGATGGCCGGGTGGTCAAGGGGGTGAACTTTGTCGGTCTGCGCGATGCCGGCGACCCGGTGGAACTGGCTTGCCGCTACAGCGCCGCCGGGGCCGATGAACTGGTGTTTCTCGACATCGCCGCCAGCCACCAGGGCCGCTCCACCTTGGTGGAGCTGGTGCAGCGCTGCGCCGAGGCGGTCACGATCCCCTTCACGGTGGGCGGGGGGATCAGCAGCGTTGCGGGCATCACGGCACTGCTGCGGGCCGGCGCCGACAAGGTGAGCCTCAACTCGGCCGCCGTGGCAAGCCCCGAGCTGGTGGCTCGCGGGGCCGAGCGCTTCGGCTGTCAGTGCATCGTCGTGGCGATCGATGCCCGGGCCCGGGCATCGGGCGGCTGGGATGTCTATGTCAAAGGCGGCCGCGAGAACACCGGCCTCGATGCGGTCACCTGGGCGCGCCAGGTGGTGGCGTTGGGTGCCGGTGAGATCCTGCTCACCTCCATGGATGGCGATGGCACCCAGGCGGGCTACGCCCTGGGCTTCACCCGGGCGGTGGCCGATGCGGTGCCCGTGCCGGTGATTGCTTCCGGTGGGGCCGGCTCGATCGACCACATCGCCCAGGCCCTTGATCCTGGCCCCGAAGGAGGCCATGCTTCTGCTGCCTTACTGGCCTCCATGCTCCATGACGGCGTGCTCACCGTTGAGCAGATCAAGCAGGAGCTGCTGGCGCGCCAGCTGCCGATCCGGCCCTTAGCCGGGCAGCCCACGTTGGCCTGTTAACGCTCGTTACATTGCTTCAAGGGCCGTTACGTTTCGCCAGCCGCCTCCCGCCCCAGCTCTTGCTCTCCATCCTGACCAGCCTGTCTTCCCCTGCTTCCACGGCCTTGGCCCTGGGCATGGTGGCTGCCGTCGTGGCCCTGGTGGCATGGGCCCTCCAGTTGATGCAGGCCGCCAGTGACCGCCGCGAGTTTTCGCTGATGTTGGCCGGCTGCATGGTGTGCTCGGCGGCCGTGGGCCTGGCCACGGTGATGGTGCTCACCTTCACCAGTCCTGGCCGTCTGGAGGCCCGGGGCCTGCTGCCGGCTCCGGAAGCCGGGGCTGGCATCAGCCTCGACTCCATCGTGTTGCCTTGGGATGGGCAGCTTTAAGCCGGGCAACCCCAGCTCGGTTCAAGCCCTGTTCGAGCAGATCGCCCCCCGCTACGACCAGCTCAACGACCTGCTCAGCCTCGGGCTGCATCGCCTCTGGAAGCGCCAGGCCATGGCCTGGCTCCAACCCCGTCCCGGCCAGCAGCTCCTCGATCTGTGCTGCGGAACTGGCGATCTGGCCCTCCTGCTGGCACCCCGGGTGCGGCCAGGCGGCAGGGTGCTCGGCCTCGATGCCGCTGCGGCCCCCCTGGCTGTGGCGGCCCGGCGTGCCGCCCAGCAGCCCTGGCTGCCCCTGGCCTGGCAGCAGGGTGACGCGATGGATACCGGCTTGGCGTCGGCCTGTTGCGATGGTGCCGTGATCGCCTATGGCCTGCGCAACCTGGCCGATCCAGGCGCTGGCCTGCGGGAGTTGAGGCGGCTGCTGCGCCCCGGAGCCCGGGCGGCCGTGCTCGATTTCAACCGGCCGGTCGAACCCTCCGGTGCAGCGGCAGGCTTCCAGCGTGCCTACCTGCGCCGGGTTGTGGTGCCGATCGCCGCGCAGTTCGGCATTGCGGAGCACTACGCCTACCTGGAGGAGAGCTTGGCCCGCTTCCCTACCGCCCCTGAGCAGCGGCGCCTCGCCCGGCAGGCGGGCTTCAGTGCCGCCGGCCACCGCCCGCTGGCAGGCGGGCTGATGGGGCTGCTGGAGCTGGTGGCCTGAGGCCTGGCGCCCCTTGGCAGCTGCATTGATTAGGCTGATTGAGGCGCTGTGCCTGTTGAGGGCTTTGGAACATTTCCACATCCAGCCCATCATTGATCTGGCTTCCGGGAGCATCTGCGGTGGTGAGGTGCTCTGGCGTCCCAACGATGCCCAGCCCACCGCCGATGACATCCAGGCCCTGGAGGACGATGCGGGGCTGAATATCTCCGTCACCCAGGACTCCTTTGTCTTTGCCCTGCGGGCCCTCGATCGGATGCCAGCCAATCTGTGGCTGTCTGTGAATCTCTCCTGTCAGTACATCGGTTCGGGCAAGATGTTTTTTCGGCCCATCTCCAAGACGGTGATGGATCTCGAATGCCTGCGGCGCAGGGTGGGTCGCCGTCTGGTGGTGGAGGTCACCGAAGCCAGGGTGGCTGGCGAGCACGAGCTGGCCTTCATTCACGAGCTCACGGCACTGCACACCATTGCCGTGGATGATTTTGGCAGTGGTGATGCGCCCCTCTCCCACATGCTGAATCTCGATTTCAGCAAGGTGAAGTTGGACCGTTCGATCGTCTCTGGCGTTGATGCCGATTGCTTCCGTCAGCGGTTTGTCAAGTGGCTGGTGGCGGGCTGCCATGCCATCGGTGCTGATGTCTGCGCCGAGGGCGTGGAAACCGAATCTGAAGCCACCTTCCTGCGTCGCAGCGGGGTGAACCAGGGTCAGGGGTGGCTTTGGAGCAAGGCCATGCCCGCAGAGCAATTCGAGAGCCTTCTAGTCGCCCAAGTCAAGCCTCAAGCCCAACCCCAATCCCTAGTCACAACATAATTGGAACTAGGCTGAAGCAGATACTCTTTTCGGCAGTTTTGTGCAGGTGATTTAACACAGGGCTTTTTGAAGCTCTGAGGCGATCAGTTCACAGCGCGTCTCACTGCTCAGCATGGGTTCGGAGCTCCTCACCTCCACTTGGAACTCATTGTCTGCACCATTGTTGGCCGATATGATCACCGTCACTTTTGATGGCAAGGGCATGCGTGTGCCATCTTTGTCTTTGGCGAAGATCATGGCGCCAGTTGAATACTCATCGTCTATTTGAAGGCCTAAGCAATCAACCAGAAACTGCATGCGCGTGAGCAGATTTGTACGGTCTGACGCGACAATCCACTGAAAAAGTGCCAAAATTCGTGGTCTTTTGCGTAACGTTAAGCGGTTCGCCTGGCTTGGCCGTATCGGTCGCTACGCCCAGTTCAGTCCATCCCCCCAACCACCCTTCCCCAGCCCGTGCACTTCCAGGACATCATCCAGACCCTGAACCGCTTCTGGGCCGAGCGCGGCTGCCTGCTCCTGCAGCCCTATGACACCGAAAAGGGCGCCGGCACGATGAGCCCCCACACGGTGCTGCGGGCGATTGGTCCGGAGCCCTGGGCCGTGGCCTACCCCGAGCCCTGCCGCCGCCCCACCGACGGCCGCTACGGCGACAACCCCAACCGGGCCCAGCACTACTTCCAATACCAGGTGCTGATCAAGCCCAGCCCCGATGGCATCCAGGAAACCTACCTGGCCTCTTTGGAGGCGTTGGGCATCCGTGCCCACGAGCACGACATCCGCTTCGTGGAGGACAACTGGGAATCGCCGACCCTGGGCGCTTGGGGGGTGGGCTGGGAGGTGTGGCTCGACGGCATGGAGGTGACCCAGTTCACCTACTTCCAGCAGTGCGGCGGCATTGACTGCCGGCCCGTGTCAATCGAGATCACCTATGGCCTCGAGCGTCTGGCCATGTACCTCCAGGACGTCGAGAGCATCTGGGACCTGAGCTGGGATGCCGCCCACACCTACGGCGACATCTGGCTGCCGTTTGAAAAGGGCCACTGCAGCTTCAATTTTGAGGCCGCCAATCCGGAGCGACTCCAGCAGCTGTTCGCGATCTACGAAGCTGAGGCCGCCGATCTGGTCGCCGCCGGGCTGCCCGCACCGGCGCTGGATTTCGTGCTCAAGTGCAGCCACACCTTCAACCTGCTGGAAGCCCGCGGTGTGATCTCGGTGACCGAGCGCACCGCCACGATCGGTCGGATCCGCCACCTGGCCCGCCAGGTGGCCGAGGCCTGGCTAGCGGAGCGCGAGGCCCTGGGCTTTCCCCTGCTGCAACGCCAGCCGGTGGCGGTTGCCCAGTCGCCAGGTCTGTGAGCTGCTGCTGAAGATCCCCGGCCGATGAGGGCGTGGGAACCCTGACTCCCTAACCGGTCAAGAGGGGAGCGGTGGTGCGCGGTGCCAGGGGCCAGCTGAAGCCACTGCTCTGGGCCCTGGTGCTGGCCCTGTTGATCCTGCGGGTTGTGCTGGTCGCGTCGATGCCGCTAATGCCCGCGGCGGCGGATCCGGTGGTCCGGCTGGAGGCTCCCGGCAGCGCAGCGCTGCCCCTGGACCTGACCGGAACCCTGCTGAGTGATCCGCGGGCGGGCTTTGGCTCGGACAGCTGCCGGGCCCTGCTGCAGCTGCCCGTCGGGCGCACCGAGCTGCGCTTTGGAGACTGCCCGGCCCTCCAGGAGGGTTGGCGCCTGCAGGTGCGGGGCCGGTTGCGCCGGCCCTTGGCCTCGCCCCATCCCCTGCTGGCCGCCCCGGCCGAACGCCTGGCCCGTCAGGGAGCCTTCAGCCAGCTGCAGGTGGTGGGCTTCAAGGTGCTCGATCGGCCCGCCACGCCGGTGGCCGATCTGCGCCGACGCATGGCCCAGGCCCTGGTGCAGCAGGCAGGCCCCGACCGCGGCGGGGTGCTCGCGGCCCTGGTCTTGGGCAGTGCGGTGGTGCCGCTGCCGGCCGAGTTGCGCGAAGCCTTCCGGGCCTCCGGCCTCTCCCATGCCCTGGCGGCTTCGGGGTTTCACCTGTCCGTGTTGCTGGGGGTGGTGCTGCCCCTGGGCGCCCGCCTGCCCCAGGGGGCGCGGCTGGGCCTGGCCGCTGGGGCGATGGGCCTGTTTGTTCTGCTGGCTGGGCCCCAGCCTTCGGTGCTGCGGGCCGTGCTGATGGGGGCCCTGGCCCTGGCGGTGCTGGAGAGCGGCCACCGCAGTCGGCCCTTGGGGATCCTGGGCGCCAGTGCCCTGGTGTTGCTGCTGGCCCGGCCCGATTGGCTGCTGGATGTCGGATTCCAGCTCAGTGTGGTGGCCACGGCAGCCCTGGTGCTCTCGGCCCGGCCGCTGGAGCTGGGCCTGCGGCGCTGGTTGCCGGGCTGGTTGGCGGTTGCCACCGCGGTGCCCCTGGCGGCCTCGCTCTACACCCTGCCCCTGCAACTGCTTCACTTCGGCGTGGTGCCGCTCTATGCGGTGCCCGCCAACCTGGTGGTAGCACCCCTGCTGACGCCCCTCACCCTGGGGGCTATGGCCCTGGCCTGCCTGGCGGTGCTGTTGCCCCCTTTGCTCCCGCTGGCCACCGTGCCCGTGGCCTGGCTGTGCAGCCTGCTGGTGGCGGTGGTGAAGGCCTTTGCCGCTTTACCGATGGCCCAGTGGCAACTGGGCCGGCCAGCACCCGTTTTGGTGCTGCTGCTCAGCCTGGCGCTGTTGGCCCTGGCTTGGCCGGCCCTGGCCCGTCGCTGGCGTTGGGTGGGGCTTGGCCTGCTGGCCCTGGCCATCGCCCTGCATTGCCATTTGCTGGCTGCCGACCAGTTGCTGCTGGTGCATCAGGGAAGGCTCGATCTGTTGGTGGCGCGGCACCGGGGCCGGGCGGCGCTGGTGAGCAGCTCCGCCGATGGCTTCAGCTGCAGCCAGGCCAGCCAGCTGGCCCGGGGCCTGGGGGTGCAGCGTTTCGATTGGGCCCTGCTGCTGGATCCGCTGGCACCCGAGCAGCCCGATTGCTGGCGGAGCCAGGCGGGCCTGGTGCTGGCTAGCGCCGATGGCAGCCTGCCTTTGCAACCGGGCCAGCAGCTGGCCAGCCCGGGCCTCACGGCCACGCCTGTGGCGATCGAAAGTCGGGCGATGCAGCTGCAGTTGGGCCGCTGGCGCTGGTTGCTGTTGCCCGACCGCCAGGCGCTCTGGGCCTGGCAGGAGCGCCCAGGGCCTGGCCATGGGACGGTCGACGGCCTATGGCTGGGTTTTCGCCCCACGGGGCGGGAGCGAAGCCAGCTGCAGCGACTGGGGGCCGAACGTGTTTGGCTGAGCGGGGCGATCCCATCGGGCTGGCCAAGGTCTTGGGCGGCCAGCGGCCCCAGTGGATCCCTGCAGGCGGTGCGGGGCTGAGCGATCCTTAAGGTGGTTGGGGCCCAAGGGGCTCCTGGAGAGGTGGCTGAGTGGTCGAAAGCGAACGACTCGAAATCGTTTGAAGGGAAACCTTCCGTGGGTTCGAATCCCACCCTCTCCGCTTTTCAATAGTTTTCAAAGGGTCTGGTTCGTCCAGACCCTTTGCTGTAACTGGGGTTTTGGCGGGTAGGTAGTCCAGGGAAATCCCCCTGAAACCAGCGTCTACGCAAAAGCGTGTTGGGGTATTCCTCAAATGCCTTTCACCGACAGCGATCTCAGGACGCTTCAACCTCAGTCGAAGCATCCGAGAACACCTCCAACAGTTCAGCGTCAATTGCTTGGCGCTCCTGCTCCAATGTCTTGAGTTGCCCTGTGATCATCACCCGCCGCTGCGGTGACGATGACGCTGTGGGCGGCGTTGACGGTTGCCAGATCGATGGTGGTGAAGTCGGTGGTCATCGGGTGAATCCTCTGTGGGATTTCTGGAGTGGGTTGAGAGGGCGGGTTTCTAATGAACCTCTTTTGCTCTTAACACAATAATCATAGCGCAAAAAACTGGATTAGCAGTGCTGAGGGCGGCAAATGGTTGAGGAATGCCTTGTTCGGTTTTCCTGTGTGTATCACTACGACACAACCTTCCAAACGCCTTTAGAAAGCGCTTAGTTCGTGGAGGTCGTCGTGGTTGCTGCTGGTCTGCCTTCTCTGCTTGCGATTGTCGGCGTGATTGGTTTCTTGATGGTCAATGTCGCCATCAGCGTCTTGTAGCATCAGGCGCTGGAAATGCTGCCTCATTAATGCCTTGTGCGTTGCTGGATGCTTGAGGTAGTGTGCTCTTTATGGCAAAGCAAGTTCGGTTCACCCTCGCCCAGGCAATCGCCAAGGCAAATCTGCGTCGCGCGGACTCTGGGGAGAAGGCAATCACGATGAACTCACTGGCGGTTCAGTGTGGTGTGGCGGCAACGACCATCACCCGTCTGGCGAGACCCGTTGATGAACCCAAGGCGGCATCAGCACTGTCACTCGATTTGGCGGGGAAGATCGTGACGGTGTTGGATTGCGGGATTGAGGATTTGTTGGAAGTTGTTGAGGAGTAGTCCCCGCCCCTGTGACCGCCCGCACCACTGCCTACTTGAGCACAGAGGTTCTTGAGGACACTCTGCTGACCTTGAACCAATTGACCACACGCCTCACCGTTCTTGCTCTGAACGCCTCCAGGAACCCAGAGCAGAGTCCCCAAGGGTTCGGTTCCTTCTGGGAGACCTGCTGGCAGACATTCACGATTGTGAGGAGCAATTGGGGACTTATGCCTCTCTGGATGCCTGATTGAGTTTTGCTGCTATTGCCGTTCGGTCAGGGGTTCCCACTGTGCCTTGATGCCGATGTCGGGCACGCCTGATTCCTTGTTGGTCTTTTCTAACCATTCAGTTTTTGTCATCCTGTGCCCCTTGAAGACCTTTCGCATTCCTGGAGGTGCCTCAGCAGCAGCACACGCAGACCCACCGTTGAGGCAAGCACTCTCGCCTGTGCTCTGTTTATGAATGTCGCAGGATCCAAGCAGCAGGAGCAGTGATATCGCAGCGACTGCCCTCATCGCATCTCCTGTCTTTTCTTCCAGATTTTCTCTAGTGAGTTGCGAAAGGCCTTGCTGCCCATTGGTTTGCCGAGGTCTCGTCTTCTAAAAACGCTGCTGATCCACCACACCTGAAGACCGCCAAAGGCGAGGGCAACCAGACCCAGTTGGACATACCCCCAGTTCAGTTGCTCCATCACACCGCCTGCTGATCCTTCTGCCAGATCCGCTCCAGTGTCTGCCTGAAGCGTTCGGTTTTGGTGGGGGTGCCCAGAAGGTGCCTGCGGAACAGGGTCGTGAGACTCCAGAACTTCAATCCAGCGCCAATCGCAAAGACCGCCCAGGGCACCAGCATCCAGAGAGGGTTGCTCATCATCGACTCAACGCCCACCGCAGTGACCCCACCGTGATGGAGAGTCCCACAATTGTGTTCCAGGCGATGCCCTGCGGTTGCTGAGGCGCAGCAGGGTGGAGACCACTAGGTAGGCGGCGGGGATGCCCAGTGCCAGCAGCAACTCTTTAGTCACGGCGCTCTCTCAGGGTCGCCTTGGTTGTTCAGTGGACGGAACTCCTGCAGCAATGTCCGATTGAGATTGTCATCGCAACCCACCACCAACTGCGGGTAGATGGTGCCGTCTTTGTAGGGGGCATAGGCGTGAGCGCAAAGTGCTCGGGTTGCCTCCTGCCACTGCCTCAGGAGTTCCTTGGGGATCTTGCGCTTCAACTGCTCTGTTGACTGCTCCCAGGACAGACCGGCGCAGTAGCGCATCTCCACAGTGTTCTCACCAGGGCACTGGATCTTGGGTTCCTGGGCGTGAGCGGCAGGAACCACCACCAGCAGGGCACCAAGCAGCAGCAGGCGCTTCATGGGGTTGTGAGCGGGTCATAGAGGCACGGTATGGGAGTTGGACGCTGGTGGTGACCGCCGGAGTGCCAAGGGTCTCAATGGACTCCTTGACCTCCCTGCCCCATTGCGAGTAGTACTGGTGTATTCACTTTATTGCGATGCCTGCTGTCCGCCCTGTGCCACCTGCGACCCACCCAGAAGAGTGGGACCACCTGGAGTGGGATGTCCTCAAACCATCCCGCACGGGTTCGGTCTGCATCACCTGCCAACACTTCCGCTACGAGGTCGGCAGGCACTGCGTCACCTTGCTGACCTGCCCCATTCATCAGGGTCTGATTCCCCAGGGACAGCACCTGACCAAGCGGTGCTCCCAGTGGGTGCCTCGGCAGGAGGTGCGGCGGGGGTGGTGTCCTGAAGATGGGTGAAGCAGAATGATTGCGCTGGAAGCGATCTGCGCCATCCGTCGAGTTCACGGAAGGATTCTTTTGTTGGGGGATATGTTGGGGAAAATCGCACCCCAACACCTGAAAAGCGCCTGAGGAAGTCCTGTTGAGACCCAACTCGAAGGACACCCTCTCCTTTGGTGTGACCAAATCGTTTGGCGAGCTGAGAGTGCTTGCAATCGTTGGCGTGATTGGGTTCTTGGTGGCCACTATCGCCTTCGGCGTCTTGTAGTATCAGGCACTTGAAATCTTTCTTAAATGCTCCCCTGTAAGTTGTTAGGTGCTTGAGTTAGCGTGCGTCTTATGGCAAAGCAAGTTCGGTTCACCCTCGCCAAGGCAATCGCCAAGGCAAATCTGCGTCGTGCGGAATCGGGGGAAAAGGCAATCACGATGAACTCGCTGGCGGTTCAGGCGGGAGTGGCAGCGACCACCATCACTCGCCTGGCACGCAACGACGCCAAAGCGGCGTCAGCACTCTCTCTTGATCTGGCGGGGCGGATTGTGACGGTGCTGGATTGTGGGATTGAGGATTTGTTGGAGGTCATTGAGATATGACAGGTGCCGAAGAATCACCCGGGAAGGATTCGGGTGCTCCGTCTACGCCTCGCGCTCCGTTCTCAAATAGATGGGAGATAGTGTTCTTTTTGAGTGTCTATGCCCTGCTAAGCATACAAACGGTGCTGTTTGACGTTGATATTAATTCCCTATCAAGCTTAAGTGCTGCGGTTGCGATTTATGCTGCATTCGAGTCATTTGTTGTGACTCGACTCGCTTATTTTATGGCTCCTGCCATTTTGATCCCACTTGTTTATCTCCTCTGTTGCGCCCGTCGCCCAGGGTGGACCCGCTGGTATTTGGATATTGTTGGCGGCTATGTGCTGCTTAGAATGGTGATTCAGTTGATCGGACTGAACATACTTGTTTTTGATCTCACCACTTTACGTTTTCTCTTGATCACGCAGTTATTTTTCTTTCTTCCCTATGCTCTACCTCTGTGGGGTTGGATTTATTGGCGACTTGATACCGATGCTAGATTAATAAATCAAGCATTGTTCCGCCTAGAGTGCGACAGACAAGTTCCACGACCAGTTGATTATTTTGTTGCTTCATTTTCGACCGTCTTTTCTGCCTCAATAAATGCTGTTAAGGGTAATTCTGCGCGAGCGCGGGTGCTAGCATCATCCATGGATTTGTAATCTATGATGTGATGGTGCTAACTCTTTCGAGGGCGCTTGCACTTGTTCAAGCTCGTCCATAATCCCGCTTTTCATTATTTTCATCGCTGATTATAGCTGTCTAGCCCACCATCGCGAGATTAGCGCGGCATGACATGACGACAAAGCAGCATCAGTACTATCCCTGGATTGTCCGGCGTTAAGCCCCTTGGCCGCATCTCAACCAGATTGTCGCGGGACACCCAGTTGGTCATGCCCCCAGTTTAGGTTCTCCATTACGCCTCCACATAGACCCAGGCACTTTTCCCAGAGGTAAGCACCGTCTCAACACGTTTGTAGGCTTCCACCTCATAGCGATCCGATTGCCTCAATTCCTCGTCTGTGACTTCAAAGACAGTGCCTGGGATTCGATGATTGAATGCTCCTGTTTTCCTTGCGATCGGGTGATATTCTTTGCCGCTTGTTACAACTATTTCCGAATCCTTTATTTGTACTTCTGCGATTATGTACCCTGCCAAGTTATCCGGGGATCCCGTGAGCCTCTTGCCAAAAGTGCTCAGTTGAACCCCATCTTGTTGAAGGGTCCCGTAGGAGAATAGATATGGCATAGTCAATTCTGCATCATTGGAGCCTCTGATGACAGTGCTTCTTGATACTGCACCTTGGGTTGCTCTGCTGAGTCGCAAGGATACCCACCACCAATGGGCCGTCGAACAGGTCCGACACTTACCCCCCCCCATGGTAGACAAATGATTCCATTGGTAAGCCCGTGATCGGCCATGGGTGCTGACGATTCGACGGTTCGTGTCTGTTGTTTGTCGAGGAGCGACACTTCGAACAATCCCCTCGGGTGGACAGGCCTCCAGTAGCTTTCAGCTTTGTTCTCTGAATCCATCCGCCTGTCTCTTAGGGGCGGCGTTCGGGGCTGTCCTGCATGCTCCCTGTGTTTTTTGGTTTGATGAGGCTAACTCCTGGGTGGTATCAGTGTTTTGACCTTGGTGGCAACCTGCTCGCACCTTGTTGCCTTTTTTAGCATTGGCTCTGAACTTCTCACCTCGATAAGATATTCATCTTGATCTCCAGTGGTTTGTGACACCAAAATATTGACGCGACTAGTCCAGGCACAATGATGTCCATCGCGCTCCCGGGCATAGATGAAATATTCGCTTGAATACTCTGGATCTATTTCAAGACCAGTTTCTTGTATGGATTCAAACAAGCGAGGCACTAATTTTTCAGGTTCAAGGCAGGAAATCCACTGGTAGAGCGCCATAAAGTGCCTCAGGTCTGCCGTTTCTACCTTCCCCTTGTAACTTGTCGTCCCCAGTTCTTCAATGCCTGTGGTTACGATTCGTCATGGTTAGGCCTGTTATTCGCTTTTTCGGTTTTCAAGCCCTGGCACTGCTCTGGCCGGCAACCAGGACATGATGCTGATTGCGATTCCTCCAGTCATATTCGCTACAATTTACGCCAAATGCTGGGTGGCGTCTTGCACGGAATGCCCAAACGGCGAACCTTCGGCTAGTGAGATTGATTTTTTGCTGGATCCCTTCAATCGATCCAGCTCTTGAGCAATGAATCTGTTGAACGTGATTATCAGAATCAGTTCATGATTGTCTCGTGAGCGCGAGGATTACGGGCCGAGTTGCGGAAAATTGTTTAGGCTCATTCTTAATACTGCAAACTTCTTTGGCGGTATGAATTAGTAGTCATCACCGTATTTGACATTGGATGTTGCGTTCATTAACTCAACGGTGGTTTGATAGCCCTGCGCGACGGTGACCTCGTGCTGAATTCCGATGTCGCGAAGGGTTTCGACATCAAATTTTGGTGCAGTAATCCAACTGAAACCTGAGCCAAAGGTGTTGTCTGGATTGACCACATACCAATGGCAAGCCGTGTCTGGAACGGCGACTGAGCAACGGGTCCAATCGTTGCTCCATTGGGGCACTTGCACAAAGGATAGGGCCGCGAAAATGATGCCAAGCAGGCCGGTAAACATAGCTCATTTACATTTGGTTACATAATAGCACCACAGGAGAAGTTTTGGGGAAATCCAATCCCATTGACC
This sequence comes from Cyanobium sp., assembly GCA_965662115.1. Lineage (GTDB taxonomy): Bacteria > Cyanobacteriota > Cyanobacteriia > PCC-6307 > Cyanobiaceae > Cyanobium_A. The sequence goes on from CBFIGH010000068.1 coordinate 16,486, forward strand.
GCCCCGCCCGAAGCGTTCGGCTGTCACGGCCCTTGTGCTGTTGTTGGTGTTGGCGTTTGTCAGGGTGCTGGTTCCTTGGGCTTTCGTACTTCTGGCGGCCTGGGGGATCTGGAAGGCATTAAGCAGGTAGCGCCTCACCGCCGTTGCTGCTCCGTTCTCCAAATCCTCTCCAGGCACTTTCGGAAGTTCTCGGCGTCTAGAGGCTTGGCAAGATCACGCCGGCGCAGAATGCGGCTGATCCACCAAACCTGAAGCGCGGCAAAGGCCAACCCAGCCAGAGTGAGTTGCACGGAAGCCCAATCCAGCTGCAGCATCGCGTTGCCCTTTTCAGCAGCATGGGTTTGTGCGGTCAGGGATCAAATGGCTGTGAGCGGGCACTCATAGCGTCATGAGCGGCCTATGGCGAGTTGAATTGCGCTATGGCGACCGCACGCTAGGACTTTAGGAGCTCGAACCTCTTTTGCCTAAAAGCAATGACAATTCATCCGTACCCGATTCCATCGTGCTTGCCATCTCCATAAGCACATATTCGAGATCCTCGCCGGTCAATTCCCCGATTGAGTTCCAGTTGAGCGATAGGAGGATCGAGGAGTTCATGGCTTGGAGTGGTAGCTCCGTTTGCAGGAGAGTTGACTATGTGTCCTGAAATCCTAACCGGTTGCCCTGCTTTCGGCGACCTCATCCGATGTAACGCCCCTTAAGAGATCATAAAAATGATTCTGGTGAACGTTTCAGTCGATTTGAAGCGGCGCGGCTGGCACGGGGCTGGCGACATGGCATTTGCGGCAGCGCGGCTCATAGGCTCCTGTGGCGCCAACCACCACTAGTTCGTGGGAGGACGTCAAGCGCTGACTGCGGTTAGCAGGATTGCCGCACACCACGCAGATCGCCAGCTCCTTGGTGATGAGTTCAGCGATCGCTAGCAGCTGGGGCATCGGCTCAAACGGCTGGCCTTGGTAGTTCTGATCCAAACCGGCGCAGATCACGCGTAGGCCTCGCGAGGCCAGCTCCTGCACCACATCCACGACCTCCACACCGAAGAATTGCACCTCATCAATGCCGACCACCTTGGTCTCAGGCAGCACCGCGTCCAGGATCTGCTCAGCGCAATGCACGGTGCTGGCCGGGATCGTCTGTTGGGAGTGGCTGACCACCGCCTGTGGGTCGTAGCGGTTGTCGATCTGCGGCTTGAAAACCTGCACCGTTTGCTTGCCGTAGATCGCCCGTTTCAGGCGGCGAATCAATTCCTCGGTTTTGCCTGAGAACATGGAACCGCAGATGACCTCGATCCAGCCGATATCCTGGGCGAATTGCTGCATGGTGCCCGATCCAACGACCCTTCAAGAATGGGAGGTAGTTTATTGCCACTGCTACCTGCTGCGATGGCGTTCATCATCAACACCCACGATGCCTGGGGCATGGTGCAGGTTGGCAGTTTTGCTTCCCTGCAGGAGGCCCAAGCCGCCTTTGCCAGCCTCTGCGACGATCCCTGGTATGCCAGCGACGGCGGCGTTAGGGCTCTGGAGCTCGTGCAGCTTGGCGATGAACCTGAGCTACAGAGGCTGGATTGGCACGCCTTTCGTTAGCCAATCTTTCCGTTGGCGGCCTGTTGAGGCTCTCACTGATGTTCGGTTGGCCCCTAGATTGACCAACTTTTAGCCCTTACAGCATAGATTTCCGTCTCGGCTGGATTCGCTGGGCTGCCGTCAAGAAAGTTTGCAATCTGCGCTCGATTCCTTCACTTTTTCTCTTGGATTATGGGCTTGAATTGGGTTGGCGGGTCGTTGTAGGAAGCCTCCACCCTCTGATCAAGCTGTTTTCCCATGCGGGTCGTTCATTCCGGCGGTGACCATCTGCTCGTGCTCACCGATGGTGAAGCTGCCGCCGTTGTGGATGCCTGCGCCTTGATGGTGATGGCTGTGAAGTCCGAGCCCCGCCTCGCCATGCCTGAGCCGATGACCCGGGTGCTCTGCGATCTCTTCGAAGGGCTAC
>CBFIGH010000069.1:0-22917 GCA_965662115.1 Cyanobium sp.
CACCATGGCCGAAGGGGCATGACCAACCCCTTCAGCATTCCCACAACGTTGGGGAGCTAGGCGCTGATCTCTTCCTGCCAGAGGGCGTTGGCTTCGATGTGCCGCCCTTCATTGGTGAGCTGGCGGACCCGCTGCAGGGCCTGGCGCCTCAGCTGTTGCTTGAGAGCCTGCTGGGCTGCCTGATGGGCCGAGACGAATGGGGGAAGTTGGGGGTCGATCTGCGGCATGGTTTACAACCCTCGCCACCTAAGGAAGAAACCAAAGCATACAGCTGATGGAGCCGCTTGGGGATCTGGATGGCGAAATCCTATTGATTGAGCTTCAACACGGCCATGAAGGCCTCCTGGGGCACGTCCACCTTGCCCATCGCCTTCATGCGCTTTTTGCCCTTGGCTTGCTTTTTGAGCAGCTTTTTTTTGCGGGAGATGTCGCCGCCATAGCACTTGGCCAACACATCCTTGCGGATGGCACTGATGCTCTCGCTGGCAATGATCCGGCTGCCAATCGAAGCCTGGATCGGAATCTTGAATTGCTGCCTGGGGATCAGCTCCTTGAGCTTCTCCACCAGACCCTTGCCCACGTTGTAGGCCTTGTCGCGGTGCACGATCGTGGTGAGCGGATCAGCCTTTTCACTGTTGATCAGCACATCGAGGCGCACCAACTCGTTTCTGCGATAGCCGATCAGGCTGTATTCCATCGAGGCATAGCCCTTGGTGCGGCTCTTCATCTGGTCGAAGAAGTCGGTCACCACCTCAGCCAGGGGCACCTCGTAATGCAGCGTCACCCGATCCTTGGTGATGTACTTCATATCGATGAACTCGCCGCGGCGCTCCTGGCAGAGCTCCATCAGGGCGCCGTTGTAGCTGTTGGGGGTGTAGATCTCGAGCTTCACATAGGGCTCTTCGATCGACTCGCGCTTCTGCGGATCCGGCAGGGTGGCCGGGTTGTCAACCATCAGGGTGCTGCCGTCAACCATGTTCACCTGGTAGATCACCGAGGGGGCCGTGACGATCAGGTCGAGGTCGTATTCCCGCTCGAGCCGCTCCTGCACGATCTCCATGTGCAGCAGGCCCAGGAAGCCGCAGCGGAAGCCAAAACCCATGGCGCTGCTGGTTTCCGGCTCAAATTTGAGCGCCGCATCCGAGAGTTGCAGCTTGCAGAGGGCGTCGCGCAGGTCGGGGTATTGATCGGCATCGGTGGGGAACAGCCCACAGAACACCATCGGCTTGGCCTCGGCGTAGCCCGGTAGGGGCTCCGCCGCCGGGTTGGCCGCCAGGGTGATCGTGTCTCCGACCCGGGCATCGGCCACGGCCTTGATCGAAGCGGCCATGTAGCCCACCTCGCCGGCATGGAGGCTGTCGACCTGGCGCTGATCCGGCGCCATCACGCCCACCTCATCGAGCTCCACGGTTTTGCCGCTCGCCATCAGCAGCACCTTGTCTTTGCGGGCAATCACCCCGCTGATCACCCGGAAATAGACGATCACGCCCCGGTAGGGGTCGTAATAGGAATCAAAAATCAGGGCCCGCAGCGGTTCGGACACCCGGTTGGCCGGCGGGGGCACCCGCTCGACCACCGCCTCAAGGATTTCGGGGATGCCCAGACCGGTTTTGGCGGAGCAGGCGATCGCCTTGGCCGTATCCAGACCGATGATCGCTTCGATCTCCTCCTTGATCCGCTCCGGATCGGCCCCGGGCAGGTCGATCTTGTTGAGCACCGGGATGATCTCCAGATCATTTTCCAGGGCCAGGTACACATTGGCCAGGGTCTGGGCCTCCACCCCCTGGCTGGCATCAACCACCAGCAGGGCGCCTTCGCAGGCCTGCAGGCTGCGGCTCACCTCATAGGAGAAATCCACATGGCCCGGGGTGTCGATCAGGTTGAGGATGTAGTGCTCACCGTCAGCGGCGGTGTATTCCATGCGGGCCGCCTGGAGCTTGATCGTGATGCCGCGTTCACGCTCCAGTTCCATGTTGTCGAGAAACTGGGCCTGCATGTCACGGGCAGCGACCGTGCCGGTGTCCTGCAGCAAGCGGTCGGCCAGGGTGGATTTGCCATGGTCGATGTGGGCAATGATGCAGAAATTGCGAATCCGGGAAGCGGGAACGTCGGTCATGGGCCAATCCTAAGGAGGGGCCCCAGGGCGGCGATCCATTCCTAGGCTCGTGCGCAGCGAATCAGCCAACAGCCCGCCATGACCACTGAACTGAGCCAGGAAACCAGCCCAGCGGCAGTCAGCGACCCCCACGCCCTGACGATCGAAAACGTGGAGCGCACCCTCGATGAGCTGCGCCCCTACCTGATGGCCGACGGCGGCAACGTGGAAGTGGTGGAGATCGACGGCCCGATCGTGAAGGTGCGCCTGCAGGGCGCCTGCGGCTCCTGCCCCAGCAGCACCATGACCCTGAAGATGGGCATTGAGCGCAAGCTGCGTGAAGCCATCCCCGAGGTGAGCGAAGTGGTGCAGGTGCTCTGAGCCCAGTCTGGACCGATCCCAGTCGCCCCTTAGGCTTTCGGGCTCCGTTCACCCTTGCGGGCCCGTGCTCGACCAGCGACTGCTGCGCGACAACCCTGAGCTGATCAGCCAGCAGCTCGCCCGCCGCGGCCTTGAGATTGATCTAGCAGGCCTGCAGGCGATCGCGCTGCAGGAACGGGACTGCGAGCAGCGCCGCAGTGAGCTGCAGGCCGAGGGCAACCGCATCGGCAAGGCGGTGGGGCAACGCATCCAAGCTGGAGCAGCCCCTGGCGGACCCGAGGTTCGAGCCCTGCGCGAGCAGGGCAATGCGGTCAAGCATCAGGTGGCGGCACTGGAGGAGCAGGAGAAGGCCCTCGAGCAGCAGATCCGCGAGGCCCTCAGCGCCCTGCCCAACCTGCCCTCAGCCGACGCTCCGGATGGCCGCTCAGAAGCCGACAACCAGGAACGCAAGCGCTGGGGCATCCCCCGCCAGGAGCCCGGCCTCGAGGAGCACTGGCAGATTGGCGAGCGGCTCGGCCTGTTTGAAACCGAGCGCTCCGTGCGCATCGCCCAAAGCCGCTTCATCACCCTGATCGGCGCGGGCGCGCGCCTGGAGCGGGCGCTGATCAACTTCATGCTCGATCTGCATGGTGCCAAGGGTTACACCGAGGTGATGCCGCCGATCCTGGTGAATTCCGCCAGCCTCACGGGCTCGGGCCAGCTGCCCAAATTCGCCGAGGAGAGCTTCCGCTGCGCCGACGACGACCTCTGGCTCACCCCCACCGCCGAGGTTCCCCTCACCTCCCTGCACCGCGACGAGGTGATCGCCGCCGAGCAGCTGCCGCTCAAATACGCCGCCTTCACCCCCTGCTTCCGCCGCGAAGCCGGCAGCTACGGGCGGGACACCCGCGGCCTGATCCGCCTGCACCAGTTCAACAAGGTGGAGCTCTACTGGTTCTGCCATCCCGAGCAGTCGGCCGCCGCCCACCAGCAGATCACCGCCGACGCCGAAGCCGTGCTGGAGGCCCTCGAACTGCCGTACCGCACCATCGAGCTCTGCACGGGTGATCTTGGCTTTTCTGCCGCCAGAACGTTCGATCTGGAGGTGTGGCTGCCCGGCGCCGGCGCCTACCGGGAAATCTCCAGCTGTTCGGTGTGCAACGACTTCCAGGCCCGCCGCTCCTCGATCCGCTTCAAGCAGGGCAAGGCCACCCAGCTGGTGCACACCCTCAACGGCAGCGGCCTGGCCATTGGTCGCACCATGGCCGCCCTGCTCGAAACCGGCCAGCAGTCCGACGGCTCCGTGCGTCTGCCCGCCGCCCTGGTGCCCTACTTCGGCGGCGACACAATCAGCGGCTGAGCAGCAACCCAAATTGCTGAGCCCAACAGTTCTGTACGAGTTGTACAGAATTTAGACGCGTTCGCAAAAGCTTCTCGTCACCCCGCACCAGGCCATCGGGCGATCCAGTCGTGCGGCCGCCTCCCAGCCGTCGAGCCGCAGGCAGGGCAAATCCAGTACGCTTTCACGTACGCATGCAAGGGGCACGATGGCCACCGTGTCAGCCACGGAAGCCCGCAAGCGGCTCTATGCCCTGATTGACGAAGTCGGCCAGTCCCATGAGCCGGTGCAGATCAACGGCAAACGCGGCAATGCCGTACTGCTCTCGGAAGACGATTGGCGTGCCATCCAGGAGACCCTGCATCTGGTGTCAATCCCGGGAATGCGCGAATCGATCCTTGAAGGCATGGCCGCCGCCCCCGCTGAGCTGAGCAGCGAACCAGGCTGGTGAGCTGGGCCGTTCTCTTCACCCGGCAGGCTCAGAAAGACGCCCGCAGACTTGCCTTCGCATCACCGGCGCTCAAGCAGAAAGCCCAGGAGCTGCTTGAGCTTCTGGGAGCAGATCCCTTCCAGCAGCCCCCGCCCTACGAAGCTCTGATTGGTGATCTGCGCGGCGCCTACTCACGGCGCATCAACATCCAACACCGGCTCGTCTATCAGGTGCTCGAGGATGGGCACATCGTCAAAGTGCTGCGACTCTGGAGCCACTACGGCTAAGGGCATCCAGGAAGCTGGGCTACGGCTGGCGTCCCAAACCCACCACAATGGAGACCTTCTCAGTAGGGCCTGAATGGGCGTTCTCACCGCACTGGCGATCCTGGCGGGGTTGATCGTGGTGCACGAGGCGGGGCACTTTTTCGCCGCCACCTGGCAGGGCATTCGCGTCAGCAGCTTTTCGATCGGCTTCGGGCCGGTGCTGCTCGAGCGCCAGCGCCGCGGCGTGCAATTCGCCCTGCGGGCCCTGCCGCTCGGCGGCTTCGTGGCCTTCCCCGATGACGACGACGACAGCCCGATTCCCAAAAACGATCCCGATCTGCTCTCCAACCGGCCCCTCCCCCAGCGGGCCCTGGTGATCGCCGCCGGCGTGCTGGCCAACCTGCTGCTCGCCTACGCCGTGCTGGTGGGTCAGGGGTTGGTGCTCGGCATTCCCGCCGGCTTCAGCGCCAGCCCCGGCGTGCTGGTGAGCGGCGTGCAGCCCGGTCAGGCCGCCGCGGTCGCCGGCCTCCAGCCCGGCGACCGCCTGGTGAGCCTCGATGGCCAGCCCCTCGGTGGGGGCCAGGCCGCCGTGGCCGCCCTGGTGGAGCGCATCAAGGCCGCCCCCGACCAGACCCTGCGGCTCAACGCCGACCGCAACGGCCAGATCGTGGCCGTGCAGCTCACCCCGGCCGACCTGGGCGGCGTAGGCCGTGTCGGCGCCCAGCTCCAACCCAACGGCACGGAGGCCTTCCGCCCCGTTCGTGGCCCCCTGGAGCCCTTCCGCCAGGCCAACCACGATTTCGCCGCCCTCACCAGCCGCACCGTGGAGGGGTTCATTACCCTCGCCACCCATTTCGGCGAAACCGCCGGCCAGGTGAGTGGCCCGGTGAAGATCGTCGAGATGGGGGCCTCGCTGGCCAAGCAAGGCGGCAGCAGCCTGTTCATCTTCACGGCCCTGATCTCGATCAACCTGGCAGTGCTCAATGCCCTGCCCCTACCCCTGCTTGACGGCGGGCAACTGGCCCTGTTGCTGCTCGAAGGCGTGCGGGGCAAGCCCCTGCCCGAGCGTTTTCAGATGGCCTTCATGCAGTCGGGTTTTGTGTTTCTGGTTGGACTCAGCGTGGTGCTGATCGTCAAGGACACCTCCCAGTTGCCAGCGGTGCAGCAGCTGCTCAACCGCTGAGGCCCCGCCTGGCCATTGGGCGGCAGGCCTGCAAGGTAAGCTCGGCAATACCGAACTGTTGGAAACCCAGGCCGCATGGCGAAGAAGTCGATGATTGCGCGCGATGTCAAGCGCAAGAAGATCGTGGAGCGTTTCGCCGCCAAGCGGGCTGCCCTCAAGGCGTCCTTCGACGCCGCTGCCGATCCGATGGAGCGCCTGGAGATTCACCGCAAGATCCAGGGCCTGCCCCGCAACAGCGCCCCCTCCCGCGTGCGCAACCGCTGCTGGGCCACCGGCAAGCCCCGGGGTGTTTACCGCGATTTCGGCCTCTGCCGCAACCAATTGCGCGAGCGGGCCCACAAGGGCGAACTGCCCGGTGTCGTGAAATCCTCCTGGTGAGTCGGGCGCCTGGCGTCAGGCCAAATGCGAGAATGGTCGTTGACAACAACAGGACATAAGCGCACGTGCAAGGACAAACTCAGTCGATCTCCTTCGATGGTCGGGAGATCCGGCTGACCACCGGTCGTTTCGCCCCCCAAGCCGGGGGCTCGGTGATGGTCGAGTGTGGTGATACCTCGGTTTTGGTCACCGCCACCCGCTCCGGAGGCCGCGAAGGCATCGATTTCCTCCCCCTGATGTGCGATTACGAAGAGCGGCTCTACGCCGCCGGTCGCATCCCAGGCAGTTTTTTCCGGCGGGAAGCCCGCCCCCCCGAGCGGGCGATCCTCACCTGCCGGCTGATCGATCGGCCGATGCGGCCCCTGTTCCCCAGCTGGATGCGCGACGACATCCAGATCGTGGCCACCTGCCTGTCGCTCGATGAGCGGGTGCCGCCCGATGTGCTGGCCGTCACCGGCGCCTCCCTGGCCACACTTCTGGCCCGCATCCCCTTCCAGGGCCCCATGGCCGCCGTGCGCGTTGGCCTGCTGGGCGATGACTTCGTGCTCAACCCCAGCTTCCGCGAGATCGAGCGCAGTGAACTGGATCTGGTGGTGGCCGGCACACCTGAAGGCGTGATCATGGTCGAAGCGGGTGCCAACCAGCTCCCCGAGCAGGACGTGATCGAAGCCATCGACTTCGGCTACGAAGCTGTGGGTGAACTGATCAAGGCCCAACAAAACCTGCTCAAGGAACTCGGCATCGAACAGGTGTTCCCCGAGGCCCAGGTGGTCGATACCACCCTGCCCAGCTACCTCGAGCAGCAATGCGCCCAGGGCATCGGCGAGGTGCTGATGCAATTTTCCCAAACCAAGCCCGAGCGCGATGACAAGCTCGATGCGATCAAGGCCGAGGTGAAGGAGAAGATCGCCGCCCTCGGCGAAGATGACCCGATCCGCACGGCGGCCAGCGGCAAGGCCCTAGGCAACAGCTACAAGAGCCTGACCAAAAAGCTGATGCGCGAGCAGATCCTCAAGCAGGGCAAACGCGTCGACGGCCGCAACCTTGATGAGGTGCGGCCGATCAGCGCCGCCGCCGGCGTGCTGCCCAAGCGGGTCCACGGTTCAGCCCTGTTCCAGCGCGGCCTCACCCAGGTGCTCTCCTGCGCCACCCTCGGCACCCCGAGCGACGCCCAGGAGCTCGACGATCTCAACCCGTCCACCGAGAAGCACTACCTCCATCACTACAACTTCCCGCCCTACTCCACCGGCGAAACCAAGCCGATGCGCTCCCCCGGTCGCCGCGAGGTGGGCCACGGCGCCCTGGCCGAGCGGGCCATCCTGCCGGTGCTGCCCAGCAAGGAATCCTTCCCTTATGTGCTGCGGGTGGTTTCGGAGTGCCTCAGCTCCAATGGCTCCACCTCCATGGGTTCGGTGTGCGGCAGCACCCTGGCCCTGATGGATGCCGGCGTACCCCTCAAGGCCCCCGTGAGCGGCGCGGCGATGGGCCTGATCAAGGAGGGCGAGGAGGTGCGCATCCTCACCGACATCCAGGGCATTGAAGACTTTCTCGGCGACATGGACTTCAAGGTGGCCGGCACCGAAAAGGGCATCACCGCCCTGCAGATGGACATGAAGGTCACGGGCCTGCATGTCAAAACGATTGCCGATGCCATCCAACAGGCCCGCCCGGCCAGGCTGCACATCCTCGAGAAGATGCTGGAGGCGATCGAGAAGCCCCGCGACACCATGTCGCCCCACGCCCCACGCCTGCTCAGTTTCCGGATTGATCCGGAGCTGATCGGCACCGTGATCGGCCCCGGCGGCCGCACGATCAAGGGCATCACCGAGCGCACCAACACCAAGATCGACATCGAAGACGGCGGCATCGTCACGATCGCCAGCCACGATGGCGCCGCCGCCGAGGAAGCCCAGCGCATCATCGAAGGCCTCACCCGCCGCATCAGCGAAGGAGAGGTGTTCAGCGGTGCCGTGACCCGCGTGATTCCGATCGGTGCCTTCGTGGAAATCCTGCCGGGCAAGGAGGGCATGATTCACATCTCCCAGCTCTCGGAATCCCGGGTGGAAAAGGTGGAAGACGTCGTCAACGTGGGCGACCCGGTCACCGTGCGGGTACGCGAAATCGACAACCGCGGCCGCATCAACCTCACCCTGCGCGGCGTACCCCAGAGCGAAGCTCCCGTGCCGGCCTGATCCGGCTCTGCCAGCCCCCCTAGGGCGGGGCTGGATCACACCGCAAAACCCGGATCAATCACGGCCATGGCCCTGGCTGCTTGCTCGCAAAGCAACTGGTGGCTGCGGCCATGGCTGGCGATCAGGCAGCCGGCCTGGCGGATGTCGCCGTCGTTGTAGGCCAGTGGCCGGCCATCGGCATGGCTGAAGGCGCCGCCCGCCGCCCGCAGCACCGCCTCCGGAGCGGCCATGTCCCAATCCTTCGGCGCACTTTTGCCCGAGAGCGAGATATAGAGATCCGTTTCGCCGCGCAGGATCGTGGCCACCTTGCCGCCCACACTGCCGATCGCCTTGGTGTCGCCAAGGGCCAGGGCCGCCAGCAGCTGCTCGAGGCGCTGGTCGCGGTGGTTGCGGCTGGCCACCAGCACCAGCTCACCCAGCTGCTGCCGCGCGCTCAGTTGGGCAGGCCGCTGGTCAGCCAGGCGGTTTTCGCACCAGGCGCGCTGCTGGGGCACCAGACCAATCCAGAGCTCCTCCAGCTCCGGCAGCAACACCACCCCCAGCACCGGCTCGCCGCGATGCACCAGGGCCAGATGCACGGCGTATTCGCCCGTGCCCTGCAGAAAATCCTTGGTGCCATCGAGGGGATCGAGGATCCACAGCCACTCCGCCGCCAACGGCTGCCCCTCGATGAGCTGCTCCTTGGCCGTCTCCTCGCTGAGCACGGTCCACTCGGCGGCGGGGAACGCGGTAGCCAGACCATCGAGCAGCCAGCGGTTCACCGCCAGATCGGCCGCACTCACAGGGCCTTCGCCCCCCTCGTCCACGCTCAGCGCCCGGGGGAAACCATAGGGGGGCTGCTCGCCGCGGCCATAGGCCAGCAGGATGTCGGCCGCACCCCAGCTCAACCGCCGCAGCTCCAACAGCAGTGCCTCCAAGGCAATCCCGGAAGGCAGGGGAAGGGCGGCCGGCATCATGGTGGGGCAGGAATCAGCATTGTGCAGGAGCCCGCCCCCAGCCGTGCAAGCCACCGAACCAGCCCCCGGCGTGCTCTACCTGGTGGGCACCCCCATCGGCAACCTGGCCGACCTGTCGCCCCGGGCTAGGGAGGTGCTGGCTGGCGTGCAGCGCATCGCCTGTGAGGACACCCGCCGCAGTGGCTTGCTGCTGCATCAACTGGGTCTGCGCCACAAACAGCAAGGGCAACGGCTGATCAGCTTCCACGCCCACAACCAAACCGCCCGCATCCCGGAATTGCTCGCTGCCCTCGCCGCCGGCGAAGCCCTGGCGGTGATCAGCGATGCCGGCCTGCCAGGCATCTCCGATCCCGGCGAAGCGCTGGTGGCCGCGGCCCGCGCCGCGGGCCATGGGGTGATCTGCGTGCCCGGCCCCAGCGCCGTGACCACCGCCTTGGTGAGCAGCGGCCTGCCCAGCGGCCGCTTCTGCTTTGAAGGCTTTCTGCCGCCCAAGGGCAGCCAACGCCGCCTGCACCTGCAGGAACTCAAGGATGAGCCGCGCACCCTGGTGCTGTTTGAAGCGCCCCACCGGCTGCTGGATCTGCTGGAGGATCTGCTGGAGGTGCTGGGTGATCGGCCCTTGTGGGTGGCCCGGGAACTCACCAAGAGACACGAGGAGCAGGTAGGACCGACGGTGATGGCGGCGCTGGAGCACTTCCGCCACACGCCGCCCCAGGGGGAATGCACCCTGGTGCTGGGGGGAGCCCCGCCAGCCGAACCACTCACCTGGGATGCCGCCGCCCTCAGCGCCGAATTGCAGGCCCTGCAGGCGGCTGGCCACAGCAGCAATGGCGCCGCCAAACTGCTAGCCGAGCGCACCGGCCACAGCAAGCGGGAGCTCTATGCCCTCCTGCACCAGAGCCCTTTGCGTCCAGGCAGCGTGCACCAGGAGGGCTGAAGCTTCAGACTGAGGCCCTCCAGGGTGAGTTCGATGCTTGTGCGTGCACGCCTGCTGCTCACCAGCCTGCTCGGTGGCGCTCTGCTGCTGGTGATCCTCTGCCTGGGCGCCCAGAACCTGGATCAACGGCCCAGCCTCAACCTCGGCTTCAGCCGCACCGCGCCCCTGCCAGCTGGATTTCTGGTGGGGTTGGCCCTGGTCATCGGTGTGCTGAGCGGTGGCTGCAGCACCGCTCTGTCAGCACCGCGCCAGGATCAGCTGCCCGGCAGGGAGTAAAGGCTGCCCTCGATCACCACCCGGCTGATGCCCTGGGCGATCAGGTAGGGCGCGGTGCGCTCCAACACCCGGGTGTCGGGAACCTTGATCACCCGTTGACTGCGGCCACAATGACGCTTGGCCTGGCGGGGATTGGCGAAAACCAGCAGAGCTTGGCGTTGACCTTCCCCATCCGGCAACAGGCCCAGTTCAGGGAAATCCTTGAGGGGCTTGGCCTGGAGTTCGACAATCTTGTCGACCAACATGTACACACTGACCGGCAGCTGCGCTTCTGCCAGCGGTAAGCACTGGGCCGGCGCTTGGGGCTGGTCGCCCAGCTGGTTGCCCAAAAGCAGGGGCACTTCAACGAACTGATCGGCCAGGTCGTCGTCGCCGAAATCATCGCTGAAGTCGTCGCCGAAATCGTCGGCATCCTCGATCGCCAGCAGGGCCGCGCCGTCGTCGTCAGCTGCCGTATCGGGCTGGATCCCCAGGGGCTGGGGCGGCTCCAGCAAGGCCGGGGCAGCTTTAACCGGACGACTGCGCTGCTGCTTGAGCTGGTCATATTCAGCAGGGTCCAAGGCTGCTTTCACAGCCCGGCTCACCGTGATTGCACTGCAGCCATAGGCCCCAGCCAGCTCGCTGCTGCCCTCACCAGCGCGGTAACGCGCCACAATCTCGATTTTCTGGCTGTCGGAAAGCCGGGAGGCAGCCATGGGGCAAGACGAGCGCAGCCCACCATTCTAGGGGCAACAACCGTTTGGGGCTCAGGGCGTGGGGGGCTTCACATTCGGGCAGGTGGCACCGTTGAAGTTGGCAGCGATGCGTTGGCTGCCCTTTTGGTAGACGGTCTGGGCTGTCTGGCTATCGCCAGACGCCTGGGCATCGCTGAGCCGGCCGGCAAATCGCTGGCAGGCCTGCTCCAGGGACATGGCTCCAGCGGCCAGCGGCGCCCCCATCGCCAGCAGGGCCAAAGCAACAAGCATCAGTTTGAAGCGCATGGGAGGGATCACAAGCCAGTTGATCGTGCCGAGCAGCGGCGCTTGTGGAGTCGCCAAGGACTGCGCGATCATGCTGGCGGTCCATCGGGCGGCCCAGCACCTCCGATCGACCCACCCAGCTCCCTTAGCTCAGCCGGATAGAGCAGCTGCCTTCTAAGCAGCCGGTCGATGGTTCGAATCCATCAGGGGGCGTCAGTAAAACCCAGTGGAAGCAAGGGATCTGAAGGATCTCCCCCTCTGACCTCAGAGGCATTCACCAGCAGGCAGGGGCTGGCAGAAGCCGTTTTGGGTTGACGATTGAGCTGGTAGCCGAGCTTCCGCCCTGAGGGCAGGGCTGGCACTCAATCCTGATCCGGCTCGTAGCCCAGATGCTCAGGTTCCTGCAGGGGGCGCGATCTACCGGTGAACAGCAAGCCGGCCAGCAGAGAGATTCGTTTGCTGCGCCCCCGCGCCAGGGCCGCGAAGGCCAGTGCGTAGGCGAGGCATAAAAGGCTGGCCCGCGGGGCGGTGAGAGCAGATAACCGTCAGCGGCAAAGCCGCTGACGCCGTTGCCCGGAAGCAATGCCTGGCGGAGTTGCTGTTCGTTGTGCTTGAGGATCTCCTCAAGGTTTTGCTTCATCTGCGGCAGCGGCTCCGGCGGATTGATCCGGCCGAAGGAGAGACCCACCACTGCCTCGAGCCGCTGCTGCAGTGGGCGAGGTGGGTCTGCCCCGCCTCTTCTGATGGTTCACGCGTCTGGCTGCCGAGGCGGTAGGGCAACTGAAGGGATGAAAACACCTCCAAAGCCCGACCAGAAGTTGGCTTTACGCTTTGGCCAACGGTTGTTTCTTGTTGCCAGTGCCCGACTTGGCGGGCTTGCCGGATAGAGACGAAAAGGTGCTGATCTCAATGGCTCGGTCGGGAAACACAGCCCTGACTTCGAGGTCACCACCCATGGCCTGGACGAAGTTGCGCAGGGTGCTCATCAGCATGTCGGCCCGGTTCTCGATCTTGGAGATCTCGGCCTGCTTGACGTTGAGGTTCTTGGCGAGTGTGTCCTGGGTGAGGGAAAAAGCCTTGCGCAGTTCTGCCAGGGTCATGTCCTGCCGCAGCTGCTCTTTGCGCTGCTCGATGCGCTCCCGGCGCTCAGGGCTGAAGTCCTTGGTGAGTTCAGAGAAGGAGCGGGTCATGGCTTGGGTTGGGTGTTCAGGCTGTTGAGGTGTTCGTCGTAGAGCGCGTCTGCTTTGGGGATCATTGTTTTGTAGAAGCGCTTGTCCTTGCCGGTTTTGTTACCACCGATCAGCAGGACGGCGCTGCGGTTTGGATCAAAGGCATAGAACACACGCAGGGGGTCACCATGGGACTGAGTGCGTAGCTCGCGCATGTGGCTGTGCCTGGAGCCCTCCACACCTGAGGAGTAGGGGAAAGGCAGTTGAGGACCCTTCTCTACCAGGAGCTCAACGATGGCTGTCACATCGTCCTGCTCCTGCTCGCTGAGCTCGCGCCACCAGGCCTCGAAGACAGCGGTGTGACAGACCTCCCACATTCAGCATTCCCTCCACGGAATAAGCTAGGCGGCCTAGGCCCCGCTGTGAAGTCCGGGCGCCAAAGGGCCGCCCGGGCGACGAAGGCACAGGAGAGCGCAGCCAGGCCGTGGCGTTCGAGAGCAAGGCATGGCCGAATGAGATCTCCGCTGAGATCGATCCGAAGTCCAAGGCGAACAGCGGGTTACAGCAGGGGGAAAAATCCTGCCGACTGCTCACACTTCTGCTCACACCTGGCAGATTTCGGCCCGACAAACCTAGCCAGTGCAGGGGTTTATGAGCCTACGACCGCAAGTCTTCTAAGCAGCCGGTCGATGGTTCGAATCCATCAGGGGGCGTTTCCAGCTGGCAATCCAGCGCCGCACCAATCATGACCGTGAGGCGACTTGTGCCTGTTGTGTCACACCGGCGGAACAGGCTCAAAGGATTGACCCCGAAAATTAAGCTCGATCATCACTCCATCGGGATCCGAGACAAAGATCTGGAAAAGTTGCAGTTCGGCCCAATACCGCGTTTCAAATGGAATGCCGGCTGCCCTCAACCCCCGAGCCAACGCATCGGGTTCTGTGGCCTCAAAGGCAATGTGGTCGACGACGCCTGCCTTGTCAGGAGCCCTATCGATCGAGGCGCCATCCAGACCCAGATGAACCTGAGTTTTTCCGTTGACGCCAAGCCAGTAGCCGGGAAACGGAAAGGGTGGCCTTGGCATCAGTTCAAATCCAAGCCCATTGCAATAAAACCGCTTCGACTTCTCAAGGTCATGGGCCCTGACGAAGTAGTGATGGAGATCAACGAGCGGCATCCAGTGCAAACGTGAGGTGATCAACCAGTCAACCTAGCGCTGCCCAACCCTGATGCCCTTGCTTCAGTGGAGCACCAGCTTGAACAGGCGAGTAGCCGCCCATGGAAGGGGGGCTTTGGGATGGCTCAGCACAACAGCGATCTGATTGGCCCATGAGCCCTCAATCGGCGGGCAGCCAAGGGGGCTTCAGCAAGCCCAATTGCCTGCTCTTGCGAAGCGGGCGGGTTTATTTATAATGCGATTTGCATGTGGCGAGACATCTGCAGAGATCCCGCGCCCATCGCCCCTGTGGAAGCCCCTGATGAACACAATGCGATTACTCCGCCTGAGCACGCTAGGACCACTCTCAGGGCTTGTTATTCTCTCAATATTGGCTTATTCAACCAGCGCTCTGTCAACGACGCCCAAGCAAATCGCTACAAATCACTAAAATTAGCCCACGAATTAAGAGCCAGCTCAGACGAACTCACCCGGCTAGCCCGCACCTATGTTGCCACCGGCAACAAGGCCTATGAAGACCACTATTGAAATGTGTTAGACGTTCTCAACAGTAAGCAGGCACGACCCGTCGGCAGGGGTGTATCCCTTCGCATGCTAATGGAAGGCCAGGGATTTACCGCCGAAGAATTTGCCAAACTCAATCAGGATGAGGATAATTCCAACGCCCTGGTTAAGACTGAACCGGTCACCAAGCAATCGGCCTGCGGTGCCGTCGAGGGCTCGACAGCGGCTCAAGAGTTAACAGCCCAAGCCCGGGCGCTTCGCGACGTGGTCAACACCCTGGAGATGATGGTGGAAACGCGTCCGCCCGCGATCGCTGCCTCCCCCCATGGACGCCCCCAAGACACTCCCCACCGGCCCTGAACTGCTCGCCCTCGAGCGCCAAAGTCGGGCGGTCGGCAGCAAACTGGCCGCGGCAGATTTGTTGGGCTGCTGGCGCCTGGAGAACCTGTGGAGCAAATCCGACGCCAAACCCTTGGGGGTGAGCGCTGCCCTGCTGCGGCTGCTCCAGGCCAGCCTCACGATTGCCGCGGCAGGCGTAAGCCCGGCCCCGCAGGCTGAACAGCCTGTTTCGGTGTTCAACAGCGTGCAGCTTGGGCCATTCCAGCTGTGCTTTTGCGGCCAGGGACGTCTGCGGGGCAAGCGGCCCCTGCTGGAATTCTGGTTTGAGGCATTGGAGCTTCGGCTCGGCCAGAACACCCTCTGGCGGCAACCGATCAAAGCCCAGCCCCCACAACGGCGTCGCCCTTTTTTTGCCCTGATCGCCAGTCAAAATGGCTGGCTGGCAGCCCGGGGGCGGGGTGGAGGATTGGCCCTCTGGCTGCAGGAGGACCGTTAGAGCTGGGTCTTCAACTCTCGCTGCAGCAGGGCAAAGAGATAGTCCGGCTCGCGGTATTGGCTCGGCAAACAGTTGTGCAGGATCTCAAGCCTCTGCCAGCAGACGGTGCGGCGCACCTTGGCGATCGATTTGCCCTCCCGAATCAACAGGCGCATGGCCTTGCAATACAGGGAGTAATTGGCTTCCAGTTCGCCGATGGTGAGCCCGGGTGCGGTCGGGGATGCGGTCATGGGAATGGCGCCCTCGGGATCAGGGCGGACCCTGATAAACACTGGTTAACTCTCCGCCCGACGGCCGGTTTCCCGATCCCCCCATCCGGGGACAATCCGCCCTCAACAGATGCGGGGCAGCAACTCCCCGCTCATGGGCACCAGCAACCGTGCGGTGCCCAGGGCCGTGCTGAGCAGCACCCGAGCACCAGCGCTTCCGGCTGGGCGCACCGAGCCGATCCAGGCCCCGCCATCAGCCTCCAACAGGCGGCAGGCGGGCTCGCAGGCCTGGGGCGGCACCACCGCCACAAAGCGGCCCTCATTGGCCAAATGCACGGGCTCAAAACCCAGCAGCTCGCAGGTGCGGGCGACGGGCTCGGCCACCGGCAGGCAGCCCTCCTCGATCGCCAGTTCCACCCCGGCCGCCACCGCCAGCTCCTGCAGGGCGCTGGCCAGGCCGCCGCGGGTGAGGTCCCGCAGGCAGTGGATCCGGATGCCCGCATCGAGCAGCGCCCGCACCTGGGGCCAGAGGGGGGCGCAGTCGCTCAGCACCGGCGGCACCAAGGCCAGGCCATGGCGCGCCGCCAGGATCGCCACCCCATGGCGGCCCAGATCACCGCTCACCAGCAGCTGGTCCCCTGGCTGGATCGCCGTGGGATCAATCGCCATCGGGGCCTCCACCAAGCCGATACCGCTGGTGGTGATGAACACCCCATCAGCCTTGCCCCGCTCCACCACCTTGGTGTCACCCGTGACGATGGCCACGCCGCACTGCCTAGCCGCCGCAGCCATCGAGGCCACGACGCGCCGCAGCAGCTCCAGGGGCAGACCCTCCTCCAGGATCATCGCCACGCTGAGGTGCCATGGCCGGGCCCCGGCCATGGCCAGGTCGTTGGCGGTGCCGATCACCGCCAGGCTGCCGATGTCGCCGCCGGGGAATTCCAGCGGCTGCACCACGTAGCCGTCGGTGCTGAAGGCCAAGGGGCCGGGGGGGAGCTCCAGCCGGGCGGCATCGTGCAGCACCTGGGCCGGATCGGCATAGAGGGCGCGGAACTCCTGGTCGATCAACTGCTGCATCCGGGTGCCGCCGCCGCCGTGGGCCAGCTGGATGCGCTCGGTCATGGGGGCGGGGCCACCGGCCGCCGGCGGAGCTCGATGACACACTGTGGCCCGGCAAACGGATTTCGGGGCAGTAACTATGACGGCGCGATCGGCACTGCAGCGGGCGGCCCTGATTCCCCTGGCCCCATTCAGCCTGCTCAGCAGCGCCAAGTCGTTCTGCGACAACCCTGTCATCGGCAGTCGCCGGCTCAACCAGCTGGGCCTACATGTGGGCCGCATCCGCCTTGCCGATGCGCTCACTAATCAGCGGCGGGCGCGGCTGGGCCGCCAGCTGGCCGCCAGCGACCAAGCCCACTACGCCGAGCACGGCTATGTGATCCGCGAAAACCTGCTGCCCGCCCACCAGTTCGAGGCATTGCGGCAGGAGGTGTTCGGCAGCACGTGGCCGCTGCTGGAGATGCGGCAGGGCAGCACCATCACCCGCCGGGTGGTGCTCAACCGTGGGGCCCTGCGCCGCAGCCACCCCAGCCTAGAGCAGCTTCTGGGCGACGCCGAAATCCGCCGGCTAATCCGCTATGTGGCGGGCACCGGTGCGGAGCCGATCTTCTCCCTGCAGGCCATCATCAGCGGCCTGGCCAACACCGCGCCCGACCCCCAGACCCACCTGCACGCCGACACCTTCCACTCGATCGCCAAATCCTGGTTCTTCCTGCACGACGTGGAGGCCAGCGAGGGGCCCTTTGCCTACGTTCCGGGGTCGCACCGCATGACACCGGCACGCCTGGCCTGGGAAAAGGAGCAGAGCCTCAGCGCCGCCAGCCACTCGATCAAGTACCACGCCCGCGGCTCCTTCCGCGTCAACGTCGCCGACCTGGAGGCGATGGGGCTGCCGCCGGCACGGCGCTTCGCGGTAAAGGCCAACACCCTGGTGGTGGCAGACACCCGCGGCTTCCACAACCGCACCCCCAGCATCCACCCTAGCTGCCGGGTGGAGCTCTACGCCTCGCTGCGCCGCAACCCCTACCTGCCCTGGAACGGCCTCGATCCCCTCAGCCTGCCGGGGCTGGCAGGACGGATCGGCAGCCTGCAGATGGCGCTGCTTGAGCGGCTCAGCCAGCTGGGGCTGGCGCGGATACGTTGGGTGCCGCGCGGTCAGGGGCGAATCGATGCCTCGCCGCAGGCCGGAGGCGGCCGGTATCGGTAATAGGCGGCGCAGGCCCCCTCGCTCGACACCATCGGCGCCCCTAGCGGGCGCTCGGGGGTGCAGGAGCGGCCGAAGGCCGGGCAGTCGGGCGGGATGGCGCGGCCCTGCAGGATCGGGCCGCTGATGCAGGGGCTGGTGGCCACAGGCTCGGGGCGGGCGAGCGCAGCACCCAGGCGCTCGAGGGCATCGAAACCGCGGTAGGCCGGCGCCAGCGCAAAGCCGCCGCCGGCGATGGGGCCCAGGCCCCGCCAGGGCTGGTCCACCACCACAAACACCTCCTCCAGCAGCGCCTGGGCTGCGCCATTGCCCCCCTCCCGCACCACCCGGCCGTAGGCATTGGCCAGCGCCGGGGTGCCGGCCTCCAGCAGCTGCACCAGCCGCAGCAGGCCCGCCATCACGTCGGCCGGCTCAAAGCCCGTCACCACCACCGGCAGCCGCTGGCGCTCAACCAGCTGGCCCAGCTCGGCGGTGCCCATCACGGCACCCACATGGCCCGCTGCCAGAAAACCCTGCACCTGGTTGCCTGGATCGAGCAGCAGCGCCTCCATCGCCGGGGCCACCCGCACGTGGGCCAGCAACACCGACAGGTTGGTGAGCTCCAGCGCTCGGGCCTGGCGCAGCAGCAGGGCCGTGGCCGGCGCCGTGGTTTCAAAACCCACCGCCAGAAACACCACCTGGCGCTCGGGCTCGCCCTGGGCCAGAGCGATCGCCTGCAAGGGCGAGGTGAGCAGGCGCACGTCGCCGCCAGCGGCCCGCGCCCCCAGCAGGTCGGTGGCAGAGCCGGGCACCCGCAGCATGTCGCCGTAGGAGCAGAGGATCACCTCCGGGCGGGCCGCCAGCGCCAGGGCCGCATCGATGCGCTCGGCCGGCGTCACGCACACCGGGCAGCCCGGGCCGTGGATCAACCGCAGGCCGGGCGGCAGCAACTGATCCAGGCCCCAGCGCAGGATCGCGTGGGTCTGGCCGCCGCACACCTCCATCACTGTCCAGGGGCGGCTGACGCTGGCCGCCAGCTCCGCCGCGAGCTCCGCAACCCGGCCAGAGGCGGGGAGCGTCACCAAGGCCCCGGCGCCTGGCGGGCATCCGCCGGGCGATACCCCTGAATGGCGCGCATGTACTGGGCCCGCTCGTATTCGGCCGGATTGGGGCAGCGCTGCTGACTCATGCAACCGATCAGCTCGGCCACCGAGGCCACCTCGTGCTCCAGCAGCCAGGTGGCCAGCTCCTCCTCCAGGCCCGCCAGGCGCTCGGGCCCGTGACGCAGCAGCGCCCCCACCACCTGGGTGACACAGGCCCCCGCCATCAACAGCCGCACCACATCGGTGCCGCGGTGCACGCCGCCACTGGCGGCCAGATCCACCGGCACCCGGCCATGCAGCAGGGCAATCCAGCGCAGTGGCATGCGCAGGTCGTGGGGGGTGGAGAGCAGCAGGTTGGGCCGCACCTCCATCGTCTCAATGTCGATATCGGGCTGGTAGAAGCGGTTGAACAGCACCAGCCCATCGGCGCCCGCGGCGGCCAGGCGCCGGGCCATGGCGCTGAGGTTGGTGAAGAAGGGGCTGAGCTTCACCGCCAGGGGCAGGCCCACCTCGGCGCGCACCTGGCGCACGATCTCCTCCACCCCGGCCTCAATGGCGGCGCTGGAGAGCTCCGGGTCGGTGGGGATGGCGTAGATGTTCAGCTCCAGGGCCGCCGCACCGGCCGCCTCGATCCGCCGCGCCGATTCCACCCAGCGGCCCGGGCTGGTGCCGTTGAGGCTGGCGATCACCGGCACCGACAACCGCTGGCAGGCCTGCTCGAGCTGGCGCAGGTAGAGGTCTTCGCCGCCATGGAAGATCGAGGGCTCCGGCACGTAGCTGAGCGCCTCGCCATAGCTGTCGGCCCCCTGGCCCAGACGCCGGTGCAGGTCGAGCTGTTCCTGCTCGATCTGCTCCTCAAACAGCGAATGCAGCACGATCGCCGCCGCCCCGGCCCGCTCCAGGGCCTGCAGCTGGGCCAGCTCCTCGCTGAGGGGCGCGGCAGCGCCCACCACCAGGGGGCTGCGCAGGGGCAGGCCGAGGTAGGTGGTGGAGAGATCGGGGGTCATGGCTTGGGGGCTGGCTGAGCCAGGGCGCGATAGGTGGCCCAGCGGCACTCGAGCTCCTTCTGGGCCTGGCGCACCAGGGCCCGGGCCCGCTCCGGTTGGCTGTAGCGCAGCATCCGGAAGCGGTTTTCCTGCTCCATCGCCTCCTCCAGGGAGCGCTTCGGCGCCGGGCTGTCGAGCTGCAGAGGCGTCTCGCCCCGTTCGGCGCGGCGGGGGTCGTAGCGGTAAAGCAGCCAACGGCCCGACTCCACCGCCAGCTTCTGGTGCGCCATGCCCTGGGCCATGTCGATGCCGTGGGCGATGCAGTGGGAATAGGCAATGATCAGCGACGGCCCCGGGTAGCTCTCGGCCTCCAGGAAGGCGCGGATCGTGTGCTCATCGCGGGCCCCCATCGCCACACTCGCCACGTACACCGTGCCGTAGGTCATCGCCATCAGGCCCAGGTCTTTTTTGGGGGCCGCCTTGCCGGCGGCGGCAAACTTGGCCACCGCCCCCCGAGGCGTGGCCTTGGAGGCCTGGCCGCCAGTGTTGGAGTACACCTCGGTGTCGAGCACCAGGGCGTTCACGTCGCGGCCACTGGCGAGCACGTGGTCGAGCCCGCCGAAGCCGATGTCGTAGGCCCAGCCATCGCCGCCCACCAACCACACACTGGTTTTGACCAGGGCATCGGCCAGCTCCAGCAGCTGGCGGGCCTCGGGCTGCTCCAGGCCGGCCAACCGCGCTTTGAGCGCCGCCACCCGCTCGCGCTGCTCGACGATGCCGGCTTCATCGCCCTGGTCGGCGTCACGCAGGGCCTGCAGCAGGGAAGGCGGGAGTTGTTCCGGCTGCAGCTGGCCCGCCAACCGCTCCAGCAGATCGAGCGCCATCTGGCGCTGCTGGTCGCGCGCCACCCGCATGCCGAAGCCGAATTCGGCGTTGTCTTCAAACAGGGAGTTGCTCCAGGCCGGGCCGCGCCCCTCGGCGTTGGCGCTCCAGGGGGTGGTGGGCAGGTTGCCGCCGTAGATCGAACTGCAACCGGTGGCGTTGGCGATCAGCATCCGATCGCCGAACAGCTGGGAGGCGAGCTTGAGGTAGGGCGTTTCGCCGCAGCCACCGCAGGCGCCGGAAAACTCAAACAACGGCTGCTGCAGCTGCTGCTGGCCGATCTTGTGCAGGTTGAGATCGCCCCGGGGCACCTCAGGGAGCTGCAGGAAGAAGTCCCAGTGGCCGCGGGCCTGCTCCCGCAGGGGCCGCTGCGGCGCCATGTTGATCGCCTTGCGCTTCGGCTCGCTGCGGTCGCGGGCGGGGCACACCTCGACGCACAGGGCGCAGCCGGTGCAGTCTTCGGCGGCCACCTGAATCGTGAAGGTTTGGCCGGCGAAGGCCGGGTCGCGGGCGGGGGCGGTGCGGAAGCCCTCCGGGGCGGCAGCGAAGGTTTCCGGAGTACCCACCTTGGCGCGGATCACCGCATGGGGGCACACCAGCACGCACTTGCCGCACTGCACGCACAGGTCGGTTTCCCACACGGGCACCTCGGCGGCGATGTTGCGCTTCTCCCAGCGGGCCGTGCCCACCGGCCAGGTGCCATCGCAGGGCAGGGCGCTCACCGGCAGGGCGTCGCCGCGGCGCTCGAGCATGGGGGCGATCACGTCGCGCACGAAATCCGGGGCGGCCGCGAGGTGGTCTGCGGGTGCTGGCGCCGCAATCGGAGCTGGGGCGGGGCTGTCCAGGGCCTGCCAGTCGAGCGGCTGCAGGTGATCGAGGCTGGCGTCGAGGGCGGCCAGGTTCATCGCCACCACGGCTTCGCCCTTGCGGCGGTAGCTGGTTTCAATCGCGTGGCGGATGCGGACCAGGGCCTCCTGGCGGGGCAACACGCCGCTCAGCGCGAAGAAACAGGCCTGCATCACCGTGTTGATGTGGGGCCCCATGCCCGCCTGCCGCGCCACTTGGTAGGCATTGATCTGGTGCACCGCGATCCCCTTGGCGCGGATCTGGCTGCGCAGCGCCTCGGGCAGCCGCGCCCAGGTGGCGGCGGGATCAAAGGGGCTGTTGAGCAGCAACACCCCGCCCGGCGCGATGCCGGCCAGCAGATCGAAGCGCTCCACGAAATCCCACTGGTGGCAGGCCACAAACGTGGGCCGCTGGATCAGGTAGGTGGAGCGGATCGGCCTCGGCCCGAAGCGCAGGTGCGACACCGTGACCGAGCCCGACTTCTTGGAGTCGTAAACGAAGTAGCCCTGGGCAAACAGATCGGTGCCCTCGCCGATGATCTTGATGGCCGCCTTGTTGGCCCCCACCGTGCCATCGGAGCCCAGCCCGTAAAACACGGCGCGCACCTCGGCGGCGTCGGTGTGGAAGTTGTTGTCGAGAGGCAGGGAGCGGTGGGTGAGGTCATCGTTGATCCCCACGCTGAAGTGGTTGAGCGGCCGGGGCTGGCCAGGAATCAGCAGGGGCCGCAGGTGGTCGAACACCGCCTTCACCATCGCCGGGGTGAACTCCTTCGACGACAGCCCGTAGCGACCACCCAGCACCACCGGCAACGGCGCTTCCCCATGCACGGCCGCCCACTCCTCCGCCAGGGCCGCCACCACATCGAGATAGAGGGGCTCGCCGGGGGCGCCGGGCTCCTTGCAGCGATCGAGCACGGCGATCGCCCGGGTGCTGGCCGGCAGGGCCTCCACCAGCAGCCGGGCCGCAAAGGGCCGGAACAGGCGCACCTTCAGCACCCCCACCCGCTCGCCAGCGGCCTGCAGCGCCTCGGCCGTTTCCACCGCGGTTTCGCAGCCCGACCCCATCAGCACCAGCACCCGCTCGGCATCGGCGGGGCCGACGTAGTCGTAAGGGGAGTAGTGGCGACCGGTGAGTGCACCAAAGCGATCCATCGCCTCGATCACATGGGCTGGCGCTGCGTCGTAGAAGCGGTTCACCGATTCCCGCGCCTGGAAGTAAACGTCGGGGTTTTGGCTGGTGCCGCGGATCACCGGATGCTCGGGGCTGAGGGCCCGGGCGCGGTGGGCACTGATCGCCTCTTCGGGGATCAGCTCGCGCAGTTGGGCGTCGCTGAGCGGCGCGATCTTCTGGATCTCGTGGGAGGTGCGGAAGCCATCGAACCCATGCAGAAACGGCAGCCGGCTACGCAGGCTGGCCCGGGTGGCGATGGCGGCGAAGTCGCCGGCTTCCTGCACCGACGCGGAGCAGAGGATGGCGCAGCCCGTGCCGCGGGTGGCCATCACATCGCTGTGGTCGCCAAAGATCGAAAGGCCCTGGGCCGCCAGCGAGCGGGCCGCCACGTGCAGCACTGCTGGGGTGAGCTCCCCCGCCCAC